>NZ_JBEZNU010000028.1:0-98829 GCF_040653375.1 Streptomyces sp. NPDC047974
GGGCGGCCTGTGTGCGGTGAAAGCAGTAGGGGCAGATCACCGTCGTCATGTCAGCGCACCACCAGGGTCGTGAGGGCGGGTTCTTCGAGGCGTACGGCTCCGGCCCCGTCGCCCAGCAGGAACGCGCGGAGCGCGTACGGCGGGCGGGACAGGTCCGGGACCGGCGGGAGTTCGAGGGTCTGGAGCGGGGCGCGGGCGAGCGCCGCGCCGTCGATCCTGAGCAGGACGGTGCCGTCCTCGGCGTGCCGGGGCCGCACCGCGGTCTGGTGGACGAGGACGAGTTCGGGCAGCGGCACGGCCGGGTCGTGCCCTTCGGCGCTCACTTCGACGGCGTACGGCACCCGCGCTCTGAGCCCGCGCCGCCGTGTCAGCAGCCGGTACCGCACGACGGCCTCCCCGGGCACGTCCACGCCGACGGGCGCGCGGCGGACGCCGACGACGGTCCGGGCGGTACGGCTCCGGCCCCCGCCCCCGGCGCTGCCGTCCCCGGCCCGGCCCCCGGTCCCGGCGCCGCTGCTCCGGGCCCCGGTGCCGCCGGGTCCGGCGGTCCCGTCCGCGATGTCACGGCCCGCGCCCCGGGCGTCGCCGTCCCCGGCGGGTCCGTCCCCCGGCTCGGGCACGTGCGGGCGGAGCGTGACGCGGGAGGGCCCGGGCCCGAGGGGCAGCCGCAGTCCCTCGCGGACGTAGGCGCTGCGGCTGATCCGCAGGTCGCCGCCGGGCCAGGCGGCGGTCACGGCCCCCGCCCCGGACGGCCAGTCGAAGAGGAGCCGCACCTGCCCGCCGGGCTCCCGCACGGCCCGGGGCGCGCCGACCGGGCCCGGCACGTCGAGCCGCACCCCGGGCCCGGCGAGCGCCCGCTCGCCGAGGACGGTGACGGCGCTGACGAGCCCGGCGAAGGCGACTTCGGGCACGGTGTGGCCGGGCGCGCCGTAGCGGGCCCAGGGCAGCGGGGCGGGCAGCGTGTCGGCGCGCAGTTCGGTGCCGGGCGCGGGCGCGGTCCCCTCGGGCCAGACCACGAGCCGCACCTCGGCGCCTTCCGCGCCCCGCCCGGTGAACCGCACGCCTTCCTCGGGTCCGGCGTCGGCCGTGAGCGCGGTGAGCGGCCGGGGCCAGGGGTGGACGGTGACGGTCCGGAGGACCCCGGGGGAGTCGACGGGTTCGCCGGAGGGTGAGGAGTGGCGTGCCGTCAGAAGCACGCGGTACGCGCCGGGTTCGAGTCCGGTGAAGACGTGCTCCTCGGTGTGGCCGGCGGTGTGGTCGGCGGTGTGCCGGAGGGTGAGGGCGCCGGGCCCGGTCAGGGTGAGGACGGTGGCGGTGGCGGTGCGGGGCCGCCGCCAGCGGACGGCGATCCGGGCGGGCCCGTCCTCCAGGACGGCCTCCTCGGCGTCGGGCGCCACGAGCAGCGGGTGGGAGACGAGCGGGACCCCGGTCGGCCTGCCGTCCTCCACGGGGAAGGCGGCGTACCGCACGCGGAGTCCGACCGGCGGGTCGGCGTCGACGGCGGTGGACGCGGTCCCGCCGGTGCCGGGCACGGGCGTCGCGCGGTCCGGGCCGGGCGCGTCGCGCAGCACCCGCCAGCGGACACCCGGCCGGGTCGGCCAGGCGAGCGCCACCCGGCCGCCCTCGACGGGGAGGGCGGTCAGCGGGGCGTCGGCGGAGGCGGGTACGGCTCCGAGCCGGATCAGGCCGCGCACGGCCTCGTCGTCGTCGGAGGCGACGGCGAGGACCCGCAGATAGCCGGCCTCGGCCCCGGCGGGGTCGGCCGGGGCGGCGGACCCGGCCGCGGCGAGGTCCCGGTCGCAGCGGTCGAGGCGCCGCCGCAGCCGCGCGTCGAGGGCGCCGAGCCACGGGTCGGCGCGCAGGGCGTCGGGCCCGAGGGCCGTGACGGCGTGGGCGCAGGCCCGCAGCCGTCGCCGCGACCAGAGCGGGGCGAGGGCCTCGGCGGCGGTCCGCTGCCGGCCGTCGAGGTCGGGCAGGGCACGGGACGCCTTCGCGAGGAGGGCGAGTTCGGCGGGGTCGAGCCCGAGGCCGTCGGCGCCCTGCCGGGCGAGGGGAAGGAGCTGGTAGAGGAGGACGCGGCGGAGCAGTGCCGGGTCCTGCCGGCGTATCGCGGCGAGCAGCCGCAGCACGGGCGCGTGCGCGGGCCGTGCGTCGGCGCGGTCGAGCAGGGCGGCCTCGTCGACGAGCCGCCGCCGGCGGGGCGTGCACAGGGCGACCCCGTCCAGGACGGAGACGAACGCACTGCCGTCGGCCCGCTCCTGAGGATCCGTCAGAGCCTCTCCCGCGTACCGTAACCCCGCCGCCCGCTGCCCCTCCGTCAGCTTCCCGTACTCGGGTGCGAGCGGTGCGAGGGGTAAGGGACCCAGGGCGCCGGGCAGGCCCAGCCGTTCACCGAACCCCCGTCGCATCCCCCGTCCCTTGCGCTCGTGCGGTTCACAAGGGCTTCATCTCAGCAGAAGAAACGCCCGCGCGCAGGCCCTTTGTGCAGATCACCCACGGTGCCGAGGCGGCTGCGGAGGGTACGGGGTGCGGGGCGGGGGCGAGGCGGAGGCGGGGGATTGGCCCAGAGGAACGTTTCGCCAATGGCCCACGCGGGCGGGCCGCTCCTCCGTCACGCTGTCCCCATGACCCTCGACGCAGCACAGCGCCCCCTCGCCTCCCCTTCCTCCTCCGTGGACACCCGCACCCGGGTCGACTTCTGGTTCGATCCCGCCTGCCCCTTCGCGTGGATCACCTCCCGCTGGATCCTGGAGGCGGAGCGGCTCCGGGACCTCGACGTCCGCTTCCACGTGATGAGCCTGTACCTCCACAACGAGGGCAACGAACTGCCCGGCTGGTACCGGGACCTGGTGGACCGCTCGCTCGGCCCGGTCCGGGTCGCGGCGGCCGCCGCCGAGCTGCGCGGCGACGGGATCCTGCGCGACCTGTACACCGCCTACGGCACCCGCATCCACCAGGACGGGGACGAGGACTTCGACCGCGTGACCGCCGAGGCGCTCGCGATGCTCGGCCTCCCCGCCGAGCTGGCCGGGGCCGCGCACTCCCATGCCTACGACGAGGCCCTCCGCCGCAGCCACGACGCCGGTACGGACCCGGCCACCGGCGCCTACGTCGGCACCCCCACCCTCCATTTCGACGGCGTCCCCTTCTTCGGCCCGGTCCTCGGCGCGATCCCCCGGGGCGAGGAGGCCGCCGAACTCTTCGACGCGGTCCGGGTCCTGGCCCGGAACCCCCACTTCTTCGAGCTGAAGCGCGAGCGCACGGGCGGCCTCGACTTCTCCTGAGGAGGGAGCCGGGCGAGAGCCGGGCGAGAGCCGGGAAGGAGTCGGGAAGGAGCCGGGAAGGAACCGCCCGCCCCGGCCGTTCCGTCCTTCCGTAGAGGCTCTTCCGCATCGAGGTTCGAGGAGATCCATGGCCGACACCGTCGACTCGCTGGCCGCCCACGCGCACGACCTGCTGGTGGCGTTGATCACCGAGGGGCCCTCCGCGGGCGCCTCGGCCGGGTTCCACGACGTCGTCGCGCGGGGCGCGGCGCTCGGGCCGGACGGCGCGTGGCTCGCCGCCACCGGGCACGCGGCGCTCTCCATGCTCGCGCTCGCGCAGGGGCGGGCGGACGAGACGGTGGGGCACCTCGACGCGGCCGTGACGGCCGGCTTCAACGACTGCGTCATGCTGCACGCCGACCCGCTGCGCCCGCTGCACGGCGACCCCCGCTTCCACGCGCTGTACCAGCGGATGCGGATCACCCAGGGCGACCTCGACGAACTCCTGTGGCTGCACCAGGAGATGGGGATCATGATGCGGGAGGCGCAGGCGGCGGCCGTCGACAACCTCGGCCGCCTCGACACCGGGGTGTCGCCGCTGCCGCGGGCGCCGCTGCCGACGCGCGTCCCGCACACCCCCGGGGTCTGGACGGCCCGCATCGACTTCCTCTCGACCCAGGCCGCGCTCCGACAGGCCGCCCTGAAAGCCGAGTTCCAGCGCAGCTCCGGGAACACCTCGCTCGGCCTCATCGACGACACCTGGGACTACGACCGCGCCCGGCGGGACGCCTGGGACGCGGACGAGGTGGACACGCGCCGGCAGCGGGAGGCCGAGGCCCGGGCGTTCGTCGAACGCCCGGGCGCCGGAGCCGTGCTCCTGCCCTGCCCGCCGCTGGGCTCGATCACCTACCCGGCCTGACAGTCGGCCCGATACCCGCGCCCGAGGGGACTCAGGCGCGGGTCAGGGCGTCCTCGTCGATCCCGTCGAGGACGAAGCCGTTCACGAACCGGACGCGGTACGTGACCCGCGCCCCGGCTCCGGCGGCGCCCCCGGCGCCGGAGCCGTCCTGCCGGGCGATCCGGTCCCGCAGATCGTCGACCAGGTGCCCCGTGAAGCCCGTGAACCGGCTGCCCCGGACGGTCCGGTCGAACTCCGCGAGCGCGGCCTGGACGGCGGCCGAAGCGCCACCCCCGGTCTCCTTCGCGACGTGCGTGACCAGACCCTCCAGCCCCTCGGCCAGGAACAGCGGACCGGGCAGACCGCCCCGCGCCGCGCTCCCGTCCCCGGTGACCTGGACGTCCCTGGCCAGCCTCACCATCGCGCCGGTCTCGTACGTCATGGCGTACCCCCCTCGTATCGGCCTCGGTCGTGACCACCGCCAGCGTAAGCCGGAGGGGGCGCCCGGGGGATGGGCTTCCTCGCCTCCCGTACAGTGCGGTGCGGTGGCGAACGACGGGGCGGGGGAGGCCGGATGACGCGCACGGGACGGCAGTGGGTCGAGGGCTGGGCCGTGGCCCGGCGGCTCCCCAGGCCGGTGGACGTGCCCTGGGGGCTGCGGATCGACGTCGGGCAGCCGAACCAGGCCGTCCGGCACGTCCTGCTCGACCCGGACGCCACCACCGCCCGCGAGCTCATCGCATCGCTGACCGAACCCACCACGTGCGTCAAGGCGTTCCTGCCCCTGGACGCCATGCGGCCCTGGTTCCCGCCGACGTGGGAACCCGTCGACCCCTGCTTCCTGATGGCCGTCGACCTGCGCCCCTCGCCCGCGCGGACACCGGACGGCTACACGGCCGCCGTCGAGACCGCCGACGGCGTCGTCTCGGCGCGCGTCCGGACCGCCGACGGGGAACCCGCCGCGTCCGGCCTCGCCGGCCTGACCGGCACCGCCTGCGTCTACGACCAGATCATCACGGACCCGGCCCACCGGCGCCGTGGCCTCGGCACGGTGGTGATGGGCCTCCTCACCGACGCGGCCCTCGCCGCCGGCGCGACCGAGGGCGTCCTCGGCGCGACCGTCCCGGGCCGGGCGCTCTACGAGACGCTCGGCTGGAAGGTCCTCGCGCCCCTCAACGGCTTCGTGTACCGGCCCGCCGCCTGACGGAGCCTCAGTGGACGGAGAACCCGCCGTCCACGAAGAGGGAGTGGCCCGTCACGTACGCCGACGCGGAGCTCGCCAGGAAGACGGCCGCGCCCGCGAAGTCCTCGGCGAGACCGTTGCGGCCGACCATCGTCCGCTGGGCCAGCGCCGCGACCTTCTCCGGATCGGAGGAGAGGCGCGCGTTGAGCGGCGTCATCACGAAGCCCGGCACCAGGGTGTTCGCGGTGACCCCGCGCGAGGACCAGGCCTCGGCCTGCGAACGGGCCAGCGACTCCAGCGCGCCCTTGGACACCCCGTACGCCCCGCTCTGCACGAACGCGCGGTGCGCCTGCTGGGAGGTGATGTGGATGATCCGTCCGTAGCCCCGCTCGGCCATCCCGGGCCCGAACCGCTGCCCGAGCAGGAACGGCGCCTCCAGGTTCACGGTCATCGTCGTGTCCCACACCTCCTCGCCCAGCTCCCCGAACGGCGGACGCAGGTTGATCCCGGCGGAGTTGACCAGGATGTCCGGCTCCCCGAACACCCCGGCCGCCGCGTCGGCGCCCGCCTTGATCCCCTCCCGCGTGCTCAGGTCCGCGCTCACCCACGCCGCCCGGCAGCCGTCGGCCGTCAGCTCCTCGACGGTCGCGACCAGCTCCGCCTCCTTGCGCGCGAGCACCACCACGCTCGCACCCGCCCGGGCCAGCGCCCCGGCGACCGCCCGGCCGATGCCGGAGCTGCCTCCGGTCACGAGCGCGGTGCGGCCTGCGAGCGAGAAGAGACCGGAGAGGTACGGGGAGGCGGGTTCGTTGGTCATGCCATGCATCCTGGCACACGCCCCGGGGGCGTCAATCGGAGATCCAGCTACTTCCGTTCGAGCCGAGCAGGGAGACGAGGACGACGACGGCGAACAGCCCGCCGAGCGCGAACCCCGCCCCCGTGAACAGCATCCACACGGCGAGCGCCACGTACAGGACCTCGATGAAGACCAGTGCGGCACGCAGCGCGCGCGGGTACGGCCGGCCGAGCCGGTAGACCGCGTACGCGAGAAACCCGCTGAGCGTCAGGAGGAGCAGGCCGATGCCCGCGAGGATGCCGGCGTCGTCCTGGCCGCTCTCGGCCGCGGCGACGAGCAGGAACACCGCCCCCGCGCAGGAGGGGACCGCCTGGATGGCAAGGAACCACCGGGCGCGCTTGACGGCGTCGGGGACGGTGGGAGGGATGGCGCTGGGAGTGATCACGGGACTTCTCCTCGACTGGGAGGGCGCACGTTCTCTCAACAAGAGGATTGTTGAACGATAGTTGGGGCCCGGTCAAGGAGAACGCCGAAGCCCGGTGTCACGGCCTTCCGTGACACCGGGCTCCGGTGGTGGGTGCGCGTCTCGTCTCAGGCGAGCCGGGCGACGAACTCCGTCCAGGCGTCCGACGCCACCGCGAACTGCGGCCCGTCCGGAACCTTGGAGTCACGGACGTGAACGGTGGAGGGGCAGGTGGCGACCTCGACGCAGTCGTCGCCGCTGCCACTGCTGTAGCTGCTCTTGAACCAGGCCAGTTCAGTCGTGCTCATAGTGCTCCTCGGATCTCCCGCAACAGGCCCACGGATGCCTCTACAGACAGAGCCTGTGCTCGCATCCTGGCATATCGCTGTTGGAGGATGCTGACCACTTTGGGGTCGGAGACTAGCTGGCCGGTCTCTTGGCCTTCGCAGTAGGCGTACCACGAGTTCTCCTCGGTCTCCAGGAGACGCAAGGGGCCGCCGAGGCCAGCGTGGTACCCGCGCGACTGCGGCATGAGTTGGATGTCGATGTTGCGGCGTTCGCCGAGGTCAAGGATGTGGTCGATCTGCTCGCGCATGACCTCTGGGTCAGCCACCTGGCGGCGCAGGGAGTGCTCCTCGATGATGAAACTGTAGATCGTCTCCGGGCGTTCCGTGAGGATGGTCGCCCGCTCCACTCGGGTGACCAGGTTCGACGCGATCTTGTCGTCGCTCATTGCGGGGATCTGCTTCTCGAAGAGCGTCCGTGCGTACGCCGGTGTCTGGAAAAGGCCCGGCACCATCCGGTTCTCGAACGTGTACAGCGTCACCGCCAGCGGCTCCAGCTCCGCCCACTCCTCGAACCACTTCGCCAGCCCAGCCCTACGGGTCAGGTGCTTCGCCGCCGCCCGGATCACCCCGAACGCGTCCAGCACCTCCTCCGCCTTCTCGACGAACTCCTTCGACGGCACGCGTCGTCCCTGCTCGATCGACGCCACCATCGGGACCGAGTAGCCCACCTTCGGCGCGAACTGCTCCTGTGTGAGACCCGCCCGTTTGCGGAAGGCCTTGATTACTTCCCCGAATGCCTTCAGGCTCTCTGACGTCTCCGGTTCGGTCCCCTTGGGAACGTCGTCCGCCACCCCGCCACCTCCCGCACAGTGTGCTCGCGCTGATCCCGTCCAGGGTCACGGATTGTCACCGGTACAGTCCAGCGAGCGAACCCGTACAAGCGCAGCGTACGAGTCCGGTAGCTGGTAACTCGCCATGATCGGAGCGAAATTGGCCGCATGACGACCCCCCTTGCGCGCAAACGACCCGTCACCGTACGTATGTTCGCGCAGCGCTTCAGCTCCACCCCGCGCGGTGCGCGTCTCGCCCGCAGGCTGGCGGTCCACCAACTGCACGAGTGGGGCGTCCCGTACGACTCCGCCCTGTCCGATACGACGGCGCTGCTGGTGGCGGAGCTGGCGGCGAACGCGGTCACCCACGGTCGGGTGCCCGGGCGCGAGTGCGAGCTGGGGCTGCTGTACGCCCCCGGGCTGCACCTGCGGATCGACGTCACCGACACGCGGGGCGAGCGGCGGCCCGCCCCCGCCGCGTCGCCGGGGCCGCTGGACGAGGGCGGCCGTGGGCTGCTGCTCGTCGGGGCGCTGGCGACGCGGTGGGAGGTGCTCGACCGCGTACCGGTCGGGAAGACGGTACGGGCCGAGCTGGACCTCTAGGCGGTGGCGGGTTCGTAGCCCGCCGGGCGGGTGGCGAAGGTGCCCCGGCCCTGGGTGCGGCCGCGCAGGCGGGTCGCGTAGCCGAAGAGTTCGGCCAGCGGGACCGTCGCCGTCACCACCGACGTACCGCCCCTGACCTGCGAGTCCGTGACGCGGCCCCGGCGGGCCGCGAGGTCGCCGAGGACCGCGCCGACCGACTCGGCGGGGACCGTGACCGTCACCTCGGCCACCGGTTCGAGGAGCGCCATCGCGCTCGCGCGCAGTGCCTCCCGCAGGGCTGCTCGGCCCGCCGTGCGGAAGGCGAGCTCCGAGGAGTCCTTCGGGTGCGTGGCACCGTCCGTGAGCGTGACGCGGACGCCGGTGACCTGGTGGCCGCCGAGGGGGCCCTCGGCGAGGGCGTCACGGCAGCCGGCCTCGACCGCGCGGACGTACTCCTGCGGGACCCGCCCGCCCGTCACCGTCGACGCGAACACGAACTCCTCCTCTCCCGGGTCTCCGTCCAGGGGCTGGACGTCGAGGACGACGTGGGCGAACTGGCCCGCGCCGCCGTCCTGTTTGACGTGCCGGTGGAGCAGGCCGGTGACGCCCTTCACCACCGTCTCGCGGTAGGCGACCTGCGGGCGGCCGACCGTGACCTCCAGGTCCCGGTCGCGCCGCAGCCGCTCCACCGCGACCTCCAGGTGGAGCTCGCCGAGGCCCGACAGGACGGTCTGGCCGGTCTCCGGGTCGGTCCGCACCACCAGCGACGGGTCCTCCTCGGCGAGCCGGGCGAGCCCGGCGGCCAGGCGGCCGGTGTCGGTGCTGCGGCGGGCCTCCACCGCCATGGAGACCACCGGGGCGGCCGGCACCGGAGGTTCGAGGACGACCGGTGCGTACGGGACGCACAGGGTGGCGCCCGCGCGGACGGTCTTCGGGCCGACGACGGCGACGATGTCGCCGGCGACGGCGATGGACACCTCGGCCGTGCGGTCGGCCTGCACGCGCAGCACGCGGGAGATCCGCTCCGTGCGTCCGGTGGCGGTGTCGAGCACGGTGGCTCCCTTCGTGAGGACGCCCGCGTAGACCCTGACGTAGGTCATGCGGCCGGTCGGGGCCGCGTTCACCTTGAAGGCGAGCGCGACCAGCGGCGCGTGCGGGTCGGCCGCCCGCTCGCCACCGCCGACCGGGGGCCGGTCGGTGGGGGCGGGCAGGTAGGCGACGACCGCGTCCAGGAGCGGTTCGATCCCGCGGTCGCGGTACGCCGATCCGCACAGCACCACCACCGCCGTGCCGGCCAACGTCAGGGCTCGCAGGGCCCGTTCGAGCGTCCCGTCGGAGAGGGCCTCGTCCGCGCAGTACTCCTCCAGGGCCTCGGGGTGCAGCTCCGCCACGGCCTCCTCCAGGGCGCGGCGGCGGCGTACCGCCTCGTCCCTCAGACCGGGCGGGACGCCGGTCTCTTCGAGACCGCCGCCGCCCCACACGTACGCCTTCATCCGGACGAGGTCCACGACGCCCCGGAAGCCGTCCTCCCGCCCGACGGGCAGCTGGACGGGGAGCGCGACGGCGCCCAGGCGGGAGCGGAGGGAGGCCACGGCCGCGTCGAGGTCGGCGCCCGCCCGGTCCATCTTGTTGACGAAGGCGATCCGGGGCACGCCGTGCCGGTCGGCCTGGCGCCACACCGTCTCGCTCTGCGGCTCGACGCCCGCGACCGCGTCGAAGACGGCGACGGCGCCGTCGAGGACGCGCAGCGCGCGCTCGACCTCGTCGGAGAAGTCGACGTGGCCGGGCGTGTCGATGAGGGCGAGCCGGTGGCCGTCCCAGTCACAGCTGACGGCGGCGGCGGAGATCGTGATGCCGCGCTCCCGCTCCTGCGGGTCGAAGTCGGTGACGGTGGTGCCGTCGTGGACCTCGCCCTGCTTGTGGACGGCGCCGGTCAGGAAGAGGATCCGCTCGGTGACGGTCGTCTTGCCGGCGTCGACGTGGGCGAGGATGCCGAGGTTGCGGACGCGGGGGTTCGGGAAAACGCGCACGGTGACGTGCCTTTCGCTGCTGTGGGATCACAGGACAGCGCGATGACCGTTGGTGCGGACGCGTACTGAGGACGGGTCCGGACGGCACGGGTCTGCGGTGACGGGCGCGCAGCCGTCACCGGCAGGCGGAAGAGGCGAGGATCACGTCGAAGCGGCGGGCACGGGCGGCCGGCGGGTGACTGCGCACGGCCGGCTCCCCTCGGTCGACACGATCGGGCACGGCGCACCGGGCGGCGGGCCGTGCCGCGAGTCTAGGGAGCGCCGCCGCCGGGGCGACAGCGAATTACCCGGCGGGCTGGAGGAGGTCCCAGCGGTTGCCGTACAGGTCCTCGAAGACGGCGACGGAGCCGTACGGCTCGTGGCGGGGCTCCTCCAGGAACTTCACCCCGGCGGCCGTCATCCGCTCGTGGTCGCGGGCGAAGTCGTCGGTGTGGAGGAAGAAGCCGACCCGGCCGCCGGTCTGGTTGCCGACGGAGGCCTCCTCCTCGTCGTTCTTGGCCCGGGCGAGGAGCAGCCCCGCGTTCCCGAGCCCGCCGACGCCGCCGGAGCCGGCCGGACGGACGACGACCCAGCGGGTGCCGTTGCCCCGGTCGGTGTCCTCGACCAGCTCGAAGCCGAGGGCGTCGGTGTAGAAGGCGATGGCCTCGTCGTAGTCACGGACGACGAGGGTGACGAGTGCGATGGACGGCATATCCCCAACGTAATACGCGGAAAGCACGGCAACCCACCCGCACGAACCCGCGTCGCGGCCGCCCCGACCCTCGACCCGAGGAGGGTCCGTACGAGGGTCGGGGGAGGGACCCCCCGAGGGTCCGGGGGGCACCGCCGGGGGCTGGGACAATCGGCCGCATGGACGTGCGGGAGTTCGAGGAGCTGGTCGGGCGGGCGCGGGAGCTCGCCGCCGGGGGGCGGCGGCGGGTCCTGGGGGTCGCCGGGCCGCCCGGGGCCGGGAAGTCGACGCTCGCCGGGCGGCTCGTCGAGCGGCTCGACGGGCTCGCCGTCCTCGTCCCCATGGACGGCTTCCACCTCGCAGGGGCCGAACTGGCGCGGCTCGGGCGGGCGGACCGCAAGGGCGCGCCCGACACCTTCGACGCCGCCGGATACGCCGCCCTCCTCGCCCGGCTGCGCGCCCCCGAGCCCGGGACCGTCGTCTACGCGCCCGCCTTCGACCGGGCCCTGGAGGAGCCGGTCGCCGGCTCGGTCCCCGTACCGCCCGGGACCCCGCTCGTCGTCACCGAGGGCAACTACCTCCTCCACGACGCCGGGGGATGGGCCGCCGTCCGGCCGCTCCTCGACGAGGTCTGGTACGCCGACCTCCCCGACGCCGTCCGCGTGCCCCGGCTCGTCGACCGCCACGTCGCCTTCGGCCGCACCCGCGCCGAGGCCGAGGCCTGGGTGCACCGCTCCGACGAGGCCAACGCCCGGCTCGTCGCACGCAACCGCCACCGCGCCGACCGCGTGGTGAACATGGGGCCGTGACGGCCCCGGAGAACACAGCAGGGGGAGACGTGAGCGAAGTCCTGTACGGCGAGAAGTCGTGGAACCCATTGGCCCGCACGGTCGAACTGACCGAGGAGGGGCTGCGGCGCGGCGGCCGCCTCACCCCGCACGGCGAGCTGAACCTGGCCGCGACGGCCGAGGCGTACCTGCGCGGGCAGTGGCTCGGCGGCGGCGGGTCCGAACGGGCCCTGACCCGCCTCGACGACGGCCCCGGCGTCGTCCCGGTCGTCCGCGCCACCGGCACCAGCATCCCGCTCAAGGTGCGGCGCACCGCCGCTTTCGCCCACGAGCTGGGACGGCTCGCGGTGCGGCTCTGCGGCGGACCCGAGCGGGTCGCCGAGCTCGCCCAGCGGGCCCGGGCCGAGGGCGTACCGCTGTGGATGGCCCGCCGCACCGCGCCCGGACCCCACGGCGACGTCGCCGTCGCCGTCGACCGGCGGCTCGTCCGCGTCGACGCCTGGGGCCCGTACGCCCCCGCCGTCCGCATCCGGGCGCCGTACGGCTTCCACCCGGCCGAACCCCACCCGTCCCGCGGCCTCGTCCTCACCGTCGGTGAGGCGACGGCCGAGCTCCGCCTCACCCACAAGAAGCTGCGCAAGTCCAAGAGCGTGGTGGAGGCCGAGTTCACCGGCCCGTCGCCGCAGACCGGACGGCTCTGGGAGCTGCGCCGGTACGGCCCCACCAGCTCCTGGCTGCTCCGGGACGGCACCCGCGTCGCCCTCCTCGCCCGCCCGCCGCGCCGCCGGACGCCCACCGGCCCCGAGCCGCTCCTGCTCCCCCTCGCACCGGTCGCCCACGAGACCTCCGACCCGCTGGACGCGGTCATGGCCCACGCCTTCGCCACCGCCTTCGGCCTCGGCGACACCACCGGGCTCGCCCGCTTCCCCGCCCAGTGGCGCATGCGGGAGGGGTACGAGCCCGCCGCCGTGGACGCCGACTGGCTCCGCCCCTGGTTCAGCAACCTCGGCACCTCCAGCGCCGACAACGAACCCGGAGGCGGCGACGGCTGGGGCTCCGACGGCGGCGACGCCGGAGACTCCGGCGGGGGCGACGGCGGCGGCGACAGCGGCGGGGGCGGCGGCGACGGCGGCGGCGGTGGTGGTGGCGGCGACTGAGCCACGGCCAAGCCCCTGAGTAGGGTGGCCGCATGAACGACGACAACGGCTGGGAGGGGCGGGTCGCCGCCCTCTGGGAGCGGATCGACGGCCTCGGCGGCGAGGAGTTCCGGGAGCGGATCGCCGCGCTCGCCGCCGAGCGGGGCGACGAGGACGCCACCGCCGTGTTCGAGGTCGGTGCCGCCCACGACTCCACCGGGCAGCCCGTCGAAGCCGTCCGGCACTACACGCGCGCCCTGGAACTCGGGCTGACCGGCCTGCGGCGGCGCCGGGCCGTCATCCAGCTCGCCAGCAGCCTGCGGAACCTCGGGCGGCCCGACCGCGCCGTCGAGCTGCTCACCGACGAGCGGGCCCTGCCCGCCGCGCGGCTCGACGCCGACGAGCTGGCCCTCGCCCCGGCCGTCGACGCCTTCCTCGCGCTCGCGCTCGCCGACACCGGCCGCGACCGGGAGGCCGCCTCGCTGGCCCTCGGCGCCCTCGCGCCCCTGCTGCCCCGCTACAACCGCTCCCTCGCCCACTACGCCCGCGACCTCCTCAAGGCCCCCTACGGCTCCTGACGGCACCGGCGGCTCCCGGCGGCTCCGGCCGGGCGGCGAGTTCGGCGGGCGGCCGGTGACCGCCCCGACGCACTCGCTACGCTGAACGCAACGGCGACGGAAGGCGGGCTGGCGTGGGGTGGCTGCGCAGGAAACCGAAGCGGGACGGCGAGGACGCGCCCCGGGACCCGGAGTTCGCCTACTTCTCCCAGCGGGAGGCCGCGCTCTTCCGCGCCACCGTCCGCGAGGCCTTCGCCGAACTCGGCCTGGAGGTCACGGTCTACGCCTCCTCCGTCCAGGACGACAAGCAGCGCCGCTTCGGCCTCGGCAACCTCGCCGCCGTCTGCCACCGCGACCGCCGCGGGCCCCGCGTCTGGCCCGACCTGATCCGCCGGCACGTCACCCTCGTGGTGCGGACCCTCGACGGCCCCTCGGCCCTCGACACGCTGCCGCCCGAGCAGATCCGCGCCCAGCTCTACCCCCGGGTCGTCAACGGCGAGGGCATCGACCCCGGCGCGTTCGGCTACGCCAGGACCCTCGCCCCCGGCCTCTACGAGGTCCTCGCCCTGGACCTGCCGGAGAGCGTCATGATGCTCACCGACGAGGCCCTCGACCGGCTCGGCGACCCCGCCCAGCTGCGCGCCCGCGCCCTGAAGAACCTGCGCGGGCTGCCCGTCGAGGAGCACGAGACCGTCCGGGACGCCGACGGGATGTCCTTCGAGGTCGTCGTCGGCGACTCCTTCTACACCGCGAGCCGCGTCCTCGACCTCGACGCCCTCGCCCAGCGGGTCACCGGCCTGCCGCTCGGCGAGCACGGCGCCCTGGTCGCCGTGCCCTTCCGGCACCAGATCGCCTTCCACCCCATCCGGGACACCTCGATCATCCCGGCGCTCGGCGCCATGGCCTCCTTCGCCGCCTCCGAGTACGAGGACACCCCGGGCGCCATCAGCCCGTACGTCTTCTGGTGGCGGGGCGGCACGCTCACCCAGCTCAGCGAGCACGACGAGGAGAACGGCGAGCTGCGGATCGTCGTCGGCGACGACTTCCAGGACCTCCTCGAACGGCTCATCGCCCAGGGCCCGGGCCCGCGCTGACGGGCCGCGGCCCGGTCGCGGCGGCGGTGGGGGGCGGGCAGGATGCTGGGGGAGACCGTCCGCCGCCGCGAAGGAGAGACCCCATGCCGAGCGCCGACTCCGCCGACGCCCCGACGCCGTTCACCGCCGACGACTACCGGGCCCGGATGGACCGCGCGGCCGCCTCCGCCGCCGACGCCGGGCTCGCCGGGGTGCTCGTCGCCCCCGGCCCCGACCTCGTCTACCTCACCGGCTACCAGCCCACCGCGATCACCGAACGGCTCACCGTCCTCGTCATCGCCCCCGGCCAGGACCCGGTGCTCGTCGTCCCCACCCTGGAGGCGCCCGACGCGGAGAAGGCCGTCGGGGCGCCCGCGCTGACCCTCCGCGACTGGACCGACGGCAAGGACCCGTACGCCGTCACCGCGCCGCTGCTCGATTGGGGGTCCCCCCGGACGAAGTCTGGGGGAGGACGCTTCGGCGTCAGCGACAACGCCTGGGCGATGCACCTCCTCGGCCTCCAGCAGGCCCTCCCCGGCACCTCGTACGTCTCCCTCACCGAGGCCCTGCCGATGCTGCGGGCCGTGAAGGACGCCCACGAGCTGGACCGGATCGCGGCCGCGGGGGCCGCCGCCGACCGGGCGTACGGGGAGATCCTCAAGGTGCGGTTCGCGGGCCGCCGCGAGACCGAGGTCGCCGCCGACCTCGCCCGGCTGCTCCTGGACTTCGGCCACTCCCAGGTCGACTTCACCGTCGTCGGCTCCGGCCCCAACGGCGCCAACCCGCACCATGAGGCCGGCGAGCGGGTCATCGAGCGCGGCGACATGGTCGTCCTCGACTTCGGCGGGCTCAAGCACGGCTACGGCTCCGACACCACCCGCACCGTCCACGTCGGCGAGCCGACGGACGAGGAGCGGCGGATCCACGACCTGGTCCGCGAGGCCCAGCAGGCCGGCTTCGAGGCCGTGAAGGCCGGCATCGCCTGCCAGGACGTCGACCGTGCCGCCCGCAAGGTCATCACGGACGCCGGCTACGGCGAGTACTTCATCCACCGCACCGGCCACGGCATCGGGGTCACCACCCACGAGCCGCCCTACATGATCGAGGGCGAGCAGCGGCCGGTCGTCCCCGGCATGTGCTTCTCCATCGAACCGGGCGTGTACCTCCCCGGCCGCTTCGGCGTCCGCATCGAGGACATCGTCACGATGACCGAGGACGGCACCGGCCGCCGCTTCAACGCGACCCCGCACGAGATGGCGATCGTCGAGTAGCGGCGGCCGGCACCGCCCCGCCGGGCCTCAGGGCACCAGCGGGTCCTCCGGGGCCAGCGCGGCCGCGATCCGGCCCGCGACCACCTGGGCCATGTTCCCCTCGGCGGTCGTCGCCGTCTTCGTCGCCGAGACCGCGATCGAGAGCCGCTTCGACGGCAGGTACGCCTGGAGGGCGGCGTAACCGGAGAAGGACGGGTTCTGGAGCAGCCAGCCGCCGGAGACGATCACCCCGAGCCCGAAGTGCCGCTCCTCGGTCTGCTTGAGGCAGATCGAGGCCGGGCACGTCTTCGTCGGCGTGCCGAGCCCGACCGTCCCGGGATCCAGCAGGATC
Source organism: Streptomyces sp. NPDC047974 (assembly GCF_040653375.1). Lineage (NCBI taxonomy): Bacteria > Bacillati > Actinomycetota > Actinomycetes > Kitasatosporales > Streptomycetaceae > Streptomyces > Streptomyces sp. NPDC047974. Next base: position 16,159 of record NZ_JBEZNU010000028.1, read on the forward strand.
CGGTACGAGCGCGGGCCGATCAGCTCGCCGCTGCCGATGCCCTCGGCGGAGCGGGCCATGTCGCAGACGGTGCTGGTGATGACGGCGCCGGGACCGGTCGTCCAGGAGGGGTTCCAGAAGGTCGACTCCTCGTAGAGGCCCCGGTCCGAGGTGAAGGCGTGCAGCACCGGTTCCGGGATCTCGGGCGTGAAGGAGTTCCGGGTCTCCCTCAGCCCCAGCGGCCCGGTCACCAGCTCCCGCACCAGGCGGTCGATCCGCGTGCCGGTGATCCGCTCCAGGGCGCGGCTCAGCAGCAGGTAATTGGCGTGCGAATAGCTCCAGTTGGTGCCCGGGTCGTACCAGAAGTCGTGGCCGAACGGGAAGGCGAGCAGCTCGTCGGGGGTCCACTGCCTGAAGGGGTGGGGGGTGAGCTCGGCGCCGAACGCCGGGTCGGTGACGTAGTCGTGCAGGCCCGAGGTGTTGTTCGCCAGCATCCGCAGGGTGATCTCGCGGGCCCGGGGGACCTCCGGCAGCCAGCGCTCCACCGTGTCGTCCAGCCGCACCCGGCGCTGCTCGGCCAGCCGCAGCAGGGCCGTCCCGATGTGGGCGAAGGCGACGGAGCCGGCCCGGAAGTGCATGTCCGGCTCGGCCGGGACGCCGGTCATCGACTCGCCGAGGGCCCCGGTGACCACGTCCCGCCCGTCCACCGTGACGCGCAGCAGTACGGCGTTGAGCGCGAGGTCCTCCCTGGCCTTCCGCGCGATGTCCAGGACGCGCCGGGCGTCCCCGGAGAGCGGTTCGGGCGTGCGCGCGCACGACTCGGACCCGTGACGGGGAGCGGGTGCCGCCGGCGCGGCGGCGACGGAGGCCGCCGGGAGCGCGAGGGCCACCAGCGCGGCGCCCAGGGCGACCGCGCGGGCCCGGACGCGGGCTCGGCGGCGCGGGGGAGTGGGGGGTGTCATGCGCGCACTATGGCGGCCCGCCGACCGACGCTCCGCCGGAACACTCCGACCGTCCGCCCGAGTGGAGTCCGCCCATGGCCCGTGCGGCCCAGCCCCCCAGGAGCCCGGCGCCCGCCCGGGCGTTCCGGTGTCCGGGGTCGGTCAGCCGTCCGCCAGGACGACCGCCGACTCGCCGCCGAGGCGCAGCAGCCCGTCGCGGGCGGGCGCCTCGACCGGCTCCCAGGCGGCCAGGACCCGGTCGCGGCCGTTGGAGCCCAGCGGGATCTCGACCCGCTCCTTGCCCAGGTTCACCGCCACCCGCACGTCACCGCGCCGGAAGACCAGCCAGCGGCCCTCCTCGTCGAAGGCGACCTTCACCCCGCCCAGGTCCGGGTCGGTGAGGTCGGGCAGGGTGCGGCGCAGGGCGATCAGCTCGCGGTGCCAGGCGAGGAGCCGCCGGTGCGGGTCGCGCTCCCGCTCCGTACGGTCCAGGACCGAGCGGTCCCGGGTCGCCGGATCCTGCGGGTCGGGCACCTCGCCCTCGTCCCAGCCGTGCGCCGCGAACTCCCGTCGCCTGCCCCGCCGTACCGCCTCCGCGAGCTCCGGGTCGGTGTGGTCGGTGAAGTACTGCCAGGGCGTGCGGGCCCCCCACTCCTCGCCCATGAAGAGCATCGGCACCGAGGGGCCGGTGAGGACGAGCGTCGCCGCGCAGGCGAGCAGCCCGGGGGAGAGGGAGGCCGAAAGGCGGTCGCCGAGCGCCCTGTTGCCGATCTGGTCGTGGGTCTGGGCGTAGCCGAGGAAGCGGTGGGCGGGGGTGCGCTCCCGGTCGACGGGCCGTCCGTGGTGCCGGCCCCGGAAGGACGAGTACGTGCCGTCGTGGAAGAAGACCCGGGTCAGGGTCTTGGCGAGCGCGGCCATCGGGGCGCGCGCGAAGTCCGCGTAGTAGCCCTGGGACTCGCCGGTCAGCGCGCAGTGCAGGGCGTGGTGGAAGTCGTCGTTCCACTGCGCGTGCAGGCCGAGGCCGCCGAGCGTGCGCGGCGTGGTGGTGCGCGGGTCGGCCAGGTCGGACTCGGCGATCAGGAAGTGCTGCCGGCCCTGCTCCTTCGCCAACGCGTCGACCGCGGCGGACAGTTCCTCCAGGAACGTGAGGGCCCGGTCGTCGGCGAGCGCGTGCACCGCGTCGAGCCGCAGCCCGTCGATCCGGTAGTCCCGCAGCCAGGCGAGCGCGCTGCCGAGGAAGTACGCCCGCACCTCGTCCGAACCGGCCGCGTCCAGGTTCACCGCCGCGCCCCACGGGGTGTGGTGGCTGTCGGTGAAGTACGGCCCGAAGGGCGGGAGATGGTTGCCGGAGGGGCCCAGATGGTTGTGGACCACGTCGAGGACCACGCCCATGCCGAGGCCGTGCGCGGTGTCCGTGAAGCGCTTCAGCGCCGCCGGGCCGCCGTACGGCTCGTGGACCGCCCACGGCGCCACCCCGTCGTACCCCCAGCCGTGCACGCCGGGGAACGGGCAGAGCGGCATCAGCTCCACATGGGTGACGCCGAGCCCGGCGAGCTCCCCGAGCCGCGCCGCCGCCGCGTCGAGGGTGCCCTCGGGGGTGAAGGTGCCGACGTGGAGCTCGTAGAGGACCGCGCCGCGCAGCCGCAGCCGTGGCGGCTCGTTCCGCCACGCGTGGGCCGCGTGGTCGACGACGGCGCTGAGCCCGTCCGGCCCGTCCGGCAGCCGGCGGCCGCGCGGATCGGGCAGGACGGGCCCGTCGTCGAGCCGGAAGCCGTACCGGTCGCCGTCCGAGGCGGGCACGGTGCCGGTCCACCAGCCGTCCCGCAGGGCGTCCCGTTCCAGGGGGTGCCCGGTGCCGTTCAGCTCCAGGGTCACCCGGTCGCGGGCGTGCGGCGCCCACACCTCGAAGAGCACGGTGGTTCTCCTCGCAGACGGCGGTACGGTCGTCGTGACGGCCGGCGTCACCGCCGGTGGGTCACGTCCATCCTGGCAGTCAGGACCGCGACGCGCCCGGCGCGTCCCACACGTAGTCGACCTGGCGCTGGAAGTTCACGTACCCGGCGCGGGCGAAGGCCGCCGCCATCGGGACGTTCCCCAGGTCGGTCGCGGCGCGGACGCGCGGCACGTCCTGCGCGGCGAGGATCCGGGTGCCCTCGGCGAGGATCTCGTCGATGTAGCCCTTGCCGCGGTGGGCGGGGAGCACGCCGATGTACGCGATGATCGGGTTGTAGTTGTTGCGGGCGGGGACGACGAAGCCGACCGGCTCGCCGGTGCCCGGCAGTTCGGCCACCTGCCACCAGTCGCGCGGCGTGGTGTAGTGCGGGAACTCCTCGTCGTAGTGCCGCTCGGCGGCCTCCCGCAGCGACAGCCCCTCGGCCAGGTCGGCCTGGCCGTGCGCGTCGAGCGTGCCCGCCATCACCGGCGTCATCAGCGCGAGCAGGTCCTCGCGGTCCCGGACCGGGCGGAACACGAGGCGGCCGGTGGGCTCCGCGACCGGCGTCCCCGGCAGCCACTCCAGGCGCAGCCGCTCGACCAGCGGCCGGGCGCCCGTCTCCGCGAGCAGCGAGAGCAGCAGCTCGACGCGGTCGCGGGTCTCCGGCACCTCGCGCCAGTCCGGCGGCAGGTAGCGGTTGAACTCCGGCGGCACGGTGCCCGCCGGGACGACGGCGGGCAGCGCGGCGGAGAGGAGCCGCCGGCCCACCTCCTCGGCCTCTCCGGCCGGGAGCTCGGGGGCGAGGTCGAAGAAGTCGAGGGCGAGCGGCTCGCCCCCGTCCTTGTTGGTCCACCAGGCGATCCGGCCCAGCAGGCGGCCGTCGCGGAGGGCCACCCACATCCAGTCGGGGCGGCGGCGGCCGGAGCCGAGGTCGTCGGCGAGTTCGTGGTCGAGCGTGTAGGTGAGGCCGAGGAAGAGGTCCAGCTCCTCCGGCCCGGTGAGCGGGCGGACGACGAGGTCGTCGGTCATACGGTGGTTCCCCCAGGGATACGTGTGGTCGAAGCCCGCAGACCGTAACAGTGATCTTGCGGAACGGCCTCGGCTTTTCCGCGCGGAAGCGGTTACGTGCCTGGTACGGAGGCTTCTGGACAGCCCGGCCCGGACACCCGGACAATCACCGTGTGACGACCCCGACCCCGTACGAGCCCCCAGCACACTCCCCCCGGCTGACCGACGCCGAGCGGGACCGCGCGCTGGGCCTGCTCAGGGAGGGCGCCGCACAGGGCCGGCTCTCGCACGACACCTTCCTCTTCCGGATGGAGCGGGCGCTCCAGGCCCGCCGCCCCGACGAACTCGACGTGCTCACCGCCGACCTGCGCAGCGAGGGCACCTGGACCCGGCGGGTGGTCGGCGCGGTCGAGCGGATGTCGGCGTTCACCGCGCGCCTCGGCCGGGCCTGGCACTCCGAGCGGCTCCCGAAGCTGCTCCTTCCGCAGCCGGGGCCGTACCCGCTGCGCATAGGGCGGGACCCGGTCAACGGCCTGCGGCTCAGCCACGAGACCGCCTCCCGGCTGCACGCCGAACTCTCCCTCCAGAGCGGCCTGTGGGTCCTGCGCGACCTGGGCTCCACCAACGGCACGACGGTCAACGGCCGCCGCGTCGTCGGCGCGGTGGTGGTGCGGGCCGGGGACGTGGTCGGCTTCGGCGAGATGACCTTCCGGCTGTCGGTCGACTGAGCCGTCGCGGCCTGGTGCCCCGGGCCGCCGAGAACGCGTTCCGGGCCTGGTCAGGGCCGTGCCGCCTCACCCGTTCGGCGGTATGCGACGGGCGCCGCGCCCGCAGCGGTGATGGGCTGGGGGGACCCACCGCCGACCGACCCACCCCTGGGGGCACGATGCGCGACGACCGGACCCCCGAACCCTCCCGCACCCCCCGCGTCGCGGGGCTCCGGCGGCTGACGGCCATGGCGCCCGACGGACGGGCCGGGGCCGCCGCGCCCGGCCGGGTGCGGAGCGTCGCCGACCCGGCGGCCGGGGCGCCCGTGCCGCCCGGCGGGCGGACCGTCGCACCCAGCCCGCTGGACCCCGGCGCGGCGACCGATCCGTACCCCGTGTACCGGCGGCTGCGGGAGGAGTTCCCGCTCACCTACGACCCGCTGCTGCGGGCCTGGGTGCTGAGCCGGTACGCCGACGTCGCCACCGCGCTCACCGACGCCCGCTTCACCCACGGGCACCGGCCCGGCGACCCGGCCTGCTCGCGCGCCCACGTCGACGTGGACCTCGCGGAGCTGCGGTCCGTCGCGGAACGCACCGCGTACGTGCTCGCCCGGCGGATCGCCGACCGGCCCCGGGCCGACCTGGTCGCCGACTTCTGCCACTGGCTGCCCGCCGGGACCGTCGCCGCCGCCGTCGGCGTCCCGTACCGGGACATGATGCGGCTGGTCAGGGGCCGGGCCGCGACCGCGCTCGCCGGCGAGTGCGGCGGGCAGATCGCCGTACGGGAGAAGGCGCTGGCCTCCTTCCTCGGCAACGTCCTCGGCGACCCCGACCGGGCCGCCGCCCTGCGGGACGCCCCGCCGGCCCTGGTGGCCCGGGCGTGGACCGAGTCGCTGCGCCGCGACCCGCCGGTGCAGATCGCCGTGCGGCGCACCCGCGAGGACGTCCCGGTGAGTGGCGGGATCCTGCCGGGCGGCTCCTCCGTGGCGCTGCTCGTCGGCGCGGCCGGGCGGGACCCGGAGCGGTTCCGCGCGCCGGACCGCTTCGACCCGCTCCGTGACGACCCCGGCCAGCTCACGTACGGTTCCGGCTTCTGCCCGGCGGTGATCCTGGCCGGTCTGGAGGCCGAGTACGGGCTGCGCGCGCTCTTCGAGGCGATGCCCCGGCTGCGCCTCGCGGACGGCTTCCGCCCGGTGTCGACCGGTCTGATCACCCGCGCCCCGCGCAGCCTCGTCGTCCTGCCGAACGGCTGAAACGAGACCCCCCGACCCGCTGCTAGGGTGACGTGTGCTCGTCAAGCAAGCCCTTCTGGTGAGCCCTTCCGACGAGCCCTTCTGAAGAACCACGTCCAACGGGGATAGAAACACGTGAAGCTTCGTCATGCCCGCGCGATCGCCGTCTTCGGCATCGCCGTCTTCGCCCTCACCGGTGCCCGCGGCTCGAACGGCGGCGGCTGCGACAACAGCAGCTCCGGTTCGAGCTCCAGCTCCAGCTCCAGCTCGGGTGGGAGCGGCAGCGACAGTGACAGCAGCAGCGGTTCCGGCGGCGTCTCGGTGCCCGGCGGCGGCAGCAGCGCCGACAAGGCCGCCCGCGACGTCACCATCGACACGTGCGCCTACGACGCCGCCACGAAGAAGCTGACCGCCAAGATCACGGTCAAGAACGACGGTTCGCTCGACTACGACTACAGCGTCACCATGAAGTTCACCGGCAGCGGCGCCGTCCCGGCCACCGCCGTCAAGACCGGCATCGCGGTCACCGCCGGCTCCTCCGCGAGCGCCGAGCTGACCACCCCGTACCCGGGCACGGGCGACGGCTCCGAGTACACCAAGTGCGAGGTCACCCGCGCCAGTCGCATCTGATCCCTCGGTCGGCGGGGTCACGGGCCGCGTGCCCGTGACCCCGCTCCGCCGTCAGCGGCGCCGCTGGTGGGAATCGCTCTGGTTCGGCGGGGCGTTGTGCACCGAACGGGAGTGGTACGACACCCGGTCGTGCGCGGCCTGGATCCGCGCCCGCTCCTCGATGAGCAGCCCCTCGGCGGTGTCCGTGCGGGACCCGCCCCGGCGCACCAGCACCACCGTCAGAAGGGCGACGAGTCCCCCCAGGACTCCGAACAGCACCCACAGCGACATGCTTCCCCCTCGCTCGCCCCGCGTCCGTACCGACCAGTATGCGGTCACTCCGTGATCCGCGCGAGGAGGGCGACCGGCCGGTCGGCGAAGAGCTCCGCCAGCTTGAGCTCGCTCTCCGGGCCTCCGGTGAACTCCCGTACGCCGTCCAGGACATCGGCCCAGCGGCCCTCCGGCAGCACCAGCTCGGTGTCCCGCCAGCCGCCCGCCTCGGCGAGCCGCAGCGACAGCCGGGTCACCGCGGTCACCACCTGCCCCGCGCGGGCGAAGGCGAGACAGTGCGCGGCCGCCGGGCCCTCCGCGGCGAGCGGGACGTAGCCGCCGCCGGGGCCGAAGGCCGCCGGGCGCTCGCGGCGCAGCCCGAGCGCGGCCCGCACCAGCGCCGTCCGGGCGTCGTCGGGCCCCGGCTCGTACGGCGCGCGGTTGTCGGGGTCGACGAGCGCCCGGTACTCCCGCTCGGTGGCCTGGTACAGCTCCGGCACCCCCGGCATCGTCAGCTGGACCAGGGCCGCGCCGTCCGCGTGCGCCCGGATGTGCGGTTCCAGGGCGAACGCCGCCTCCGACGCCGCCCGCAGCGGCACCCGGCCGGGCCCCGCGGCCGTGAACTCGGCCACCGCCCGCTCGTACGCCGGGTCCTGCTCCGTCCACGAGGTCCGCAGCCCCTCCTCCCGTACGGCCTTGAGCACGGCCGGGCCGATCCGCTCCGGGTCCGGCGTGCCGAAGCCGAACGCGGTCTGCCACGCCGTCCAGGCCAGGTGCGGATCCGGCACCGGGACCCCGGCGACCTCGTCCAGCAGCCCCGCCCACACGTCCGGGCACTGGGCGAGGACCGCGATCGCCGCCCGCACGTCCGCGCTGCGCTTGGTGTCGTGGGTGGTGAGCACCGTGCCGGTCGCCGGCCAGTCGCGGGCGAGCCGGGCGCAGGCCGCGTGGAACTCCTCGACGCCGACGGCCGGCCGGCCGGGATCGCCGCCGACCTCGTTGGCCGAGAGCAGCGGAGCGTACCGGTAGAAGGCGGTGTCCTCCGTGGACTTGGCCCGCAGCGCCGAGGAGGTCTGCGCGAACCTCGCCCGGAATCCGGCGTGTCCGGGGGAGTCGCCGAGCGTGCCGAGGAGCAGTTCCCGCACGGCGTCCACGGCGGCGGCCTCCTCCGGGACGGCGAAGGCGGCCCGCGCGCCCCGGACCACCGCGGGGGTGAGGAGGCGCCCGGCGTCGCCGGTGCCGTAGGGCCGGTAGACCGGCATGCGGACGAGGAGCTCCTCGATCGCCGTCCGCAGCGCCCACGGCGCGTGGTCCTGGTGCGTGGGATCGGCCGAGCAGAGCCGTACCGCCTCCCGGGTCAGCCGGCTCGTCTCGGCCGCCAGGTCGTGCCGCACCACCTCGTACGCGGCGCGTCGGGCGGTCGCCTCCCACGCCCCGCCCCGGTCCCCGGCGCGTCCGGTGAACTCGCGGTACACACGGGTGAGTTCCTCCGCGCCCGCGGCGTCGGTGAGGACGCCGTCGACCAGCCGCAGGGCGTCGTAGCCGGTGGTGCCGGCCACCGGCCAGGCGGCCGGCAGGGTCTCGTCCCCGGTGAGGATCTTCTCGACGACGATCCAGCACCGCCCGCCGGTCTCCGCCGAAAGCCGCTCCAAGTAGCCCTGGGGGTCGGCGAGTCCGTCCGGATGGTCGATCCGCAGGCCCTCGATCACCCCGTCGGCGACGAGCCGCAGGATCGTCGCGTGGGTCTCCCGGAAGACCTCCGGGTCCTCCACCCGCACCCCGATCAGGTCCGAGACGGTGAAGAAGCGCCGGTAGCCCAGCTCGGTGCGGGCCAGCCGCCACCAGCCGAGCCGGTAGTGCTGGCGGTCGAGGAGCTCGTCGAGCGGCAGCTCCTCGGTGCCGGGCCGGAGCGGGAACTCCTGCCCGTCCAGGCGGAGCACGCCGTCCTCGACCCGCAGCCGGTCCCGCACCTCCGGGAGCCGCGCGGGCAGCACGGGCAGCAGGATCCGGCCGTCCCCGGCGGACCGGTCGACGTCGAACCAGCGGGCGTAGGGGGAGTCCGGGCCGTGCCGCAGCACCTCCCGCAGCGCGTGGTTGTGGCGCGGCGAGGCCGCCATGTGGTTGGGCACCAGGTCCACCACCAGGCCGAGGCCGTGCGCGCGGGCGGTCGCGGCGAGCGCCCGCAGCCCCGCCTCGCCGCCCAGCTCCGCCCGGACCGCCCGGTGGTCGGTGACGTCGTACCCGTGGGCGGAACCGGGGACCGCCTCCAGGACGGGGGAGAGGTGCAGATGGGAGACGCCGAGCCCGGCGAGGTGCGGTACCGCCCGCTCGGCGGCGGCGAACGGGAACGCGGGCTGGAGCTGGAGCCGGTAGGTGGCACGGGGGACGACGGGCGGCCCGGAGGCGGCACCGGACGGCGCGCGGTCGGACGGCCGGTGCTCGGACAGCCGGTGCTCGGACGGCCGGTGCTCGGACGGCGGGTGCTCGGACGGCGGGTGTGCGGGCGGGGTGGGCGTCATGCGAACGTACGTACCCCGTACGGAAGCTTCCGTGTCATCACCCGATGCACCCGTTCGGGGGTATCGGGTTACTTTCGGCCGATGCTCCGGATGTACCGCGACACCCTCTCCCTGCTCGGCCCCACCCTTCCGGTCCTCTCCTTCCTCGGCCGGCTGCCCACCGCGATGTGCCAGCTCGGCAGCGTGCTGCTGGTCGCGGAGACCAGCGGCTCGCTCGCCACGGCGGGGCTCGCGGGCGGCGCGCTGGCCGCCGGGCAGACCGTCGCGGGCCCGCTGCTCGGCCGGCTCGCGGACCGGCGCGGCCAGCGCGGCCCCGTCCTCGCCGCCTCCCTCGCCAACGCCGTCGCGGTCGCCGCCCTCGTCCTCGCCGCCGTCGCCGACGCCCCCACCGGGCTGCTCGTGCCGCTGGCGCTGCTCGCCGGGGCGACCGTCCCGCAGATCGGGCCGCTCGCCCGGACCCGCTCGGTGGCCCTCGCCCGCCGGGCCGGCGCCGACGACCGCACCGTCGGCGCGGTCCTCTCCTTCGAGGGCACCCTCGACGAGGTCTCCTTCGTCCTCGGCCCCGCGCTCGTCGGCCTCGCCGCCGCCCTCGCCCACCCCGGCGCCGCGCTGCTCGGCGCGGCCCTGCTCCTCGCCCTCTGCGGCACCGGCTTCGCCCTCCACCCGACCGCCTCCGCCGCCGCGGCCCCGCCCGACGGCACCGCCACCCGCACGGGCGCCGCCGAACGGACGCGGCTGCCCGGCTCCGCGTACGCCCTCCGGGTGACGATGGTCCTCCAGGGCGCCATGTTCGGCGCCTCCCAGGCCGGGATCACCGCCCTCTCCGCCGGTCTCGGCGTCCCCGCCCAGGCCGGGCTCGTCTACGCGGCGATGGGCGTGATGAGCGCCGCCGTCGGCCTGTCGCTCGCCGCGCTGCCCGCCCGGATCGGGCTGACCCTCCGCTGGCGGACCGCGACCGCCGGGCTCGTCCTGCTCTCCCTGCCGCTGCTCGCGGTCGACTCCCTCACCGGCCTGTACGTGGTGGTGACCGTGCTCGGCGCCGCCTACGCCCCGCACCTCATCACGGTCTTCGCGCTGACCGAGAGGTCCGTCCCGGCCGGCCGGCTCGCCGAGTCCATGGCCTTCCTCACCAGCGGGATCGTCGGCGGCCAGGCCCTCGCCCTGGCGCTCTCCGGGCGGCTCGCCGAACAGCACGGCGCACCCGCCGCCTTCGCGGTGGCGGTGGGGGCGGCCGTGGCCTGCGCGGCGCTCTCCTGGACCGTACGGACGGGGAGGGCGCCGCGCGGGGCGGCGGTCACGCCGGGCGGCGCAGCACCGTCAGGCTCAGCGGCGCGAGGGTGACGCGCTCGCCCGCCACGATCTCCGGCCCCTCCCGGGGCGGCAGCCCGTCCGGCTCCGAGGTGTCCACCACCGTCCGCCAGCACCGCCCGTGGCTGTCCGGGACCGCGAACTCCAGGTCCTGGGAGGAGGCGTTGAACATCAGCAGGAAGGAGTCGTCGGCGATCCGCTCGCCCTGCGGGCCCGGTTCGGAGATGGCGTTGCCGTTGAGGAAGACGGTCAGCGCGCGGGCGTGCGCCGCCTGCCAGTCGCGGGCCGTCATCTCCTCGCCCTCCGGGGTGAACCAGGCGATGTCGGTGAGCTCGTCGTGGGTGCCCTCCACCGGCCGGCCGTGGAAGAAGCGGCGGCGCCGGAAGACCGGGTGCTCGCGGCGGAGCCGTACCATCGCCCGGGTGAAGCGCAGCAGGGTCGCCTCGACCTCGCTGTTCTCCTTGGGCCAGCGCACCCAGGACACCTCGCCGTCCTGGCAGTAGGCGTTGTTGTTGCCGCCCTGGGTGCGGCCGAACTCGTCGCCGTGGCTGAGCATCGGCACGCCCTGCGACAGCATCAGCGTGGCGAGGAAGTTGCGCATCTGGCGGGCGCGCAGCTCGTTGATCCCGACGTCGTCGGTCTCGCCCTCCTGCCCGCAGTTCCAGGACCGGTTGTGGCTCTCGCCGTCCCGGTTCCCCTCGCCGTTCGCCTCGTTGTGCTTCTCGTCGTACGAGACCAGGTCGCGCAGCGTGAAACCGTCGTGGCAGGTCACGAAGTTGACCGAGGCCAGCGGGCGGCGGCCGTCGTCCTGGTACAGGTCGGAGGAGCCGGTGAGCCGGGAGGCGAACTCCGCCAGCGTGCGCGGCTCGCCCCGCCACAGGTCCCGGACGCAGTCCCGGTACTTGCCGTTCCACTCGGTCCACAGCGGCGGGAAGTTCCCCACCTGGTAGCCGCCCTCGCCGACGTCCCACGGCTCCGCGATCAGCTTCACCTGGCTGACCACCGGGTCCTGCTGCACCAGGTCGAAGAAGGACGACAGCCGGTCCACCTCGTGGAACTGCCGGGCCAGGGTGGCCGCCAGGTCGAAGCGGAAGCCGTCCACGTGCATCTCGGTCACCCAGTACCGCAGACTGTCCATGATCATCTGGAGGACGTGCGGGGACCGCATGAGCAGCGAGTTCCCGGTGCCGGTGGTGTCCGTGTAGTAGCGGGGGTCGTCGCCCAGGCGGTAGTACGAGGGGTTGTCCAGGCCGCGGAAGGAGAGCGTCGGGCCCAGGTGGTTGCCCTCCGCCGTGTGGTTGTAGACGACGTCCAGGATGACCTCGATGCCCGCCTGGTGCAGCGCCCGCACCGCCGACTTGAACTCCAGGACCTGCTGGCCCCGGTCGCCCCAGGAGGCGTAGGCGTTGTGCGGGGCGAAGAAGCCGATCGTGTTGTAGCCCCAGTAGTTCGAGAGCCCCGCGTCGACCAGCCGGTGGTCGTTCACGAACTGGTGCACCGGCATCAGTTCCAGGGCCGTGACGCCCAGTTCCTTCAGATGGCCGATGACCGAGGGGTGCGCGAGCCCCGCGTAGGTGCCGCGCAGCTCCTCCGGAAGGTCCGGGTGCAGCTTGGTCAGGCCCTTCACATGGGCCTCGTAGATCACCGTGTGGTGGTACTCGGTGCGCGGCCGGCGGTCGTCGCCCCAGTCGAAGTACGGGTTCACCACCACCGAGGTCATCGTCCGGCCCGCCGAGTCCAGGTCGTTGCGCGCGTCGGGACGCCCGAAGGGGTATCCGTACACCGCCTCGCCCCAGTCGATCGCGCCCGACATCGCCCGCGCGTACGGGTCGAGGAGGAGCTTCGCCGGATTGCACCGGAGGCCGCGCTCCGGCGCGTACGGCCCGTGCACCCGGAAGCCGTACCGCTGCCCCGGCATCACGCCGGGCAGATAGGCGTGACGGACGAAGGCGTCCGTCTCGCGCAGTTCGACGGACGTCTCCGTGCCGTCGTCGTCGATGAGACACAGCTCCACGCGGTGCGCCGCCTCCGAGAAGACCGCGAAGTTGGTGCCCGCTCCGTCATAGGTGGCGCCCAGGGGGTACGCCTGTCCCGGCCAGACCTGCATGGATACGAATCTTCCTCTTCTGTCCGGGTTCATGCGTGCTCTTCGGCCAGATCCTGCCCGAAAGACGCGCAACCTCGCGGGAACCCGCCCCGTCCTACCGGGTGACCGCAGACCAAGCGGGGGATAGAGGGGGAAATGTGTACGAAATAGTGCGCCGCCACCTGGGGAAGGTGGTGGCCGGAGCGGCCATGGCGGTGACGGGCACCGCCGTCGCGGTCGCGATCAGCCTGCCGGGCACGGCCGGCGCGGAGTCCACGCCCGCCGCCCGCGCGGCCGGCTCCGGGAGCGCGGCGGCGGACGGCGCCCGGGGCGCAGGGGGAACGGACGGCGCCGGGGGCGCGGAGGGGACGGACGGCGCCGGGGGCGCGGAGGGAACGGGCGGCCGGGGGGCCGCCGCGCTCGCCCCCGCCACCGTCGCCCCGCCCGCCGCCGAGGGGGCGCGGGGCACCGGCACCGATCCGCTCACCGACGCCGAACTGGCCCGGGCCCGGGAGCTCGCGCTCGGCCCCGCCGACTCCGCCGCCCGTCAGGACGTCGACGGCGACCGGGGCCGCCCGCAGCACCTCGGCACCGAACTCGCCGACCCGGCCCCCGGCGAGGAGAGCACCCGCCGCGCCCAGGTCCGCTTCTACGACTACGCCCGCGACGAGCTCGTCACCCGGACCGTCGACCTGACCACGGGCAAGGTCGAGACCACCGCCGCCCGGCGCGGGGTGCAGCCCTCGGCCCACCCCGAGGAACTGCGCGCCGCCCTCGAACTGATCCTCGCGAGCCCCCTCGGCAAGGGCGTCAAGGAGGACTACCGGGACGCCACCGGCACCGAACTCACCAGCGCCGACCAGCTCTGGTTCAACGGTGACGTCTACCGCACCTACCGCGAGAAGAACGTCCCCGAGGCGCTCTCCCGCTGCGGCGAACACCGCTGCGTCCGGCTCGTCACCAAGGTCCGCAACGGCGCCTGGATCGACACCCGGAACATCATCGTCGACCTCTCCGCGAAGAACGTCGTCCGCGTCGGCTGACCACCGCCGCCCGCCGTTCCACCACCCGCCCCGCCTTCGGGGGCCCGCACGCAAGGAGTACGACCGCATGACCCGCCCGCACCACCGGCGAGCCAGGGGGATCCTCGCCGCCCTCGCGGCCACCGCCTTCCTCGGCACCGCCACCGCCGCCGCGGCACCCGCGCCGACGCCCACCCCGACGCCGACGCCCGGACCCCGGCCCACGCTCGCGAAGCCCCCGGCCTCCGCCGCCTGCTCGCCCACCCAGCGCATCACCACGAAGCTCGACGGCGGAGCCTCCTGGGAGATGTGCTGGCGCTACAGCACCGACGCCGGCCTGATCCTCGACCGGGTCACCTACCAGCCGCCCGGCGGCGCCCCGGTCCGCGTCCTCACCACCGCCCGGCTCGCCCAGATCCACGTGCCCTACGACGACGGCGGCGCCGAGTACGACGACCTCACCGGCGCCGGCTTCGGCTGGGGCCTGCAGAACCTCAAGCCCGCCGAATGCCCCGGCGGCACCCTCTCCTCCGTCAAGGTCCCCGAGGTCGGCACCGTCAAGGGCCTCTGCACCACCACCCGCGCCCGCGGCCACGCCTACCGCATGGCCAGCGACTCCGGCGCCGGCGTCTACCAGGCCCAGGCCAAGGACCTCCTCGTCTACACCGTCAACAAGGTCGGCTGGTACGAGTACATCTCCGAGTGGCGCTTCTCCTCCGACGGCACCATAGGCGCCAACGTCGGCGCCACCGGCAGCCTCTCGCCCGTCGACTACAACGCCACCGACGGCCGCGGCTGGCCCATCGGCAAGGGCGCCCGCGGCTACGCCACCAGCCACGCCCACAACGTCTTCTGGAAGCTCGACTTCGGCCTCGACGGCGGCCGGGACCGCGTCGAGCAGTACGACTCCACCGTCACCCCGCCGGCCGGCGAGGGCAGCCCCACCGTCCACACCAAGCGCACCACCGTGACCAAGGAACTCGCCGGCGACGCGAAGAACATGCGCTGGTGGCGGGTGGTCAGCGGCACCGGCAAGAACGCCGACGGTCACGCCCGCAGCTACGAGATCGTCCCCGGCCACACCGACACCCACGCCGGCCGCGGCTTCACGAAGCACGACGTCTACTTCACCCAGTCCCGCGCCTGCGAGCAGTACGCCAGCAACAACATCGGCAACTGCCCGGCGGGCGCAGGCGACAGCGTGGACAAGTGGGTGAACGGGGAGACGCTGACCCGGCCGACCGTCTGGGTCAACATCGGGTTCCACCACATCGCCCGGGACGAGGACCAGCAGCCCATGCCCGTCCACTGGCAGGGCTTCCAGCTCGCACCCAGGGACGTAATGGCTATGAATCCCCTCACTCCGTCCGATCTCGCCTCCCAGAACGGACAGCCGGACACCCGGAGTTGAGCAAGCCGCCGACCGATCCTGCTGCACCGCCTCCCGCTCGCGGAGTACCCTTCCTTGATCTTGTCGGAAGAATCGGGACGGGCGTCCAGAGCAGAAGGCGGTGCGCGGGTGAGCTCGGGAGGCCTTGAGCTGCCCCCAGGTGACGCGGGTCACGAGGGGGGACCGGCCGACCCCGGGGAGGAAGCGCCCACGGTGATCCTCCCCACGGGCCAGGCCGCACCCCCCGGAGCGGTCACGGTGGCCCGCCCCGTGGAGATCGGCGCCGAGCTCGACTGGGGCGCCGAGGCCTGGGGCGAGGTCCGCACCCGCGCCCAGCGCGCGGGCCGCGCCTACATCTGGCTCAATCTCGTCGAACAGCGGATGCGGGCCGTCGTCGCCGCCGTCCTGCGGCCCGTCTACGAGCCCGTCCACGGCGACGAGTGGGTCGTCGCCGCGGCCGGCCCGGCCGGCCAGGAATGGGTCCGCCGGGCCGTCGCCGTCCGCGAGGTCTCCCGCCGCAAGGGCTACCTCCTCGACCCCGCCGACGACAACGTCCTCTCCTTCCTCACCCTGCCCCAGCTCCGCGAGCTGATGGTCCAGCACTGGCCCTGCTTCGAGCCCTACTTCGACGACCGGCGCGAGGTCGAACTCGCCCTCGACGAACTGGAGGTGACCCGCAACGTCGTCTCCCGCAACCGGGCCCTCTCGCCCACCGTCCTCGCCCAGGCCGAACGCGCCTCCGCCCGCATCCTGGAGATCCTCGGGAGCGGCGCCGGCGTCCCCTCCGCCGACCGGCTCCCCGTCGACGCCGTCGAGGACCTCGTCGGCGACCGGTACGCCGACGTCGTCTCCGTCCACCCCGACCGCGTCCGGCTCCAGCGCCAGCTGCCCGCCGAGGACCTCTTCGGCGGCGCCCGCCGCCTCGACGCCACCGGCATAGGCCTGAACCTGCTCGTGCAGAACTTCTCCGGCCGCCGCATGGTCCGCCTCGCCGAGTCCGGCTGCCGGATACGGCTCCTCTTCCTCAACCCCGCCAGCAGCGCCGTCAAGCGCCGCGAGCGGGAGCTCGGCATCCGCAAGGGCGAGCTGAGCCGCTCCGTCGAGATGAACATCCTGCACATGCGCCGGGTCCGCTCCAAGCTCCGCGACCCCGACGCCTTCCAGATCCACGTCTTCGACGAGACCCCCCGCTTCACCGCCTACCTCGTCGACGGCGACGGCCCCGACGGCGTCGGCGTCGTCCAGTCCTACCTGCGCAGGGCCCGCGGCATGGAGGCCCCCGTCCTCGTCCTGCGCGGCGGCGGCCGCACCGTCGTCCGCCACGACACCCCCGGACGCGACGCGGACCACGGACTCTTCGAGACCTACCGGGAGGAGTTCGAGTCCGTCTGGCTGGACTCCCGGCCCGTTTCCTGAGAGCCCCGTGCCCCGCCCCCTCGGCCGCGTTGTCAGAGGCGCGTGCGAGGGTGTGAGCACCACGGGGGAGATCACGTAAGGAGGACCCGATGGCCTGGCATGGGGAAGCACTGGTCGGCTTCGACCTGGAGACGACGGGGACGGACCCGCTCGAATCCCGCATCGTCACCGCGTCGATCGTCGAGGTCCGCGGCGGTGCGGTGACCGCGCAGCGGGACTGGCTCGCCGACCCCGGCGTCCGCATCCCCGAGCAGGCCTCGGCCATCCACGGCATCAGCAGCGAGCGCGCCGCCGCCGAGGGCCGCCCGGTCCGCGAGGTCGCCGACGAGGTCGCCGAGACCCTGACCCGCTACTGGACCCAGGGCGTCCCGGTCGTCGCGTACAACGCCTCCTTCGACCTCAGCCTGCTCTCGGCCGAGCTGCGCCGGCACGGACTGCCCTCGCTCGCCGAGCGGAGGGGCGGCACCGGCATCGGCCCGGTCCTCGACCCGTACACCATCGACCGGGCCGTCGACCGCTACCGGCGCGGCAAGCGCACCCTGGAAGCGGTCTGCGGCGAGTACGGCGTGGAGCTCACCAGCGCCCACCAGGCGTCCGCCGACGCCCTCGCCGCCGTCCGGGTCGCCCTCGCGATAGCCGAGCGGCACCCGCAGGTCGCCGCCCTCGACCCGGCCGAACTGCACGACCGGCAGATCGGCTGGTACCGCGCCTGGGCCGAGAACTTCCAGGACTTCCTGCGGCGCAAGGGCGACCAGGACGCCGTGGTCGACCCGGTCTGGCCCCTGCGCGGCGAGCCGGTGGCCGTGACCCCCTGACCGGGGCCCGGCCGGCCGTCCACCGTCAGCCGTTCTCCGTCAGCCGTTCTCCTTCACGAACGACAGCAGCAGGTCGTTCACCGCCTGCGGCCGGTCCAGCTGGAGCCAGTGCCCCGCGTCCTCGACCCGCTCGTACCGCCAGGTGCCGCTGACCGCGTCGGCGGTCCGCTCCATCGAGCGCTCGGTGAGGAAGCGGTCCCCGGTGGACCACACGCCCATGACCGGAACCCCGGCCGGCAGCGGCGGCACCGGAACGTCCGGGCCGAACTGCGCCTCCGCCGGGAAGCCCGAGCGGTAGATGTTCAGGGCGGCCGTGAGCGCCCCCGGCGCGCGCAGCGTGTCGATCACCGGCTCCGCGTCCGGGTGCTCGGCCAGCATCTCCCGCAGCTGGGCGTAGTCGTCCCGGGAGAGCCAGTCCTCCGCGAGCCCGGCCAGCTGGAACAGCAGCATGTACCAGGAGCGCTGCTTCTGCTCCCAGCCCGCGCCCCGGACCGCCGTGATGTGCCCCACCGACAGCAGGCCCAGGCTCCGCACCCGGTCGGGGACCACCGAGGCGAGCCCCTGCGCGACGCCGGACCCCCAGTCGTGGCCGACCAGGTGGAAGCGGTCCACCTCCAGGTGCGCGAGCAGCTCCAGCATGTCGCCGACGTGCTTCGCCGGGTGGTACGCCTCGGGGCCGCCCTCCGGACGGTCCGAAGCGCCGAAGCCGCGCAGCGTCGGGGCGACCGTCCGGTAGCCCGCGGCGTTCAGCGCCGCCACCTGATGGCGCCACAGGTGGTGGCTGTCGGGGAAGCCGTGCAGGAGCAGGACCACCGGCCCCTCGCCGCTCACCTCGACGTCGAGACTCACTTCGGACAGCTGTACGCGCATCACAACACCCCGTTCCCGTCGGCCGGTTCACCAGAGATCATGATGGCAGCCCCCGCGGAACGCATACCAGTCGGTAGGGCGACGGGAACCGGTCAGAACGGATACCAGCGGACCTCGGGATCGCCCTCCCGCAGCGACGCCACCCGCCGCTCGAACTCGGCCAGCGCCTTCGGGTTGTGCGGCGCGTGCTGGGCCACCCAGGCGCAGCTCGCGGTCTCCCGCGCCCCGCGCAGCACCGC
Organism: Streptomyces sp. NPDC047974; assembly: GCF_040653375.1. Lineage (NCBI taxonomy): Bacteria > Bacillati > Actinomycetota > Actinomycetes > Kitasatosporales > Streptomycetaceae > Streptomyces > Streptomyces sp. NPDC047974. Next base: position 34,503 of record NZ_JBEZNU010000028.1, read on the forward strand.
GCACCCCTCCCACTCCCGCACGTCCCAGCCGTACGCCTCGGTGAAGGCGTCGTAGGCGGCCGGGTCCAGGCCGTACCGGTCCCGGGAGAGCGCGAGCACCACCAGGTCGTGCTCGCGCAGATCGGAGGAGAAGGTCTCCAGGTCCATCAGGACCGGCCCGTCGGGACCCACCTGCACATTGCGCGGCAGGGCGTCGCCGTGGATCGGGCCGGGGGCGAGGCGCGGGGTGAGCGCGGCCGCCGCCGGGGCGAAGGCGTCCCGCCGCTCCCGCAGGAAGGCCGCGTCCGCCGGGTCGATCGCCTCCCCGGCGAGGCGCAGCCACCGCTCCACCCCGCCCAGCAGCTCCCGCCGGGGCAGCGCGAGCCCCGTCGGCTCGGGCAGCGCGTGCACCGCCCGCAGCAGCGGAGCCAGGTCACGCGGCTCGGCCGGGCGGACGGCCTCCGGCAGCGGGTGCCAGAAGGTCAGCGGATGCCCCTCGACGAGGCGCGGCTCCTGCTCCGCCGCCCGCACCGCCGGCACCCCGGCCTCCGCGAGCCAGCCGGCCAGCGCGACCTCGCGCTCCGCCCGCTCGAACAGCTCGGCGGACCGGCCCACCTTCACGACCAGGCCGTCCACCGCGAAGACCGCGTTCTCGCCCAGCGCGAGGAGCCGTGCCCCGCCGGCCGCAAGCCCCGCCGCCGCCAGGATCTCCCGCGCCCTCGCCTCGTCCATCACTCTCTCCCTACCCGGTGGTACGTCTTCGCCCGAAGTCTCCCACCCCTGGCCGCACCCCCCGTCATTACGAAACCTTGTTTGATAAGTCACAACTCCGTGACGACCCTTCCCCTCCCGCCCGCCCATCGGGAAGGGTTCGATCCAGCCACCGCGCCGCCCCCCACGAGGCGCGGTGGCACCTAAGGTGGGGCGCATGACCACGACGTACGCGCTCCTCCTCCGCGGCATCAACGTGAGCGGTCACCGCAAGCTGCCCATGGCCGAGCTGCGCGAGCTCCTCGAAGGCCTCGGCCACCGCGACGTCCGCACCTACCTCCAGAGCGGCAACGCCGTCTTCACCACCGACGGGCCCGGCTCCGAGTCCGCCCTCGCCACCGCCGTCGAACAGGCCATCGAGGAACGCTTCGGCTTCGCCTGCGACTGCCTGGTCCGCGACCACGGCTACCTCGCCGCCGTCGAACAGGCCTGCCCCTTCCCCGCGGACGAACTGGAGGGGAAGCAGCTGCACGCCGTGTACTACTCCGAGCAGGTCACCGCGGACCGCTTCGCCGCCGTCGACGCCGAGGCCCTCGCCCCCGAGGCGTTCGCCCTCGGCGACCGCGTGATGTACCTCCACACGCCGGACGGCCTCGGCCGCTCCAAGCTCGCCGAGACCGTCATGCGGCCGTCCCTGAACAAGGGAGTGGTGGCCACCGCCCGCAACTGGAACACCGTCCGGAAACTGGTGGAGATGACCGCGGCCGGCTAGCCGGCCGCGACCGCCAGGCGCTCCGGGGCGCGCAGGGCCTCCCGGTAGCGGTCGACGAGGAGGGCGGCCAGTTCGGGGGAGGGGCCGAGGACGTCGGCCAGGACGTCGGCCTCCGCCGCGCCGGCGGCGATGCGGTCGGGGAGCCGGCCGGGGGCGATCACGTACGGGGCCACCGCCACGCGGCGGACGCCCGGTTCGGCGCGCAGGGCGCGCACCGCGTCCCCGGTCCGGGGAAGGGATGCGGAGGCGAACGCGGGTCGCACGGAGCACCAACCGGTGCGCCGCAGCTCCCGCGCCGTTTCTGCGATCGCCGCGATCGCCTCCGGGTCGGTGGAGCCCGCCGAGGCCAGGACGACCCCGGTGGTGCTCTTGTCGGCGGGCGTGAGCCCGGCCTCGTACAGGCGCCGTTCCACCGCCGCGAGGAGCAGCGGGGACGGGCCCAGGACCTCCGCCTGGCGGATCCGCAGCGAGGCGGGGGCCTGGCGCAGGACGGCGGGGATGTCGGCCTTCGCGTGGAAGGCCCGGGTCAGCAGCAGCGGCAGCGCCACCACGTCCCGCACCCCCTCGGAGGCGAGCCGGTCCAGGACGCCCGCCACCGACGGCAGGTTGAAGTCCAGGAACGCGGTCTCCACCCGCGCCCCCGGCCGCAGCGCGCCGGCCCGGCGCACCAGCGCCTGGACGGTCGCCGCGTGCCGCGGGTCGCGGCTGCCGTGGGCGATGACGAGGAGAGCGGGGGACGTACGCATCGGTCAGGCCTTCACGAGCAGGCCGCGGCGGCGCAGGACCGCACGCTCCAGCGGGCTGAAGAAGAGCAGGTCGATCGCGATGCCGACGAGCAGGATGAGGAAGATCGCGAGGAAGATCCCCGGCATGTCGAAGTTGTTGCGGCCGTTCTCCAGGAGCTGGCCCAGGCCGAGGCCCAGGTCGGGGGAGGAGGCGATGATCTCGGCGGCCATCAGCGAACGCCAGGAGAACGCCCAGCCCTGCTTGAGGCCCGCGAGGTAGCCGGGCAGCGCGGCCGGCATCACGATGTGCCAGGCGCCCTTGAGCCCGGTCGCGCCGAGCGTCCGCCCGGCCCGCAGGAAGAGCGGCGGCACCTGGTCGACACCGGCCACCAGGCCGTTGGCGATGGACGGGACGGCGCCCAGCAGGATCACCGCGTACATCATCGAGTCGTTGAGGCCGAGCCAGAGGACGGCCGGCGCCACCCAGGCCACCGACGGCAGCGACTGGAGGCCGGCCAGGATCGGGCCGATCGCGGTGCGGATCACGCCCACCCGGGCGACGAGCAGCCCCAGCGGGGTGCCGATCGCCAGGGCGAGCAGGAAGCCGAGGAGGGCGCGGGAGACGCTGGTCCACAGCACCTCCAGGAGGGTGCCCTCCAGCCACATCGTCTCCAGGCTCGCCCAGACGGCGCCGGGCGAGGGCAGCTTGCCCGCGTCGGTGACCTCCAGGGTGACGAGCAGCTGCCACAGCGCGAGGACCAGCACGATCGCCAGGACCGGCGGCAGCACCTTCTTCAGGAGCACCTCGCGCACCGGGGTGCGGCGGATCTGCACGCTGTCCAGCGCGTCGAGTCCGGCCTCCAGGCCCGCGAGGTCGTCGCCCTTGCGGACGGGTGTCTCAGTGCTGGCCATGGCGGCGGATCTCCCCACGCAGTTCTTCGGTGATCTCGACGGACAGTTCCGCCACGGCGGCGTCCTCGATGCGGCGCGGCTGCGGGATGTCGATGGTCCACTCCCGGGCGATCCGGCCGGGCCGGGAGGAGAGGAGGACGACGCGCTCGGCCAGCCGCACGGCCTCGCGCACGTTGTGGGTGACGAAGAGGACGGAGAGGTTCGTCTCCCGCCAGATCCGGGTGAGCTCGTCGTGGAGCACGTCCCGGGTGATGGCGTCGAGCGCGGCGAACGGCTCGTCCATCAGGAGCAGGTCGCTGGCCTGCGCCAGGGCGCGGGCCAGCGCCACGCGCTGCCGCATGCCGCCGGACAGCTCGTGGACCCGCTTGCCGTACGCACCGCCGAGCCGGACCAGTTCGAGCAGCCGCTCGGCCTCCGGGCGGCGCTCCGCCTTCGGCAGCCCGCGCAGCTTCAGGGCCAGCTCGACGTTCTTCCCGGCGGTCAGCCACGGGAAGAGGGCGTGCTCCTGGAACATCAGGGCCGGCCGGCCGCCGGGGGTCTCGATGGACCCCGCGGACGGCCGGTCGAGCCCGGCGACCAGGTTGAGCAGCGTGGACTTTCCGCAGCCCGAGGCTCCCAGAAGGGTGACGAACTCGCCGGGGGCGACATCGAGGGAGATGTCGTCCAGGACGAGCTGGCCGCCGGCGGGACCGCCGAAGGACTTGGAGACGTGCGCGAGGCGCGCGGCGTGACCGGTGGTGGTCGCGCGGTCCTCGGCCTTGGCGAGCGTCGTGGGCGTGGCCATGGTCGTCACCTCCTGGGTAGCAGCGGTTGGCTGGTTACTTGACGCCGAGTCCGGCGTCGGCGACCTCGGGCTGCCCCTCGGCCTTGAGGACCTTGTTGAGCGCCTTCAGGTCGTAGATGCCCTTGAGGTCGGGCTGCTCCAGGAGACCGGCCTTCACCGCGTGGTCGGCCTGGGCCTGGAGGGTGGCGGCCAGCGGGTCGTTCGTGAACTGGATCGAGGGCCACGCGCTGTCGATGACCTTGGCGCCGAGCGGCTTGCCGGACAGCTCCTTCAGCTTGGAGTTGGCCGACTCCTTCGCCTTCTCCGGGTTGGCGTTGATCCAGGCGTTGGTCTTCACCGAGCCGCGCAGCACGGCCTCCACCACGTCCGGGTGCTCCTTCAGGAACTTCTGGGACACGATGATGTTGGTGATGACGAACTTGTCGTCGGGCCACAGCGTCGACTCGTCGAGGAGGACCTTGGCGCCCTCGCTGACGAGCTTGGAGGCGGTCGGCTCCGGCACCCACGCGCCGTCGATGGAGCCGGACTTGTAGGCGTCCGGGGTCACCTTGTTGTCGGTGCGGAAGACGGAGACGTCGCCCTTGCCGCTCTGGGCGTCGACCTTCCAGCCCTGCTCGGAGATCCAGTTGAGGAAGGCGACGTCCTGGGTGTTGCCGAGCTGCGGGGTCGCGATCCGCTTGCCCTTGACGTCGGCCAGGGTCTTGATCTTCTCCGGGTTCACGACGAGCTTGACGCCGCCGGAGGCGGAGCCGCCGACGATGCGGAGGTTGCTCCCCTTCGACTTGGTGTAGCCGTTGATGGCCGGGGAGGGGCCGATGAAGCCGATGTCGATCGAGCCGGCGTTGAGCGCCTCGATCTCGGAGGGGCCGGCGTTGAACGTGGAGACGTCCAGCTTCGTGCCGCCCAGCTCCTTCTGGAAGATGCCCTCCTGATGACCCACCAGGGCGGTGGCGTGGGTCAGGTTGGGGAAGTACCCGAGCCGTACGGAGTCGGCGGAGAGCTTCTCGCCCGTCGCCGCCACCTTTTCCTTGTCGTTCTTGGCCTCGGAGCCGTAGCCGCAGGAGGCGAGCGCGCCGATCAGCAGCGTCAGCGTGGCGGCGGTTGCGAGCCCGCGGAGCGGGGTGGTGCGGAAGGTGGCAGGCACGGGAGGTATTCCCCTCGGTTCAGTGGGTTTCTGGTCTGCGTTTGAGGCGGTGCGGGTGGAGCGTCGTCGCACGGCGACAGCCGTGCGCGGAGGCGGTCAGCACGCACATCGCGCGACACCTCCCGTGCCTGCGCCGAGGGTGCCGGAACCCACCCGGCCCCCTTCCTTCGCGAAAGAGCCGTAGAAGTCCTGGTTCATCGTCAGAAGTCCCAGCCTTCCTCGTCCTCGGTGGCCACGACGGCCTTGGCGGTGGCGAAGGACTCGCCCGCCATGCCCGCCGCGAGCGTGGTGCCGTCGGCCGGGTCGATCAGCAGGAACGAACCGGTCCGGCGGGAGTCGGCGTACGCGTCCAGCGCCAGCGGCTCCGCCGTGCGGACCTTCACCCGGCCGATGTCGTTGGCGACGAGGCGTCCGGGCTCCGGGTGCTGGGAGAGGTCGTCCAGGGTGAGCCGGGACGGGATCTCCTTGACGATCGCCTTGACCGTGCGGGTGGTGTGCTTGAGCAGCACCCGCTGGCCGACGGTGAGCGGCTGGTCCGCCACGTGGCAGACCGTCGCCTCGACGTCCTGGCTGGTCGCCGGGGCGTCGGCGCTCGGGGCGAGCAGGTCGCCGCGCGAGATGTCGATGTCGTCGGCGAGCCGGATCGTCACCGACTGCGGGGCCCAGGCGATGTCCACCGGCTCGCCCAGCGCGTCGATCGCGGTGATCGTGGAGGTCTTGCCCGAGGGCAGGACCGTGATCTCCTCGCCGACCCGGAAGGCGCCCGCCGCGATCTGGCCGGCGTAGCCCCGGTAGTCGGGGTGCTCGGCCGTCTGCGGACGGATCACGTACTGCACCGGGAAGCGGGCGTGGCAGGCCGTCAGGTCGTGGCTGACCGGGACGGTCTCCAGGTGCTCCAGGACGGTGGGGCCGCCGTACCAGTCCATGTTCGCGGACGGCTCCACCACGTTGTCCCCGGCGAGCGCCGAGATCGGGATCGCGGTGATCTCCGGGACGCCGAGCTCGGAGGCGTACGTGGTGAACTCCTCGGCGATCGCGGCGAAGACGGGCTCCGCGTAGTCGACGAGGTCCATCTTGTTCACGGCCAGGACCACGTGCGGGACGCGGAGCAGGGCGGCGACGGCGGCGTGCCGGCGGGTCTGCTCGACGACGCCGTTGCGGGCGTCGACGAGGACCACGGCCAGCTCGGCCGTCGAGGCGCCCGTGACCATGTTCCGGGTGTACTGCACGTGCCCCGGGGTGTCGGCGAGGATGAACCGCCGGCGCGGGGTCGCGAAGTAGCGGTACGCCACGTCGATCGTGATGCCCTGCTCCCGCTCGGCCCGCAGGCCGTCGGTGAGCAGCGCCAGGTCCGGCGCCTCCTGGCCGCGCGAACGCGAGGCGTGCTCGACGGCCTCCAGCTGGTCGGCGAGGACCGACTTGGAGTCGTGCAGGAGGCGGCCGACCAGGGTGGACTTGCCGTCGTCGACGGAGCCGGCGGTGGCGAAGCGCAGCAGGGTGGTGGCGGCCAGCTCGGCGGCCGGCTGCTCGGTGGACGTGCTCATGGTTAGAAGTACCCTTCGCGCTTGCGGTCTTCCATCGCGGCCTCGGACAGCTTGTCGTCGGCCCGGGTGGCGCCCCGCTCGGTGAGGCGGGAGGCGGCGATCTCGGCGATGACGGCGTCGAGCGTGGTGGCGTCGGAGTCGACGGCGCCGGTGCAGGACATGTCGCCGACCGTGCGGTAGCGGATCAGCCGCTTCTCGACCGTCTCGGTCTCCTTCGGGCCGCCCCACTCGCCGGCCGTCAGCCACATGCCGCTGCGGGCGAAGACCTCGCGCTCGTGGGCGAAGTAGATCTCGGGGAGCTCGATCCCCTCCCGCTGGATGTACTGCCAGACGTCCAGCTCGGTCCAGTTGGACAGCGGGAAGACCCGGACGTGCTCGCCGGGGGCGTGCCGGCCGTTGTACAGCTGCCACAGCTCGGGGCGCTGGCGGCGCGGGTCCCACTGCGAGAACTCGTCGCGGAGGGAGAACACCCGCTCCTTGGCGCGGGCCTTCTCCTCGTCGCGCCGCCCGCCGCCGAAGACGGCGTCGAAGCGGTGCTGCTGGATCGCCTCGGTCAGCGGCACCGTCTGGAGCGGGTTGCGGGTGCCGTCCGGGCGCTCCTTCAGGGCGCCGCGGTCGATGTACTCCTGCACGGACGCGACGTGCAGCCGCAGCCCGTGCTCGGCGACCACGCGGTCGCGGTACTCGATGACCTCGGGGAAGTTGTGCCCGGTGTCGACGTGCAGCAGCGTGAAGGGGACCGGCGCCGGGGCGAAGGCCTTCAGCGCCAGGTGCAGCATGACGATGGAGTCCTTGCCGCCGGAGAAGAGGATCACCGGCCGCTCGAACTCCCCCGCCACCTCACGGAAGATGTGGACGGCCTCGGACTCCAGCGAGTCGAGGTGCGACAGCGCGAACGGGCTGTCGGTCTCCTCGTGGACATGAGCGACGGTCGTCATGCGAGACCCCTCTCGGTGAGCAGCGCGTGGAGCTGCGCCGCGGACTCCTGCACGGTCTGGTTCTGGGATTCGATCCGCAGATCGGGGGCCTCGGGGGCCTCGTACGGGTCGTCGACGCCGGTCAGGCCGGCGATCTCGCCCGCCGCCTGCTTGGCGTACAGGCCCTTGACGTCGCGGACCGAGCAGACCTCGACCGGGGTGGCCACGTGGACCTCGACGAAGGCGGTGCCCTCGGCCTCGTGGCGCTTGCGGACCGCCTCGCGGCTGTCGGCGTACGGGGCGATGACCGGGACGAGGACGGTCACGCCGTGCGAGGCGAGCAGCTCGGCGACGAAGCCGATCCGCTGCACGTTGGTGAACCGGTCCTCGCGGGAGAAGCCGAGGCCCGCGGAGAGGAACTCGCGGATCTCGTCGCCGTCGAGGATCTCGACGCGGCGGCCCTCCTCGCGCAGCCGGCCGGCCAGCTCGTAGGCGATCGTGGTCTTGCCGGCGCTCGGCAGGCCGGTGAGCCAGACGGTGGCACCGGTCACGGGGGTCTCCAGGGGGGTGTCGGGGGTGGTCATCAGCCGTGCAGCCCGCATTCGGTCTTGGCGCGGCCGGCCCAGCGGCCGGCGCGGGCGTCCTCGCCCGCCTCGACCCGGCGGGTGCAGGGCGCGCAGCCGACGGAGGCGTAACCGTCCATGAGGAGCGGGTTGGTGAGGACCCCGAACTCCGCCACGTACGCGTCGACGTCGTCCTGCGTCCAGCGGGCGATCGGGGAGACCTTCACCTTGCGGCGCTTCTCGTCCCAGCCGACGACCGGGGTGTTCGCCCGGGTCGGGGACTCGTCGCGGCGCAGGCCGGTCGCCCACGCGGTGTACGCGGTCAGCCCCTCCTGGAGCGGCTGGACCTTGCGCAGCGCGCAGCACAGGTCGGGGTCGCGGTCGTGCAGCTTCGGGCCGTACTCGGCGTCCTGCTCGGCCACGGTCCGACGCGGGGTCAGGGTGATGACGTTGACGTCCATGACGGCCTCGACGGCGTCACGGGTGCCGATCGTCTCCTCGAAGTGGTAGCCGGTGTCGAGGAAGACGACGTCCACGCCGGGCAGGGCGCGGGAGGCGAGGTGGGCGACGACCGCGTCCTCCATGGAGGAGGTGACGCAGAACGTGGGGCCGAAGGTGGCCGTGGCCCACTGGAGGATCTCCAGCGCGGAGGCGTCCTCCAGGTCGCGCCCGGCCTGCTCGGCGAGCGCCTTCAGCTCGGCGTCGGTGGTCTCCGCGGTGACCTGAGTGATCGTCATATCTCTTCCCCTCCAGTGGTGTTGCCCGAAGTCGCCGGGGCGAGGAGCCCCAGGAACTTCAGCTGGAAGGCTCGACTGCACGCGGCGCATTCCCAGGCGCCGTGGCCCTGCTCGTTCGGACGCAGGTCCTCGTCGCCGCAGTACGGGCAGAAGAACGGGGCGGCGCGCTCGCTCACGACAGGGCCTCCTCGGAGGCGCGGGCCGCCCAGGTGGCGAAGCGCTCGCCGTCCTCGCGCTCCGCCCGGTAGCGGGTGAGGACGCGCTCCACGTAGTCGGGCAGCTCGGCCGACGTCACCTTGTGGCCGCGGAGCTTGCGGCCGAAGCCGGCGTCCAGGCCCAGCGCGCCGCCCAGGTGCACCTGGTAGCCCTCGACCCGGTTGCCGTCGGCGTCGAGCACCAGCTGGCCCTTGAGGCCGATGTCCGCGACCTGGATGCGGGCGCAGGCGTTCGGGCAGCCGTTGATGTTGATGGTCAGCGGCTCGTCGAAGTCCGGGAGGCGGCGCTCCAGTTCGTCCATGAGCGAGGAGGCGCGGCCCTTGGTCTCGACGATGGCGAGCTTGCAGAACTCGATGCCGGTGCAGGCCATCGTGCCGCGCCGGAAGGGCGACGGCGTGACCCGCAGGTCGAGCGCCTCCAGGGCGGCGACGAGCGAGTCGACCTGCGACTCGACGACGTCGAGGACGATCATCTTCTGCTCGGCCGTGGTGCGCACCCGGCCGGAGCCGTGCGCCTCCGCCAGCTCGGCGATCTTGGTGAGGGTGGGGCCGTCCACCCGGCCGACGCGTGGGGCGAAGCCGACGTAGAAGTTGCCGTCCTTCTGCCGGTGCACACCGACGTGGTCGCGCCAGCGGCCGGCCGGCTCCGCCGGGGCGGGTCCGTCGGTCAGCTTCCGCTTGAGGTACTCGTCCTCCAGGACCTGGCGGAACTTCTCCGCGCCCCAGTCGGCGACGAGGAACTTCAGACGGGCGCGGTTGCGCAGCCGGCGGTAGCCGTAGTCGCGGAAGATCGAGATGACGCCCTCGTAGACGTCGGGGACCTCGTCCAGGGAGACCCAGGTGCCCAGGCGGACGCCGAGCTTGGGGTTGGTGGAGAGGCCGCCGCCGACCCAGACGTCGAAGCCGGGGCCGTGCTCCGGGTGGACGACGCCGACGAAGGAGATGTCGTTGATCTCGTGCGCCACGTCGAGCAGCGGCGAGCCGGAGACGGCGGACTTGAACTTGCGGGGCAGGTTCGAGAAGTCCTTGTTGCCGACGATCCGGCGCTGGATCTCGTCGATGGCGGGGGTGCCGTCGATGATCTCGTCCTCGGCGATGCCGGCCACCGGCGAGCCGAGGATGACGCGCGGGGTGTCGCCGCACGCCTCGGTGGTGGAGAGCCCGACCGCCTCCAGGCGGTTCCAGATCTCGGGGACGTCCTCGATCCGGATCCAGTGGTACTGGACGTTCTGCCGGTCCGTGATGTCGGCGGTGCCGCGGGCGAACTCCTCGGAGATCTCGCCGATCACCCGGAGCTGCCGCGTGGTCAGCCGGCCGCCGTCGATGCGGACGCGCAGCATGAAGTACTCGTCGTCCAGCTCCTCCGGCTCCAGGACGCCGGTCTTGGTGCCGTCGAGCCCCTGCTTCCGCTGGGTGTAGAGGCCCCACCAGCGCATGCGGCCGCGCAGGTCGTTGGGGTCGATCGAGTCGAATCCACGCTTGGAGTAGATCGTCTCAATACGTGTCCGAACGTTGAGACCGTCGTCGTCCTTCTTGAACTGCTCATTGCCGTTCAGCGGGGTGAAGTGCCCCACGGCCCACTGACCCTCGCCACGGTGGCGCCCGGTCTTGCGTCGGGCGGCGGCGGGAGTGGGGTTTTCCGGGGTGGCGGCCATGGCGTCTTGTCCTTCGGGACTGCGAGAGGGCGGCTCTGACCTGCACACTCGCGCGCAGAACAGAGAGTGGCGCGACGGTGCGCAGCAGGGTCGGGCAGAGAGGGAGGGGCGGCAGTGCTGGCTTGCTCAGCGCGCCGGACAGATGGCGCTGGACATGCGGCCGAGGTCGACGTGCCGCCGACTCACCAAGGCAGTTCCAGTTCCAGGCATGGCGGAAGCGTGTCACGGGACTTTGGACCCAGTCCAGCTTCGTCCGCTATGTGGACATGAATGTCTCGTCTGGCGAGACGGTGTGGTCTGGGTCACGCAAAAGGGGCCCTGTTCAGGGCCCCTCTCGCGGCGAATCACCACGAATCACGGCGGATGGCGGCGAATCGACGGCGAACCGACGACGAGCCGACGCATGCTCAGGCCTGCGCCCCCGGCCACGGCCCCGGCGTCTCGGCCTCCTCGGCCGTCTCCGTCTTCGTGTCGAAGAGACGGAAGCCGCGGCGCTCGTAGTTGGCCATGGCGTGCGGTCCGTCCAGCGAGCAGGTGTGCAGCCAGACCCGCTTGGTCGGCTCCCGGTCCGGCCAGCGCTCGGCGAGGTCCCAGGCGCGCCGGATGCCCTCGGAGAGCAGGTGGCCGCCGATGCCGCGGCCCCGGAAGGCGGCGATCAGGCCGAAGTACACGATCTCGACGACCCCGTCGTCCTGCGGGTCGAACTCCACGTACCCGGCCGGCGTCCCCCGGTCGTACGCCACCCAGATCTCGGCGCCCGGCTTCTCCGCTATCTCCTTCCACTGCGCGTACGAGAGCGACAGCCGGTCGGCCCAGTGGACGTCGCCGCCGACCGCGGTATAGAGGAAGCGGCTGAACTCGGGGGAGGGGACCTCGGCCCGGCGGACGACGATGTCGTCGCCCTCGGGGACCCGGGCCGGACGCAGGTCGTCCGGCGAGGTCTGTTCCAGGGACCAGGTGGTGAGAGTGATGCTCATGCCCCTTATCGCATCATGCGGAGCGCGGGATTCCCAGGGGGGTCGGGGGTCGGGACCGTCACCCCCCCGGGGGCCGCCCGGGATCGCCCGGGATCGCTCGGGGTCGCGTGGGGTCGAACCGGACATGCTGTCCAGCATGTGGACGGCGGGGGTGGGTGCGGGCGGCCGGAACGGGCGGCGGATCCGCTCTCAGACCCCGATCCCCGCCCGGACCGCCGGAGCCGTCGAATGGGGAAGGAGGTCGTCGGGGTGCTCCGGGCGCCGTACCTCCACCGCGATCTCCTCGCGGAAGCGGTACGGGCGGTGCGCGAGGACCCCCGCGAGGGTCCGCCGCACCCGGGACATCTCGGCCCGGACGGTCACCGTCCTCGTCCGGTCCCCGAACACGTCCTCCGCCAGATCGGCCGCCGTCCGCCCGTCCGGGTGCAGGGCGAGCAGATAGAGCAGCTCCGCGTGGCGCGGGCTCAGCTCCTGCTGCCAGCTCCCCGCCGCCCCCGAGACCGCCACCGTCCAGCGGCGCGGCCGCGTCAGGTCGAGCACCACCCGGCTCGCGGCCCCCGACTCCCCACCGGCCGGCTCCGTGTCCTCCTCCACCCGCAGCAGCCAGCCGCCCGGCAGCGGCTCCACCGTGCACATCCCGAGCGAGGGCAGCCAGACCCGGCCGGCGCCCAGCGCCTTCGGCAGGGTGATCCGGTCGGTCGGGGCGAGGCCGGTCACCGCGGCGGTCCAGCCGTGGACGTCCACGGCGACGGCCCGGCCGCCCACCCGGCAGAGGATCGGCGCCGCCACCGCCCGCAGCCGCTCGATCGTGGACCGGTGCCGCTCGCGCAGCTCCGCCTCGGCGAGCCGGGCGACCGAGCCGACGAGGGCCAGCATCGAGGGATGGAAGGTGGAGGCCGGCCCGCTGACGTCGAGGACGCCGAGCAGCCGCTGGTCGCGCGGGTCGTGGACGGGCGCCGCCGCGCACGTCCAGTTGTGCAGCGACTGCACGTAGTGCTCGGCGGAGTGGACCTGCACCGCCCGGTGGGTGGCGAGCGCGGTGCCGACCGCGTTGGTGCCGGTGGCGTGCTCGGCCCAGGCCGCGCCCTCCTCCAGGCAGATGCCGTTCGCCTGCCGCATCACCGAGGGGTGGCCCTCGCGCCAGAGGATCCGGCCGTGCTCGTCGGTGACCACCATGATCTGGAGCGAGGCGTCGGCGATCCCGGCGAGCCCGGAGCTGAGCGTCTGCATCACCTCGGCGAGCAGGGTGCTCCGCCGCCGGTGCTCCAGCTCGTCGCGGCGGAGCAGCACGCTGCTCGTGCCCCGGTCCGGGTCGAGCCCGAGCCGGGCCATCCGCCGCCAGGAGGCGTCGATCTCGGCGCGGGGCGCGATCGGAGGCGTACGACCCGCCAGGGTCTCGTCGCGCACGCGGTGCAGCAGCCGGGCCGCCTGGACGGCGTCCATGGTGGACAGCCGCTTCATGTCGAGCCGCGTGTTGTTCATCGGTCCCTCCCGCCACCCGGTGTGCCGTATCGGTTCTGCAGTGCTCGGGCGGATGACCGGTGCGTCATGAGCGCCGTACGACCCGTCCGAATTGTCCTCCAGGGCCGCAGCTCGCAGTGCCGAGGGTCCATCGTGCCGCCCGGAAGCCCTCCATGGAGCCCGGTTCGGGTAATCCTGCAACCCTTTGCAACTCTGGCCCCGGCCCGCCCCCGTGCGTGAGGGTGGTGACGGCGGGTGGTGGTGCCGTGTCGGCGCAGCACCACCCCCGCCTTCCGCGCGTACCGCCCTCGCGCCCCGCCCCGCGGGGCGCCGGGCCACCCCTGGTGCGCGCGGCCAGGCATCCCGGAACGCGGCGCGGCGCGGCCGCGCGCGACGGGCGCGCCATCCCGCGCCTCGGCCCCGCGACCGATTCCCGTACGTCCGTACGTCCGTACGTCCGTACGCCGGTACCCCGGTCGCGCCCGCACGCCAGTCGTGCCCGTACGCCGTTCCCGTCCGTACGCCGTTCCCGCCCGTACGCCGTTCCCGTCCGTGCGCCGGTCGCGCCGGTACGCCAGGCCCACGCGTCCGTCGTCCGTCGTCCGGTACGGGCCCCGCCTCACTCCGCCGGCCGGGCCCGGTCCACCACCGCGCGCAGGTCGAGGGTGGGCGGCAGGGTGCCGAAGGCCGCGCCCGAGTCGCCGCCCAGCCGGCCCGCGCAGAACGCGTCCGCCACCTCCGGCGGCGCCCAGCGGACCAGCAGCGCGCCCTGGAGGACCAGGGCCATCCGCTCCGCGAGCCGCCGGGCCCGCCCCTCCACGCCCTCCAGGTCGGCCAGCTCGGTCAGGACCCCGCGGATCGCCCGGTCGAGGCGGGGGTCCGCGCCCCGCGCCTCCCCGACCTCCCTCAGGTACGCGTCGAGCGCCGCCGGCTCCGTCCGCAACGCCCGCAGCACGTCGAGCGCCTGGATGTTGCCCGCGCCCTCCCACACCGAGTTCAGCGGCGACTCCCGCAGCAGCCGCGGCAGCCCGGACTCCTCCACGTAGCCGTTCCCGCCCAGGCACTCCAGCGCCTCGGCCACCACCGGCACGCACCGCTTCGTCACCCAGTACTTCGCCGCCGGCACCGCGATCCGCAGCAGCGCCCGCTCCCGCTCCGTACCGGAGTCGTACGCCGCCGCGAGGCGCATCCCGAGGACCGTCGCCGCCTCCGACTCCACCGCCAGGTCCGCCAGCACGTTCCGCATCAGCGGCTTGTCGGCCAGCGGCCCGCCGAAGGCCGAGCGGTACGAGGCGTGGTGCACGGCCTGCGCCACCGCCTGCCGCATCAGCGCCGCGGAGCCGAGCACGCAGTCCAGCCGGGTCGCCGCCACCATCCCCATGACGGTCCGCAGCCCGCGCCCCTCCTCGCCGACCCGGCGCGCCCACGTCGTCCCGTCGAACTCCACCTCCGCCGAGGCGTTCGAGCGGTTGCCCAGCTTGTCCTTGAGCCGCTGGAGCGCGAACGCGTTGCGCGAGCCGTCGTCGAGCACCCGGGGCACCAGGAAACAGGTGAGCCCGCCGGGTGCCCGCGCGAGCACCAGGAAGGCGTCCGACATCGGCGCCGAGCAGAACCACTTGTGCCCCGCCAGCAGGTACTCGCCGTCGGCGGCCAGCGGCCGCGCCGACGTCGTGATCGCCCGCAGGTCGCTGCCGCCCTGCTTCTCCGTCAGCCCCATGCCCAGCAGCGCCCCCGCCTTCGTGGCGACCGGACGCAACTCCCGCTCGTACACCCGGGAGACCGCGAGCGGCTCCCACACCGCCGCGACCTCCGGCTCGGCCCGCAGGGCCGGCACCGCCGCGTGGGTCATCGACACCGGACAGCCGACCCCCGCCTCCGCCTGCGTCGCCACCAGGAACCCGGCGGCCCGCCGCACGTGCCCGCCCGGCCGGTCCCACGCGTCCGTGAGCCCCGCCGCCACCGCCTTGCCGAGCAGCCGGTGCCAGGCCGGATGGAAGTCCACCTCGTCGATCCGCCGCCCGTACCGGTCGTGGGTCCGCAGCCGCGGCGGGAAGGCGTTCGCCTGCTCGCCCCACTCCCTGACCTGCTCCGAACCGGCCGCCCGGCCGAGCGCCCGCAGCTCCCCGCGGGCCCCGTCGAGGAGGTCCGCGGGCAGGTGGCGGTCGACCGCCTCGGCGAGCGCGCGATCGGACCCGAAGACGTCGTACCCCACCAGGGGCGGAGCCTGATCGGAGACGGTGCGGGAGGGTGCTTGCATGCCGATACGGTAAGCAGGTGCAGGCAGCAAGCGAAACACCCGAACGGCCGGAGCGGCGCCCGTGGAGCAGGCTCCACCGGGCCCGTGTCCTCTACCGCAACGTCTCCAAGCGGAAGATGGTCTGGCTGCTCCTCAAGGACACCGTCAACTCGTGCATCGAGTACCGGATCCTCGGTCTCGCCGCCGAGGCCGCCTTCTTCACCCTGCTGTCCCTGCCACCCCTCCTGCTCGGCCTGATCGCCGTCCTCGGCTACGCCGACGACTGGACCAACACCGACACCGTCGCCAGCATCGAGGAGAACATCCTCCGCGCGGCCGGAACGATCCTCTCCGAGCGGGGCGTCGGCGAGATCGCCCAGCCGATCCTCGACGACATCACCCGCGCGAAACGGCCCGAACTCATTTCGCTCGGCTTCGCCATCGCCCTGTGGTCCGGCTCCCGCGCGGTGAACGTCTTCATCGACACCATCACCGTCATGTACGGCCTCGACGGACACCGGGGCATCGTCAAGACCCGGCTCCTCGCCCTGCTCCTCTACATCGTGGCGCTGCTCATCGGAGCCGTCGTCCTGCCCCTCGCGGTCGTCGGCCCCGACCGGGTCGTCGAACTCGTCCCCTGGGGCACGGACGTCGTCGCCGTCCTGTACTGGCCGGCCGTCATCCTGCTCTCCATCGCCTTCCTGACGACGCTGTACCACGTCTCCGTCCCCGTCCGGTCACCCTGGATCGAGGACATCCCGGGCGCGCTCGTCGCCCTCGCGATGTGGGCCTTCGGCAGCTTCCTGCTCCGGATCTACCTGACCAGCCAGGTCGAGGGCCCCACCATCTACGGCTCGCTGGCCGCCCCCATCGCCATCCTCCTCTGGATCGGCGTCTCGGCCTTCGCCGTCCTCGTCGGCGCGGCGGTCAACGCGGCCATCGACCGCGTCTGGCCCTCCGTCGCCACCGCCGCCGCCCGCGAGGCCAACGAACGCGCCCGCGCCGTCCAGGCCGCCGAACTCGTCGCCCGCATCCGCGCCGAGGCGGAGGACGTCGACGAGGACGACCCCGACATGCCCTCCGAGTTCCCCGAACGCTGGTCCAAGTTCCTCCCCCCGGACGACGTGAAGTCCCGCCTCCACACGGGCTGGGAGAAGGACTGAGCGGGGGGTGTACGAGGAACGCCCCGCCCGGCTCGCCGGCGCCGTCCTGTGGACCCGGACGGCGCTCGCCCCGGTCGTCTCCGGCGCCCTCGTCGTCCCCGACGGCTGCATGGACCTCATCCGGGCCGACGGCCGTCTCCTCGTCGCGGGCCCCGACACCCGCGCGTACCGCCCGACGGAGCCCGTCGCCCGGTACGAAGGCCTCCGCTTCGCCCCCGGTGACGCCCCCCGCCTCCTGGGCGTCCCCGCCCGCGAACTCCGCGACCGACGCGTGGACCTCGCCGACCTGTGGGGCGGCGCCACCGCCCGCCGCCTCGCCGAACGGATCGACGAGGCCCCCGACCCCGCCGCGGCCCTGGAGGCGTACGCGCTCCGCCGCGCCGCCCGCACCGGACCGCCCGACCCGCTGCTGCGCGCGGTCACCGCCCGCCTCCGCGCGGGCCGCCCGGTCGGAGAGACCGCCGACGCCCTCGGCCTCGGGCCCCGCCGCCTGCACCGACTCGCCCTGGACGCCTACGGCTACGGCCCCCGGACCCTGGCCCGCGTCCTGCGCCTCCAGCGCGCCCTGGCCCTGCTCGGCGCGGGCCTGCCGCCCGCCGAGACCGCCGCCCGCGCCGGCTACACCGACCAGGCCCACCTCACCCGCGAGACCCGCGCCCTGGCGGACACCACCCCCGGGGCCTACGCGCGCCGGGCGGCCGGTCAGGCGCCGCCGGGAGCCCCGGAGCCGGCCGGGACGTCGGCGAACAGCGAGATCCCGTAGCCGTCCGGATCGGTCACCACGGCGTACCGCTGCCCCCACACGGCGTCCCACGGCGCCAGGTGCCCCGCGTACCCGGCCGCCGTCAGCTCCGCGTAGGCCGCGTCCACCTCCTCCGCCGTGTCACACCGGAACGCCAGCTCCCCCCGGCTGCCCTCGCCCCGCCGGAACGACGGGTCGAAGGACCGCACGGACTCCTCCGTGTCCCACGCCATCCGGAGCCCGCCCGGCAGCACCGCCTCCACATGGGGCGCCTTCTCCGCCCCCTCGGGAAAGTCGAATCCGAGCCGCCGGTAGAAGGCGAGCGAGGCGGCCATGTCGGCCACCACCAGACCGATGAGGTCGAGTCGAGGTGTCTTCATACCCCCGATCCTGGGCCCGCCCCGGGGCCCGCGTCTTGTACGGATCGGACACCGGGGGACGGTGCCGGGCCGGACACCCCGTCGCCCCGCCGTCACCTCGCCCCGCCGTCACCTCGCGCCGTCGGCGCCCCAGTCGGTGGTCAGGGCCTCCGTGACGGCGACGAGCTGCTCCTGGCCCAGCGGCTGGAGGTGGGAGAGGTGGTTCCTGGTCTGGCTGAGCCTCCGCAGGCGGTCCCGCTGGTCCGAGGGCAGGACCAGGTACCCGGCCGCCCGCGCCAGGTCGCCGATCTCCAGCTCGGCCAGCGGAGCGGCGGGGAGCCCGTTGCGCACCCGGTGTTCGGATCTGGCCCGCTCCCGGAACACGTCCAGCCCGATGCCGTTCCGGAGCAGGCCGGGGACGAGTTCCGTCAAGGCCGTCCGGGCCTCCTCGATGAGCGGGAGGAGGACCCGGTTCTGGGCGTGGCACACGAGGACCCGCAGCTCGGGGGAGGCGGGGTCGAGCAGCCGGTGGGCGACCACCGGACGGACGTGCCCGTCCCAACTGTCGACGACCCCCGACGCCCAGTCGTCGAGGATCTCCGCCGACGGGCGGGAGGCGTGCGCGGTCGACATGCGCCGGGGCCAGCTCCGGCTCCCGCGGCCGTCCCCGCCGGGCAACGCGGCGGTCAGCGCGTGGCGGAGGGACTCCACGTCCCCGCCCTTCCACACCTCGCGCAGGACGAGCGCGCGGTCGACGTCCGGCCCGCAGACCTCCGCGACGACGGAGTCCGTCACCCGGTCGTACAGCGCCTGCGCGGCCGTGGCCGGCGGACGTGGCCGCCAGGCGAGCAGCACCTCGCTGTCCAGGCGCGTCCACACCCGCCACCACCAGTGCAGCGTGACCTGGTGGGGGCTCGGCCCCCTGCCGAGGGCCCGGGTGGGGAGGTCGTCGATCCGCGCGGCGAAGAGGAAGCGGGGACGCCGCCCCGCGGACAGACCCGCCTCCCGGAAGGTGGCGTGGGCCGTGCGCAGCAGCTGCCCCATCTCCTCCGCCGAGTGCTCCTCCCAGCCGCGCACCACCACGGTCGGCGGGGAACCGGGCGCGTCGCCGCCGACGCCCTGGTCCGGGTCGCCGTCCTCGGACTCCCGGTGACCCCGGCGGGCCCTCCTGAGCAGTTCGTCCAGGGGGTCGCCCGCCGCCCCCAGTTCCTTGGCGAGGCGGTCGACGAGCGACACCGGTGGGGCCGCACCGGGCGGCTCCGCCGTGGCGGGCGAGCCGCTCCCGGGGCCGGCCGAGGGCGTCGCCCAGGACCCGAGGAGGGCGCCGTACGGGTCATCGGCGTCGAAGCCGTCGTCCTCCTCGTGCCACGGGTCGAAGAGGACGTGGCCCGGAGCCGGGTCCGGTGCCCCGCCGGAGGCGCGCTGGGCCGGCAGGGCGACCACGCCGGCGGCCGGGGCCTCCGTCCCGCCCTCCGACGGCGCGACCGAGCCCGGCACCGGTACGGCTCCGTCGAACCGCCTCAGCAGCTCGCGCAGGAAGAACTCCGCCCGCCCGGACTCCACCACGGTGTCCGGGAAGTACCAGACGCAGTCGAGGCCCGCCCGCAGGTCCCGCTCGACCCGGTCGAGGTGCCTGCGCGGTCCGGGCAGACGTGCCAGGTCGCGGGGGGCGACCCCCGGGACGGAAGGGACGGCAGCCCGTGCCGCAGCCCCTCCGCCGTCCCGGGCGAGGTCCGTCATCGTCCGTCGCCGATCGCCTTCAGGGCCCGGAAGGTGACCGGGTCGAGCGTGCTGCCGCCGTCCTCGACGATGTCGAGGACGCCGATGCGGTCGAGACGGGCGAGGAACCGCTCCGCGGTCTCCAGGGCACGCTCGGACTCGCTCTCGTCGAAGAGCCCGGCGGCGACGAAGGCCGCCTGGAGGTCGCCGGGGCCCGCGACCGCCTTGCCGGCGTCGTGGTGCTCCTCCTCGTAGAACTGCGCCCAGGTGGTCAGCCGGGCGACGTCGGAGTCGTCCAGACCGGCCAGCTTCAGGTGGCCCTCCGCCTTCTGCGGGCTGGCCATCTCCGCCAGGAGCTCCTTCAGCACGTCCTGCTGCCGCTTGCCCTGCCGCACCTTGGCCATGGCCAGCTCCACGAGCACGGGCCAGCCGCCCGTCACGCGGATCAGGTTCCTCCGGTCGTCCGGGGAGGTGAAGGGGGACTCCGGCCAGGCGCGCAGGCTGTTGAGGTTCCACCGCTCGGGGCGGACCACCCCCATGGCTCCCTCCACCCCCGCCGCGGCGTCCGGATCGCACAGGACCACGGCATAGCGGCGGGGCGGCGCCGAGGAAGCCCCCTCGGGGCGGGCGCTCTCCGTGTACTCAAGGAGGCGTTCGAGGGCCTTCTCCAGCCGGCCGGAGTCCTCGCCCCGGAGGTCGACGAGGAGGAGGCGGGAGCCGACGTTGCGGCGGGAGTTCGCCGTGATGACCTCCGTGAGGTCGCCGCCGGGCCCGACCGGCACGATGGTCAGGCCGTGGCCGTCCACGTGCAGTTCGAGGCCGCGTGCCACCAGGTCCGCGCCGAGCGCGGGGGTGCACGGCACCAGGGTGGTGCGGGTCGCGTGGTCGAGGATCTCGCTCAGCTGGCCGTCCGTCAGCGGACTCATCCGCTGCACCCGGGTGCGCCGGTCCGAGCCCAGGGAGCGCCGGGCGACCTTCGGGTCGTAGTCGTACGGCTGGTCGAACTGGGTGTCGCGGAGCTCGTTCTCCAGCTCGTCCTTGGTGCCGAGCATGTTGACCACGTTGGGGCTGCGCATCGCGTAGACCCGCTCGCCGTCCAGCTTGATCAGCAGGCCGAGGTTGACCATCTCGTCGAGGTAGATGATCAGCTGGCGCTCGGTGACCTGCCGGAAGCCCTCGTCCCAGCGCTCACGGGCGTGTTCGAGGAGTTCGGCGGGCCGGTAGCCGTGCCCGTGCCCCTCCTCCCGGCTGCGCACGGCGATGAGCAGGGCGAGGACGCGGTAGCGGTCCTCCAGGTTGATCGTGTAGCGCAGCCGCTCGGCGATGAGCCCGCGGACCTCCTCCGTGCCCGCCACCTGCTGCACGTCCTCCCAGGTGATCGGCGTGTGGCTGCCCGAGGCGGGCAGGGGGCGCTGCTGCATGTAGGAGACCAGGTGGTCGCAGAAGATCTGGAGCAGGTTGGCCTGGTAGTTGGTCAGACCGAGGATGTGCCAGACCAGATCGCGGGTCTCGAAGACGAGCCCCACCGCGGCCATCGGCTTCTCCACGAGCTCGACCGCGTCCCTCGGGTCCAGCGGCCCGACCGGCACGTCCCGGCCGCCGTGCGCGGTGACCACGTTGATCAGCCGGTTGAAACGCTGCACCTGGTGCAGGCCCGCGAGCACGATCTTGAAGTCGCGCCCGGTGTCCTCCATGAGCCGCTGGAGCCGCTTCACCGTCGGGAAGGTGGACTGGCCGCCGCCCGTGTAGACCGCCTGCGCGTCCGCGGTCAGGAAGGCGTCGGCCTCGTCGGCGAGCAGCAGGATGCGCCGCTCCGGCGACGCCGTGATCCACTTCCGGATCGCGTCCGCGATCACGTCGGCCGGCGCCCGGTCGGCGATGGTCCCGCTGAGCACGCGCAGCCGCTTCAGCTCGGCGAGCAGCATCCGCCAGATCCCCTCCGGCGGCTCGGCGTGCCCGATGTCGGCCTTCATCAGGTCCAGGTAGACCGCGACGCGGTTCTCCGGATCACCCTTCTGGAAGACCTCCGCCGCCTGCCGCAGCAGGGACGACTTGCCGAGCTGGCGCCCGCCGAACAGGAAGATCGGACCCTGCGGGTCGATCACCGAACGCATCTCGTCCGTCCGCCCCTTGAAGACCTCGGGCGGCACGAGGCCCGCGACGTGCGGGGTGTACGGGGTGTAGCCGGTCCAGGGCAGGGTGACCCGCTGCGTGGCGCGGAAGGAACGCGGTGCCCGCGCGGCCACCCAGCCGACCACGGCCGGGTCGACGACCAGCGCCTGCTGGGTGCGGCCCCGCGACTCCATGGCGAGCCGGCGGCGGCCCTCCACGCCCAACGGCTGGGTGTAGAGGATGATGTTGGCGCCGATCGCCGACGCCGGCAGGTGCCGCAGCGGCCCCTCGCCGCGGAGCTGGTCGGTGATGACGACCACCTTGTAGGAGCGCCGGGACTGGGAGCCGAGCGCGGCCACGTATCCGGGCGTGCTCTCCGTGATGTCCGCCCGCACGCTGAGCCGCGTCACCCCCCAGGACGCCGTCTCCACGGCGGGCTGGGGCGCCGCGGACAGGCCGAGCAGCCGGAGCACGCTGACGACCTCCCGGCCGATCTTCTGCGCGTCCCGCGCCTGGGCCAGCCTGTCCCAGGCGTCGAGGCCCGTCCTCGCGTTCGACACCAGGGGGTCGCCGTCGGCGTAGTGCAGCGCCCACCACTGGGCGCTGCCGCCGTCCACGTCCGACTTGGGCGCCTGGGGGTCGGTCACCCCCGCCAGGAAGCGGGAGAGGACCTCGCCGGCCGGCTCGGTCGGTTCCGGCAGGGCCTGGCCCCGGCGGACGAAGGAGAGGAGCTCCTCGGCCGCCACCGTCTCCCCGCGGTCCAGCAGCCCGCGGACCCGGGCCGCGTCGGGCGCGGACATCGGGAACTGGTCGAGCTGTCCGCGCAGCTCGTCCGCCTTCCGCTCCTCCAGCGCGTCCAGGCGCTCACCGACCTCCGTGATCGCGCGGAGCCGCTCCCGGTAGCGGCCTCCGTGGCCGTCGCCCTCCAGGTCGAGCAGCAGGCCGGCGAACTCCCGCTCGTCCTCGTGGGTCAGCAGGTTGTGCGCACGGACCCGGGCCAGTCCCAGCTGGGCCCTGCGGTGCGCGCCCGCGCAGCGGGACCGCCACATGTCGGTGGCCTCGGCGGACGCCTGCCGGATCTCGGCGAGCCGGGAGGGCGTCAGGTCGACCCCGTCGATCCCGCCCTCGGTGATCCGCTCCAGGAGCCGCCCGGCCAGGTGCAGATCGCCCTGCTCACGGTGCCAGGCGAGGGCCTTGACCGGATCGGCGGAGCCGAGCGCCGCCGAGAGGGCGTCGAGGGCCTCCGGGTGCGACAGATCCGGCAGGTCCCGGCCGTCCTCGGTGAGCCAGGGGAGCCCCTGCACCAGCAGCAGCTCGTCGGCGGGCGGCGGGAACCACACGTCCCGGACCTCGGGCGCGTGCGTCAGGTCGAGCCACCGCAGCAGCAGCGCCAGCAGCGCGCCGCCCACGCCCGGTGCGGGCGGCGCGGACCGGGCGGCTTCGACCGCGGCCCTGAGCTCCCGGCTGATCTCCTTGCCGGAGGCACGCGGCGCCTCGGCCACCCGAACCGCGTCCTTCAGCAGGTCCTGCACGGTCTTGACGTGCGTGCGCAGCTGGTTGCGGGCGCCCGCGTAGATGTCGTCCTTGGACTGCCGGGGGCTGCGCTTGGCGCGGTCGGTCTCGTCGATGAGCCGGTCCACGGCGTCGAGCCGCTTGAAGTGCGTCTCCAGGAGGTCGGTCAGCTCCTGCCGGCCCGTCCGGCCCTCGCTCGCCGCCCAGCTCTCGATGGCCTGGAGCGACCGTCCGAGGACGCCGTCCGCCGCCGTGAGCGTCTGCAGCACCACGGTGGCCCGCTGGTAGCGGATCTTGCGCTTCGGCAGGTCGACGGCGAGCTGCCGCGCCTGGTCGGCGAGCCTCTCGTACCGGTCGGCGGGGGTGTCGACGGAGGCCGGCCGCAGGCCGCCGGGCTCGATCTCCGCACCCATGCGGATCGCCTGTACGAGTCCGTCGAGGAGACCCGCCCACGGCGCGGGCAGCCCCGGGAACGGGGCGTGCTCGGCGAGGACGGTGCTCGCCCAGCGGGCCGAGATGCTGCTGCGCACGGCCGCGGCGACCAGGACCAGCTGGGCCTCCGGGTCGTCGTCCCAGGGCCGTCGCTTGCCCAGCGCCTCCAGCCGCTCCTCCGCCTTCGCCTGAAGGTCGGACGCGGCGGCGGCCGAGACGTGGAACGCCGCGTCGGCGAACTCCAGGGCGAGCGTGCGGTGCGCGGGCGCGCCCGCGGCCCGGGTGAGCCAGTACGCCTCCGCCAGCCTGCCCCGCGCCACCAGCTCCTCGACCCGGCCCCGACCGTCGGCCCACACGTCGACCGGGGCCGGCACGGTGCCGGGGGCGTCGGCGACGTCCGTGACCGGGGCGGCCGGAGCCTCGGCGGCGGCCGGGGCCTGCGGAGGAGCCGACGGTTCGGGGGCGGGTACCGGCTCCGGTGCGGGGGCCGGTGCGGGTGCGGGTGCGGGTGCGGGTGCGGGCGCGGGCTCCGGCTCCGGCGCGGGCTCCGGTTCCGGCTCGGGTGCCGGGGCGGCGGCCGGTTCCGGTACGGCGTTCCGGTGGGTCGTGGGGGCGGCTGCCTCCTCAGGGCCGGCCGCTTCCTCCTCGGGCTCCGAGGGACCGTCCTCCTCGGGCTCCGAGGAACCTTCCTCCTCGGGCTCCGAGGGACCGCCCGGCGGGGAGGCCTCCCCGCCGGGCGGGACGCCGTCCCCGAGGTCCTCCGGCGCGCCGTCCGTCTCCGCGGTCCCCGTGGCCGCTGCCGCGGGCTCGTCCTCGCCCCGCAGCCGGGCGAGCTGGGAGTCCAACTGCGCTATGTGCTCTTCCATGTTCGTACGGAGCAGCGGACTGGTGATCGTGTCGAGCAGCGTCTCCGCTTCCTGGCGGGCCATCGCCACCTTCGCGATCTCCTGCTCGACCAGGCGGCGCGCCTCCTCGTCGGCGCGCAGCCGGTCGATCAGCTCCTCGGCGTCGCTCCAGCTCCGTGCCGCGTCCCAGGTCCCCGCCCCGGCTTCGGCGAGGGCGCCGGCCAGCCGCTCGCGCTCGCGCGCCCAGGTGAGCGTCGCGCGCAGGAGACCGTCGTCCGCCAGGAGCCGACCGTCGCGCAGCGCGACGGCGAACGCGTCCACGCGGTCGGCCAGTTCCCCGGCGTCGGAGCGGAGAGCGGCCGTCCGCTCCGAGAGGGCGTCGGGGGTCGGTCGCACCACGGCCGCCGCGGCTCCGCCGTCCATGGGCGTCCCGGGCTCCGGCAGCGGGCCGGCGGCACCGGGGTCGCCCATCGTCTTGATGAGGCAGGAGGCGCGGTCCCAGATCTCGTTCGACACCGGAGGCCCGTCCTTCCCCGTCGCCTTCACCAGGTCGTCGCGGTGGCTGTGCACCAGGCGATGGGCCGGGAGGTCCGGGCGCAGCGTGAGTCCGTACAGCATGAGCTGGCCCAGGTCCGTCGGCAGTTGCCGGAGCATCTCGGTCAGCTCGCCGGCGTCGGGGTCGCGGAGCCGGTCACCGTGGCCGAGTTCGTCCAGTCGCGCGCAGCCGACGCTCAGCCCGCAGCCGCTGACCATCCAGAGGAGCTCCTCGGGCGCCCGGCTGACCCAGAGCCGTGCCCCGCTCGTCTTGCGCAGCGCGGCGGCCGCGGGGCCGCTCTGGTAGTGCAGGAAGTGGCTGCCGTGCGCGCGGTCGATGTGCCGGAACAGTTGCAGCACGAGCCGCGGGCGTTCCAGCAGCCACTGCCTCAGAGTCGAGATGGAATGCATCGGACAGCCCCCTTGCTCCCCTCCAACCAGCCTGCGCTCAACAAGCTGTTGGAACCACCCAGGTGACTGTCAGTCATATCAGATGGTGGCGACAAGGGGGCGCGTCACGATCAAAGGGGCGCGAGGGGGCGCGGAGGAGCGTGAGAGGGGGCGTCGTATCCGCTCGGAAATAAAAGGGTGGCGGCCGCGTTCGGTGCCGCCCTAAGGTGAGGCCCGTACTCGGGCGGCGGTCGTTTCCGCTGCCCTGAAGCCGACGAAGAAGCAGGAGGTGAGGACATTGATGACTGTCACGGTGACGGGCTCTGCCCGCATTCAGGAGTTCATCGTTCCCACCCCTGTGGTCTCCGGCTGACACCCACTCGATCCGCGCGCTCGGAGCGCGCCGCCGGGGCCACCCTCCGAAGGGTTCCCCTTGTCTTTCCCGCTTTCCTCCGTTTCTCTCTCCTCTTCTTCCTCCGTCCTCGACGCCCACGGCTGGGACTCCGGCTGGGCCGAGGCCTTCGCGCCGTACGCCGCTCAGGGGCTCGTCCCGGGGCGGGTCGTCCGGGTCGACCGGGGGCAGTGCGACGTGGCCACGGCCGACGGGGTCGTGCGCGCCGACACGGCGTTCGTGACGCCGCACGATCCGCTGCGGGTCGTCTGCACCGGGGACTGGGCCGCCGTCGATCCCGAGGGTGCCGCCGATCCCCGGTACGTACGGGCCTGCCTGCCGCGGCGTACCGCGTTCGCGCGGTCGACGTCGTCCAAGCGGTCCGAGGGGCAGATCCTCGCGGCCAACGTCGACCACGCCGTCATCACCGTCTCGCTCGCCGTCGAGCTGGACCTCGGCAGGATCGAGCGCTTCCTCGCCCTCGCGTGGGAGTCCGGCGCCCTGCCCACCGTCGTGCTGTCCAAGGCCGACCTGGTGCCCGACCCGGTCGTGCTCGCGCATCTCGTCGAGGACGTCCAGGGCGTCGCCCCCGGCGTCGAGGTGCTGCCGCTCAGCTCCGCCAGCGGCGAGGGGGTCGACGTGCTCTCGGCCGTCGTCGCCGGCGGCACCACCGTCCTGCTCGGCGTCTCCGGCGCCGGGAAGTCCACCCTCGCCAACGCCCTCGTCGGCGAGGACGTCATGACCGTCCAGGCGGCCCGTGACGTGGACGGCAAGGGGCGGCACACCACGACCACCCGGAACCTGTTCGTGCTGCCGGGGGGTGGCGTGCTCATCGACACCCCGGGGCTGCGCGGGGTCGGGCTCTGGGACGCCGAGGCCGGCGTCGGGCAGACCTTCGCGGAGATCGAGGAGCTGGCCGCCGACTGCCGCTTCCAGGACTGCTCCCACGAGTCCGAGCCCGGGTGCGCGGTGGCCGCGGCCGTCGACGAGGGCACGCTCTCCGTGCGCCGTCTGGAGAGCTACCGCAAGCTGCTCCGGGAGAACCAGCGGCTCGTCGCCAAGACCGACGCCCGGCTGCGCAACGAGATCCGCAAGGACTGGAAGCGCAAGGGCGCCGAGGGGCGGGCCGCCATGGCCTTCAAGCGCGAGGGACGGCTCCGGTAGACCGGCCGGACGTCATGTCCGAAAGCCGCGGGTGTGCGGCGGTGCGCCGTCGCACACTGGAGCCATGACGGACGACGAGGGCGACACCCTCTACCAGGCGGTGAGCAGCAGGGACGCGCGGTTCGACGGGGAGTTCTTCTTCGCCGTCCGCACCACCGGCATCTACTGCCGGCCCAGCTGCCCCGCCGTCACCCCCAAGCGGCGCAACGTGGCCTTCTTCCCGACGGCCGCCGCCGCCCAGGGCCACGGCTTCCGCGCCTGCCGCCGCTGCCGGCCCGACGCGGTGCCCGGCTCCGCCGAGTGGGACGTCCGCGCCGACGTCGTCGGACGGGCCGTCCGGATGATCGGCGACGGGGTCGTGGACCGCGAGGGCGTCCCCGGTCTCGCCGTCCGGCTCGGGTACAGCACCCGCCAGGTCCAGCGCCAGCTCACCGCCGAGCTGGGCGCCGGACCGGTGGCGCTCGCCCGCGCCCAGCGGGCCCACACCGCGCGCGTCCTGCTCCAGACCACCTCGCTGCCGGTCACCGAGATCGCCTTCGCCGCCGGTTTCGCCTCGGTCCGCCAGTTCAACGACACCATCCGGGCCGTGTACGCCCGCACCCCGACCGCGCTCCGCGCCGAGACCGCCGGCGCCGCCGGGCCCCACGCCGCCTCCGCGACCGGCGTCCCGCTGCGGCTCGCCTACCGGGGGCCGTACGCCGCCGCCGAGGTCTTCGACCTGCTGGCGGCCGAGGCGCTGCCGGGCGTCGAGGAGGTCACCGGGGAGCGCGGCGCCCGCACCTACCGCCGCACCCTGCGGCTGCCGTACGGCCCCGGGGTCGTCGCCGTGGCGGAAGCGGCGCCCGGCCGCTGGCTGGAGGCCCGGCTGCACCTCGCCGAGCTGCGGGACCTCACCACCGCCGTGCACCGGCTGCGCCGCCTCCTCGACCTCGACGCCGACCCGTACGCGGTCGCCGAGCGCCTCGGCGCGGACCCGCGGCTCGCCGCCGCGGTCGCCGCCCGGCCGGGACTCCGTTCGCCCGGCGCCGCCGACCCGGAGGAGTACGCCCTGCGGACGGTCCTCGGCCCGGAGGAGTCCGCGCGCGTCCTGACGGAGCTCGGTACGCCGCTGGACAGCCCGGACGGGACCCTCCGGGCGCTCTTCCCCGCCGCCGCGGCCCTCACCGGCCACCCCGTCGCCGGGCCGCTCGCCCGGGCCCTCGTCGACGGCGGCCTCCGGCTCGACCCCGGCGCCGACCGCGACGAGTCCGCCCGCGCCCTCGCAGCCGTACCCGGCGTCGACGCCCGCGCCGCCGCCCTGATCCGGATCCGCTCCCTCGGCGACCCGGACGTGGCGGACGGGCCGGAGGCCGCCGAGGCGGGGGAGTGGGCGCCCTGGCGGTCGTACGCGCGGCGCCATCTGGAGTTCTCGCCGGTCAGCCGAGGATGACCGCGCCCGCCCACGCGCCCGTGATCAGCAGGCACGAGAAGAGCTCGACGAGGATGCTGGTGCCGCCCGCGCGCATCACGGCGCGGGTGGCGGCGCGGGCCTGGCCGTGGCCGCCGAGCCGGCGCCGCTCGGAGAGGTAGATCCCGCCGACGAAACCGGGGACCGCGCCGAGCACCGGGACCAGCACGAAGCCGAGGAGCGCGCCGGCGCCCGCGTAACCGATCGTCCTGCGGGTCAGGCCCGCGCCCCGGAAGCGGCGCGGCGGCAGCTGCCAGACCACCACCTGGGTGAGGAGCAGCAGGGCGGTCGAGGAGACCAGCAGGATCCAGGCGAGGCCGGTCTGCTCGTGCAGCGACCACCAGAGCACGGCGGCCCACACCAGCCAACTGCCCGGCACACCGGGGGCCAGCACCCCGAACAGGCCGAGGAGCATGACCGCCGCGACCATCAGGAGCTGCCACACACCCACGGGGCCAGCCTCCCCCACCCGCCGGATTCCCGCAGGTCGCGGGGGCCGAAGGGGTGGGGCCGCGCCGAAAGTGGGGGTGGGGTCCGCGCCGAATGGGGTGGGACCCCACGCCGGGCCCCACGCCGGGCCCCACGCCGGGCCCCACGCCGGGCCCCACGCCGGGCCCCACGCCGGGCCCGCCCGGCGCCTGTCCGGCCCCCCGCCCGCGCCCTGTCCGCCCCCCGGCCCGCGCCCCGTCCGCCCCCTCAGACCCTCGCGACCCACCCCTTCTCGTACGCGTGCCAGCCCAGCTGCAGGCGGGTCGTCACCGCGGCCAGCTCCATCAGGCCCTTGACCCGGCGCTGGACGGTGCGCAGACCCAGGTCGAGCTGTTTGGCGACGCTCGCGTCGGTCATGCCGGCGAGCAGGAGGGAGAGGATCTCCAGGTCGGTGGTGTCCGGGCCGGGGGCCTGGTCCTCGGTGATCTGGGCGCCGACGCCGAGCCGCAGCGGCAGCGCCTCCCGCCACACCGACTCGAAGAGGCCCATCAGGGACTCCAGGAGGCCGCTGGCGTGCACCACGAGCGCGGCCGGCTCGGCGCCGCGGCCGGTGAGCGGGACCATCGCGAGGGTGCGGTCGGCGACGACCAGTTTGGTCGGGACCCGGTCGACCACCCGGATCCGCTCCTCGCGGCCGAGCGCCGCCGACAGTTCGAGCAGCCCGGAGGGGAGGGTGAGCACCTCGCGCTCGATGACCACCCGGTAGCGGACGCCCCGCCCCGCGGCCAGTTCCTCCGCGTCGTTCTCCAGGCCGGAGACGGCGATCGGCTTGCCGGTGACCAGCGCGCAGACCTCCTCGGTGGCGCCGAGCTGGAGCTGGAAGAAGCGGTGCGCCACCGCGCTCGCGCCGGTCACCACCTCCACCAGGTCGTGCACGGCGGGCTCGGCCGCCTCCGACCGGTACTCCTCCGACAGCAGCGCCGCCGCCAGCTCCGCCTGCTCCAGTTCGTGCCGCTGCTGGGTGAGGAGCGCGCCGAGGGCGACCGCGGGCGGGGCCGCCACCCAGCGGCCGGTGCGGGCGGAGGACTGGGCGGCGAGGCCCTGCGCCTCCAGGCGGCGCAGCGCCCGCTCGGTGTCCGGTTCGGGCAGCGAGAGCCGGTGCGCCAGGTCGGTGACCTCCGCCGCGCCGAGCGCGATCAGCGCGCGGTACGCGGACTCCTGCCGCTCGTCCAGTCCTATCGCACCCAGCATCGGTTCCCGCCCCTCGCCGTGTCTCCGGGGGAGTGCGCGCGACGTTCCGCGCATGTTCTCCGGAGGCATTCGTTCCGTTGGTGACCTGGCGGGAATCGGCCACGGCGTATTCCCGCCGCGCCCATCATCCCTGTACCGCCCTCACCTCTGCCAATGTGGCGCCACCGCAGCACCAACCGCCTCCGGATTCAGGTGACTTGCGCCTGTTGTCCGGATTCTGATGGGGAGAGCGATGCGCCCGATTTCGCGTACGGCCCTGGGGGCGGCGACCGCCGCCGTCCTGGCCGTCACCGCGGCCCTGCCGTCCGTCGCGGCCCAGCCACCGGCCGCAGGCCCCGCCGACCGCGCGCCGGTCGGCAGCGAGGCCCAGGCCCGCGCCGGAGAGCGAAGCGAGAGGCCCGCCACGGTGACCCTGGTCACCGGCGACCGCGTCCTGGTCAGCCGCGACGAGCGGGGCGACCCCGCCGCCACCGTGCTGCCCCGCGAGGACGGCACCGTGCCGCTGGTCCAGACCCGCCGCTCCGGCCAGGACCTCTACGTCTACCCCGAGGACGCCACCGACGCGCTCGCCGCCGACCGGGTCGACGAGGAGCTCTTCAACGTCACCGGCCTGGTCCGCCAGGGCTACGACGACGCCTCCACCACCACCCTGCCGCTGATCGCCGTCTACGGCTCCGGCGCCGGCGCCCGCACCGCCCCGGCCGCCCCGCGCGGCGCCCGCAACGGCCAGGTCCTCAGGACCATCGGCGGCGTCGCCCTCCGGGCCGAGAAGAAGCAGGCCGCCACCTTCTGGTCCGAGGTCTCCGCGCCCGCCGCCCGCTCCTCCGCCGCGGCCATCGAGAAGCTCTGGCTCGACCGCAAGGTCGAGGCCACCCTGGAGCGCTCCACCCGGCAGGTGCACGCCCCCGAGGCGTGGGCCGCCGGCTACGACGGCACCGGCACCAAGGTCGCCGTCCTCGACACCGGCGCCGACGCCGACCACCCCGACCTCAAGGGCCGGATCACCGCCTCGGAGAACTTCACCGACTCCGACACCGCCGACGACCGGCAGGGCCACGGCACCCACACCCTCTCCACCGTCGGCGGCTCCGGCGCCGCGAGCGGCGGCAGGAAGAAGGGCGTCGCCCCCGGCGCCGCGCTCCTCAACGGCAAGGTCCTCAACGACGCCGGATCCGGCGCCACGTCGTGGATCATCGCCGGCATGGAGTGGGCCGTCGCCCAGGGCGCCGATGTCGTCTCCATGAGCCTCGGCAACCCCTCCGAGACCGACTGCGACGACCCGATGAGCGCCGCCGCCGAGCAACTCGCCCGGAACGAGGGCACCTTGTTCGTCGTCGCGGCGGGCAACTCCGGCCCCTCCCTCAACTCCGTCTCCTCGCCCGGCTGCGCGCCCGGCGTCCTCACCGTCGGCGCCACCGACCGCGACGACTCCACCGCCTGGTTCTCCAGCCGCAGCCCCGTGGCCAACGAGGCCCACGCCCTCAAGCCGGAGATCGCCGCCCCCGGCGTCGGCATCTCCGCCGCCGCGGCCGGCGGCCGCGGCGTCTACGCGTACCAGGCGATGTCCGGTACGTCGATGGCCACCCCGCACGTCGCGGGCGCCGCCGCCATCCTGAAGCAGCGTCACCCCGACTGGACCGCCCAGCAGGTGAAGGCCGCCCTGGTGGCCTCCGCCGAGACGGACATCCCCGGAGACGTCCGCGAGACCGGAGGCGGCCGCCTCGACGTGAAGGCCGCGATCGACCAGACCGTCCTCTCCGCCCCCGCCGTCCAGGCCGGCACCTACCACTGGCCGCAGGACGGAAGCGACCGCACCACGGTCTCCGTCCCCTACACCAACACCTCCGACGCCCCGGTCACGCTCGACCTCGCCGTCGAGAAGGTCACCGGCAACGACGGCTCGGCCGTCCGGTCCACCGTCGCCCGCCTCGGCAGGCGCACCGTCACCGTCCCCGCCGGAGCGACCGTCCAGGTCCCCCTGGCCATCGACCCCACCGCCCGTCTGGAGCGCGCGCAGTACGGCGACGTCACCGGCAGGGTCGTCGCCACCGGCCGCGGCGGCGTCCACGTCTCCACCCCGTTCGCGCTGTACGTCGAGCCCGAGACGGTCACCCTCCGCGTCAAGCTGGTGGACCGCCTCGGCAAGCCCGCCGACGGCGCGTCCTCGCTCGACGTCATCGGCACCGACACCGCCACCGGCGAGCGCCGCTTCAACGAGGGCTCCGCCGACCAGGTCTACCGCCTGCGCCCCGGCGGCTACTTCCTCTCCTCCTACGTCACCACCCCCGACGCGGGCGAGGGCGCCACGCTCACCGACTCCCTCACCTACCTCGGCCGCCCGCAGCTGGAGCTGCGGAAGGACACCACCGTCGTCCTCGACGCCCGCGAGGCCGGGCGGCTCTCGGTCCGCACCGAGCGGCCGTCCGAGGTCCGCGGCGCCACCCTGGCCTTCGCCCGCTCCTGGGACGACACCTGGACCCACGCCGGCACCGCCGCCGGACCGCGCACCATCCGCGCCTACTACGCCTCCGTCGAGGGCGAGGCCCGCGACGGCTCCTTCGAGTCCGGCAGCTACTGGCGGGCCGCCGCCCCGCAGATCACCTCCCTGCGCACCGGCGACGGCCTGGAGCTCCACCCGGTCACCGGCTCCACCGGCTCCGACAACCTCGACGGCACCGGCTCCGCCCGGCTCGTCGACGCCGGCGGCGGCACCCCGGACGAGCTGAAGGCCGCCGGCGTCCAGGGCCGGCTCGCCCTGGTGAGGCTCCCCGACACCACCACCAACGTCGTCGCCCTGGCCCGCGACGCCAAGGCGGCCGGCGCGATCGGCGTCGTCGTCCACCGCGCGTCGGGCGCCCGCTGGTACCCGACCGGCGGCTTCACCGGCAACGGCCTGCCGGTCCTCGCGGTCCCGGCCGCCGAGGCCACCGCGCTCCTCGGCAGGCTCGCCGCCGGCGAGGTCACCCTGGAGTGGAAGGCCCAGGCCAGGCCCGGGTACGTCTACAGCCTCGCCTACCCGGAGACCGGCGAGGTCGACGACGACCGGGTCTACCGTCCCCGTGACGCCCGCCTGGGACGCTCGGACGCCGCCTACGGCTCGTCCGGTGTCGCCGCGGACTTCATGAACTTCCCCGCCGCGCACCGCCCCAACGGCCTCGCCGTCTCCTTCGCCGGCCTGGAGACCGTCCCCGCCCCCGGCGGCCGCACCGAGTACTACACGCCCGGCGACACCACCTGGCACCAGTACGTCGGCAGCAGCTTCCCCTTCGGCGAGCTGATGTCCGGCGACCGGCACGCGTACACCGCCGGCGAGCGGCGCACCGAGAAGTGGTACGACGGCGTCCTCGCCCCCACCGCCCCGCGCGACGCCACCGGCGCCCCGGTCCTCGTCTCCGAGCGCCAGGGCAACCTCATCGGCTTCGCCGCCGCGATGTGGGGCGACGGCACCCACCACGCGGAGCCCGGCTCCTTCGGCGACATCGGCAACCTGCGGCTGAGCCGCGACGGCGTCGAGATCGGACGCAACGCCTGGCCGTTCGGCGTCTTCGAGGTGCCCGCCGAGCGGGGCGCGTACGAGCTGGAACAGAACACCACGAAGATCGGCAACCGGAACTGGGCCCGCTCCACGTCCGTGCGGTCGATCTGGAAATTCACCTCCCAGCTCGACGGGACGGTCTATTCTCAGGGCATCCCGATACTCTTCCCCCGGTACGACCTGCCGGAGGACGGACTCAAGACCCTCGCGGCGACCGACGGCCAGCAGATCGGCCTCACCGCGACCGGGCACGCCGGCTACCAGCCGGCCGCTCTCACCTCGGCCAGGCTCTCGTACTCCTATGACGGCGGTACGACCTGGACCGAAGCACCGGTCTCCCAGCAGGACGGCACCTGGACCGCGACCGTGGACCACGCGGGCGCGACGGGCAGGCAGGTCACCCTGAGGGCCGAGCTGACGGACGCCCACGGCAACTCCGTCACCCAGACCGTGGTCCGCGCTTACGACGTGCGCTGACCACGCCGGTCCGCCGGACGTCCTTCCCGTGGGGGGTGGGGTCGTCCGGCGGACCACCCATTCGCAGCAACGGTTTTCCTCGTGTCCCGTTTTCCCGGGCCGCCCGCGGTGGACAATAAGGGCATGACTCAGCAGGGGGACAACTGGTGGGACGCGCTCTACGAGGACGCGGCGGAGGAACTCACGCCGACGCCCTCGCCCGACTCGCTGGACGCCCACTTCACGTCCGCCACCCAGGCCACGCAGGACACCCGGGGGCCCCGGACCGCTTCGCCGCCCGCGCCGCCCGCGCCGCCCGCGCCGCTTGTGCCGCCCGCGCCGTCCGTGCTCGGGCCCGCGCCCTGGGAGGCGCCGGTCACGGGGCCCAGGACCTTCCCGGCGGCGCCGCCGGTCGCCGTGGAACCCGAGCCCGAACCCGTACGTGAGCCCGATCCCGATCCCGGACCCGGGTCCGACGCAGACGCCACCGTCCTGGTCGAGCTGCCCGCCGCCGGCCACGAGCCGACCGTCCAGGTGCCCCTGCCCCCGCCCGTGCCCCGGCCCCGCACCGGCTTCCTGGGCAGCCGGCCGCCGACGTACGAGGCCGAACCCACCGCCCTGCCCGCCGCGCGCCCCGGCGAACTCGCCGACCTGGTCGCCGACACCGTCCTCGACGGCGCCCGCTACGGCACCGCCACCCTCCGCGCCGCCTCCGTCCGCGGCGACTCCGCCCGCTACCGCGGCGAACCCCGCCGGGACGCGCTCCTCACCGCCCGCTTCGGCCACGACGAGACCGCCCTCGTCCTCGTCGCCGTCGCCGCCGGCTCCCGCGCCGCCGACGAGGCGCACCTCGCCGCCGCCGACGCCTGCCGCTGGATCGGCGAGGCCGTCGGCCGCAGCCACGCCCGGCTCTCCGAGGACATCCGCTCGGGCCGCCGCGGCGACCTCAAGTCCGGGCTCCAGCGGCTCACCGACCGCACCTACGGCCGGCTGCGGGCCCGCGCCGCCGAGCGGGGCC
This sequence comes from Streptomyces sp. NPDC047974, assembly GCF_040653375.1. Taxonomy (NCBI): domain Bacteria; kingdom Bacillati; phylum Actinomycetota; class Actinomycetes; order Kitasatosporales; family Streptomycetaceae; genus Streptomyces; species Streptomyces sp. NPDC047974. The sequence goes on from NZ_JBEZNU010000028.1 coordinate 69,334, forward strand.
TGGCCCCCGAGGCGTACACCGCCACCCTGCGCTGTCTGCTCATCCCCGCCGACCCCGACTGCCGCACCCGGGTCTTCTTCGGCATCGGCGGCGGCGGACTCTTCCGGCTCCGCGACGGCGCCTGGCAGGACATCGAGCCGCTCCTCCCCGACCCGGCCGCCGTGGTCGGCGCGCCGGTCGTGAGCTTCGGGTCGACGCCGCCGCACGGGACGCCCGAGGCGACCGAGGAGGGCGACCGGCTCACCATGGACCTCGGCATCACCACCGCCCCCGGCCCGCTCGTCGAGGAGCCCGTGCCGCCGCCCGCCGAACCGTTCCGCTTCCGCGCCTCGGTGGCCCGGCCCGGCGACACCCTCCTCCTCGCCTCGCCCGGCCTCGCCGAGCCGATGCGCGGCGAGCCCGCCCTCGCCCACGAGCTGGCGGCCCGCTGGGCCGGCGCCGAACCGCCCGGCCTCGCCGCCTTCCTCGCCGACACCCAGCTGAGGGTGACGGGGTACGCCGATGACCGTACGGGGGCCGCCGTCTGGGAGGCGTGAGACGCCGGGCCGTGTGTTGATGGACCCATGGCCAAACAGAACGTGGCGGAGCAATTCGTCGACATCCTCGTCCGCGCCGGCGTGCAGCGCCTCTACGGAGTGGTCGGCGACAGCCTGAATCCGGTCGTCGACGCCATCCGGCGCAACCCCGCCGTCGACTGGATCCAGGTGCGCCACGAGGAGACCGCCGCCTTCGCCGCGGGCGCCGAGGCCCAGATCACCGGCCGCCTCGCCGCCTGCGCCGGCTCCTGCGGCCCGGGCAACCTCCACCTCATCAACGGCCTGTACGACGCCCACCGCTCGATGGCCCCCGTCCTCGCCCTCGCCTCCCACATCCCCTCCAGCGAGATCGGGCTCGGCTACTTCCAGGAGACCCACCCCGACCAGCTGTTCCGCGAGTGCAGCCACTACAGCGAACTCATCTCCAACCCGAAGCAGATGCCCCGGCTGCTGCACACCGCCGTGCAGCACGCCGTCGGCCGCGGCGGCGTGTCGGTGGTCGCGCTCCCCGGGGACATCGCCGACCAGCCCGCCCCCGAGAAGACCACCGGCTCCGCCCTCGTCACCTCCCGCCCCACCGTCCGCCCCGGCGACTCCGAGATCGACGCCCTGGTCCGGATGATCGACGCGGCCGAACGGGTGACGCTGTTCTGCGGCAGCGGCACCGCCGGCGCCCATCCCGAGGTCATGCAGTTCGCCGAGCGGCTCAAGGCCCCCGTCGGCCACGCCCTGCGGGGCAAGGAGTGGATCCAGTACGACAACCCCTTCGACGTCGGCATGAGCGGCCTGCTCGGCTACGGCGCCGCCTACGAGGCCACCCACGAGTGCGACCTGCTGATCCTGCTCGGCACCGACTTCCCGTACAACGCCTTCCTCCCCGACGACGTCCGGATCGTGCAGGTCGACGTCCGCCCCGAACACCTCGGCCGTCGCTCCCGGCTCGACCTCGCCGTCTGGGGCGACGTCCGCGAGACCCTGCGCTGCGTCACGCCCCGGATCAGGCAGCGGACCGACCGCCGCTTCCTCGACAGGATGCTGAAGAAGCACGCCGACGCCCTGGAGGGCGTGGTCAAGGCGTACACGCGCAAGGTCGAGAAGCACACCCCGATCCACCCCGAGTACGTGGCCTCCGTCCTCGACGAACTCGCCGACGACGACGCGGTCTTCACGGTCGACACCGGGATGTGCAACGTGTGGGCGGCCCGGTACCTCACCCCCAACGGGCGCCGCCGGATCATCGGTTCCTTCAGCCACGGCTCCATGGCCAACGCCCTCCCGCAGGCGATCGGCGCCCAGTTCACCGACCGGGGACGGCAGGTCGTCGCGCTCTCCGGCGACGGCGGCTTCTCCATGCTCATGGGCGACTTCCTCACCCTCGTGCAGTACGAACTCCCGGTGAAGGTCGTCCTGTTCGACAACTCCTCGCTCGGCATGGTCGAGCTGGAGATGCTGGTCGCCGGGCTCCCCTCGTACGGCACGGGCTACAAGAACCCCGACTTCGCCGCCGTCGCCCGGGCCGCCGGCGCCTACGGCGTCCGCGTCGAGAAGCCCAAGCACCTCGCCGGGGCGCTCAAGGACGCCTTCAAGCACAAGGGTCCCGCCCTCGTCGACGTCGTCACCGACCCCAACGCCCTGTCCATCCCCCCGAAGATCAGCGCCGAGATGGTGACCGGCTTCGCCCTCTCCGCCAGCAAGATCGTCCTCGACGGGGGAGTGGGCCGGATGCTCCAGATGGCGCGATCCAACCTGCGCAACGTGCCGCGCCCCTGAGGGCACGGAACCCGGCGCATGCGGACCGGCTCGCGGGGCAGGCTCTCCCGTGAGCCTGTTCGACGCGATCGTGGGTGGGGGCTATGGCCGGGAAGGCACGACAGCCGACTCAACTGCTCAGAAAGGTGGGAGGGGCGGACCTGACGGCGGTGCCGGAGGTGCGCCACGCGTTACGCGAACTCCTCGGCAGCTGGGGCGGACCGGACACCGGGGCCGTCGCCGAGCTGCTCACCAGCGAACTGGTCACCAACGCGCTGGTCCACACCGCCCACGGCGCGGTCGTCACCGCGACCGTCGATCCCGGCCAGCTCCGGGTCGAGGTCCGCGACTTCGAGCCCGGTCTCACCGCCCCGCCCGTACCGCCCGCCGACGACGGTACGAGCGGCCGGGGCCTCTTCCTGGTGCGGGAGCTCGCCGACTCCTGGGGGATCGAGGAGCGCGCCACGGGGAAGGTCGTCTGGTTCGAACTGAACGGCGGGGCCGCCTGAGGGGCGGCCCCGCCGTCGGGGTGTGCCACGGTCCTGCCGTGGGGTGGAGCGGGCCCGTCAGCCGAGCAGGCGCTCCATCTCGGAGATCTTCGCCTCCAGGGAGTCGAGTCGGGGCAGGGCCTGGGTGTCGTCCTCGGCGGTGAGGTCCACCGTCCGCGACTCCCGCTTCTCACTTTCCCTGACGGCTTGCAGGGAGGGCCGGGGCCGAAGGGGCAGTTGTCCCGGGTCCGCTATGGCGGGTTCCGCGACGGCCGCCGTCACCGACGCCGTCGCGGAACCCGGCCCGGACCCGGGGGCCTGGCCCCCGCCGGTCCCGGAGGCGGCGGTCAGCGCCGCCACCTCCACCTGGCGCCCGCCACCCCGGCCGAAGGCCCGGTGCTGACGGTTGAGCGCCTTGATCTGCGCCCGGTCGAGCTTGGCCTGCTCGCGCCGGCGGATCCTGTTCTGCTCCTTCTCGCGCCGGTCCTCCCGGACCTCGTCCACGGCCTCGTCCAGGGTCCGTACGCCTTCCAGGAGCATCAGCGACCAGGCGGCGAAGGTCTCCCGGGGGGCCCTTATCCACCGCACGATCCGGATCTGCGGCAGCGGACGGGGCACCAGGCCCTGCTCGCGCAGCGCCGCCCGGCGGGTCTGCTTCAGCGCCCGGTCGAAGAGGACCGCCGCCGACAGGGACATCCCCGCGAAGAACTGCGGGGCCCCGTCGTGGCCCAGGCCGCGCGGCGCGTGCACCCAGTTGAACCAGGCGGCCGCGCCCGCGAAGAGCCAGACCAGGAGGCGCGAGCCGAGGGCCGCGTCGCCGTGGCTGGCCTCGCGGACGGCGAGCACCGAGCAGAACATGGCGGCGCCGTCGAGGCCGAAGGGGACCAGGTACTCCCAGCCGCCCGTCAGGTTGAGGTTCTGCCGGCCGAAGCCGACGAGCCCGTGGAAGGAGAGCGCCGCCGCGACGGCGGCGCAGCAGAACAGCAGCCCGTACGAGGCGAAGCCGTAGACGGCTTCCTTGCGTCTGCGCCGCTCCTCGCTGCGTTCCCAGGAGTCCTCGGCCGCGGCCTGGTCACCGGCGCGCTTCCCGCGCGCGAGCACCGCCACCGCCGTCAGGACTCCGGCGACCATCACGCCGCCCGGAAGCAGCCAGTCCAGCGATATGTCGGTCAGTCTCATGCGGTGTCCCTCGCATCGCAGTAGGGCGTTTGGCCGCCCATACTGTCCGACCGATCAAGGGACGTACGGGGTTTCGGGGCAAGAGCACGCCAACGAGGGCTCAGGGCATACGAATAGGTACCTTCTGGTCGAACGTGCCACCGTGTACACGGAGTCGTGTTCGAATCACGCCACCCGTTCGGGTGGCGTATTCCTCAGGCGGTCGCGGCGAGCCGCCGCACCCGGTCCGCGTCGCAGGTCCGCGGACAGGTGAGGCAGGTGTCCTCGGGGCGCAGGGTGTAGAAGAAGCAGCAGGTGGCCCGGTCCCGGGTGGCGCGCGGGGCGCCGTCCGGCCCCTCGCTCCCGGGCAGCGGCCGGAAGCCGGCCCCGCCCGCGTACGGCTTCTCCGGCCGGCCGGTGCTCCCCGGCAGCAGCAGCTCCAGTTCGGCCATCGCCCGCTCCTCCTCGCCGAGGAGGGCGCCGATGTACCAGAGGCTCTCGACGATCTCGTCCGTCACCATCCCCCACAGGGCGCGGCGGCCGCGCCGCATCCGGGGGCCGAAGCCGCCGATGAGGGCTTCGAAGTGCTCGGCGAGCGAGGCGCGGACCTCCGCGCGCAGGGCGTCCTCGTCCGCGACCACGCGGGCCCCGGGGAGGGCGGCGGCCGGGTCGCCGGGGAGGCAGGCGAACTCCTCGACGCGGACTGCCATCCGGCCGCGGGTCCGCTGGAAGGAGACCGCCGTCACCGGGAGGCGGGGGACCCGGCGGTGCAGGAACCAGGGGACCGTCACCAGGAGGCAGGCGGGCCAGCCGTACCGGTGGAGTCCGAAGCTCGCGACGACGTCGGGGCGGGCCTGCTGCCCGTAGTCGCGGAGGACCTGGGCGTTGTCCCAGGCGAGGAAGGCGTCCAGGGCGGCCCCGCCGGCCGCGAGCTCCTCCGCGAGGACCCAGCCTGCGCCGCGCGGCAGCCGTTCGTTCTCGGCCGTCTCCTCTATCCGCAGGCCGGAGAAGACCTCGGCGAGCCGGGCGTACGAGGCCGCGACGGACGAGGCGAGGGGGGAGGACAACAGAGCGGGGACGGTCATGCGGACCACCGAATCGCGATCGTTAGCAGGTTAGCCTTACCTTACCCGAATCGGCATCGCGTCTCACCACCGCCCGGCCCGCTCCCACCCGCGCCTCGTGGGCGCGGTCCCACGGAACGGTCCGTTCGCCTATGGTGCACAGGGGGCCCGGGCCGCGCGAGCCGGGCCCGGCACGAAGCCGCAGGAGGACCCGGGTGGAGCAGGGCGCAGCACGCGAGCGGGCGACGGAGGGACCGTCCGTGCGATTCGGCGACCCCGCGGCCGGCCCGTACGCCCCCGGATCCGAAGCCCCGGCCGACACCAACTCCCCGCGCGTCCCCGAGCAGGCGCGCGGCGAGCACACCCACGGCGAGCACACCCACGGCGAGTCCCCCCTCACCGGGGACGGCCCGCGCGCCGTGCGGCGGCACTCCGTCCGCGGCCAGATCCTCGACGCCCTGCGCACCGCCCTCGTCGCCGGCGAGCTGCGGCCCGGCGAGGTGTACTCCGCCCCCGCCCTCGGCGAGCGCTTCGGCGTCTCCGCGACCCCCGTCCGCGAGGCCATGCAGCGGCTCGCCGTCGAGGGCGCCGTCGAGGTCGTGCCCAACCGCGGCTTCCGCGTCGTCGTCCGCACCGCCCGCGAGCTGGCCGAGCTGGCGGAGGTACGCGCCCTGATCGAGGTCCCGGTCATGCTGCGGCTCGCCCGCACCGTCCCGGCCGCCCGCTGGGCCGCGCTCCGGCCCTTCGCGGAGGCGACCGGCGCCGCCGCCGCCCGCGGCGACCGCGCGCACTACGCGGAGACCGACCGCGCCTTCCACCGCGCGGTCCTCTCCCTCGCCGGCAACGAACAGCTCCTCGCCATCGCCGACGACCTCCACCGCCGCTCCCAGTGGCCCCTCCTCAGCGCCCCCGTCCCGCGCCACGCGGACCTGGTCGCCGACGCCGCCGAGCACTCCGCCCTCCTCGACGCCCTCGCCGCCCAGGACCTCCCCGTCGTGGAGTCCCTGGTCCGCGAGCACTTCGCGGGCGCGAACGGCTGATCACCACCGGACGTCCCGGGCCGCCGGGGCGCCCGGTCCACCCCCGGGAGGCCGGTCCCCGACGGGGCGGCCTCCGCGGGGCCCGGGCCCACTAAGGTCGAAGGCGACAGCCGTTCGTACCGCGCGCTCGTGAGGTGTCCCATGCCGTCCGCGACCCCGTCCCCCGCGGACGGACGCCGGCCCTCCCCGAAGACCTCGGCGTCGCTCACCGGTACGGGGCCCGAGGCCGCCGCCCTCCTCGGCTGGCTCACCGATCCCGACGCGCCCCGGCTCTGCCTGGTCACCGGCGCCCCCGGCAGCGGGAAGAGCGCCCTCCTCGGCCGGCTGGCCGTCCACGGGACCCGGGCCCGGCGGGGCAGGGCGAAGGCCGAGCGGGTGCTCGTGCCGCTCGCCGGGCAGAGCGCCCTCGGCGTGGCCTGGACGCTCGCCGACCGGCTCGGCGTGGTGGCCCGCACCCCCGCCGACCTCGTGCCCGCCCTCGCCACCAGCGAGGCCCGCCGCACCGGCAGGACCGTGCTGCTCCTCACCGACCTGCACGCCGCCGCCGAACCGGAGGCCCTCGCCGAGCTGCTCGGCGGCCTCGCCGAGGTCGGGCGGATCCGGCTCGTCGTGGAGGCCCGCACCGGCACCCGCGTCCCCCGGGCCGCCCGGACCACCGTCGTCGACCTCGACGGGGACGCGGACCCCGGGCCGCCGCCGGCCCCGGCGCCCTTCCCCGAGCTCCCCGACCTCTCCGACCCGGTCGCCGTCTGCGCCGCCGACCCCCTCCTCGTCACCACCGGCTACGCGACCGCCTCCCCCGACGACCACGGCGGGCTGCGCGACGCCTGGCTGCGGGCCGGACAGGCGCTCTGCGCGGCGGACGGACCGGCGGGCCGGGCCCTGGTGCTGCTCACCGCGCTCGGCGACGGCGCCGACCCCCGGCTGCGGCCCGCGCTCGCCGGACAGGCGGCCCCGTCGCCCTGGCGGCTGCGCTGGGCCCGGCACCGGGGCGACGTCTCCCCGCCGTGGCCGGGACCCGTCGCGGTGCTCGGCGCGACCGCCGGCGGACCCTCGGCCGAGCTGCTCCTGGTGGGCGACCACACCGGCACGGTCCGGCTGCTGCGGGAGGCCGACGCCTCCGGCGCGGGGCGGCTCGCCCACCGCGTCCAGGGCCGGATCACCGCCCTCGCGCCCACCGCCGACGGGACGGTCCTGCTGCTCGACGAGCGCGGCCGGCTGCACACCGTGCGCGGCACCGCGCCCCGCCCGCCCTATCTGGAGCGGCTCACCGAGGCCGTCTCCACCACCCTGTCCCGGCACCCGGGCACCGCGCTGGCCGCGATCGCGGGCTCGGTGGTGGTGGGGGACCGGCTCGGCTCGGTGCACGCGTTCGGCGTCAACGGCCTCCACCAGGCCGCCTCGCACAGCGGCCGGGTCACCGCCGTCACCGCCGTCGAGTCCGCGACCCCGTTCGTCTGCTCGGGCGGCGCCGACGGCACCGTACGGCTCTGGACGCCGGGCCGGGCACCGGTGCCCGAGCCGCTGGCGGAGCACCGGGCGCCGGTGGTCGCCCTGCACGCCGCCCCCGCCCCCGGCGGGCCGCTCGTCGCGGCCGCCTGGGCCGACGGCCGGGTCGAGCTGATCGCGCCGGAGGGCGGCCGGCGCAGGGCCTTCCGGCCGGGACCCGCCGTCCGCGCCGTCGCCGTGACGGCGACCGGGGCGCTCGTCGTCGGCACCGAGGAGAGCCTCATCTGCCTGGAGCCCCAGGAGGGGTGACGGAGGGTCACATGGCCGTGCGGGGCGCCAGCTGCGACGCCAGCCAGGTCGGTACGCCCCCGAGGAGGCGGAAGAGGCGGCGGGCCTCGGCGCGCAGCCGGCCGGCCTCCGCCTCGGTCTCGGTGTCGGCCAGAGCGGTCAGCGCCGGAGCCGTACCCACCAGGTAGCCCAACTCCTCGCGGATCCGCAGCGATTCGGCGAAGCCGTGCCGGGCCTCCGCCAACTCGCCCTCCCTTAACGCCAGTCCGGCGAGATGGCGCCAGGTGGAGGAGAGCAGCAGCGAGTCGCCCTGCGCGGTGGCGCCGGCGTGCGCGCGGCGGTACGCGGCCCGGGCCGCCTGCGGGGAGTCGCCGAGGTTCTGGGCGATCAGCCCGCGCCGGTAGTCCAGGAGCGGTCGGCCCGGCTCGGAGGGGGCGATCAGGGCCGCCGCCCGGCCGAGCGCCATCCGGGCCTCGTCGGCGCGGTCCCGGACGCCCAACAGGGTGGAGGCGTAGGCGAGATAGCCGCGCTCGCAGGCCGCGGCGCCGCGCTCCTCGTCGCTGCTCGCGACCGCCTCGGCGGCGCGCAGCGCCTCCTCCGCCTCGGCCCAGCCCTGTTCGGTGTAGAGGCAGCGCTCGATCAGCAGCGCCGCCCGTTCGAGCGCGGCGGCCGGTTCGTGGGCGCGGGGGGCGAGCAACGCCGCCGCGTCGGTCCAGCAACCGCGGGAGCGGAGCCGCCATATGGCGGTCTCCACGGGAGTCTCCTTGCCGTAGGCGAGGGACGGGTTTCCGCCGCCCCCTGATTCGGAACCAGACATGGCGGTGTCCGCCACATTGCCCTCCCCGAGCGCGCCATCGAGCTGTTGAGTAGGACGGCATCTCAGCACGAACGGCCGTACCCGGCCAAGGGGTCGGGTGAAAAAATTCACAAAGCCGGGGGGTTGTCGGGACGCCCCGCCGGGGAAGCGCCCGGCGGGGCGTCGGGGCCGCGTGGCCCCTGATCACCGCGATGATCAGGCAGGGCAAGGGCGAGAGGGGTCCGGCCGCGGGGGCGTGCCGGCGGGTCCTCCATCACTCCTCCGGACTCAACCGAAGGAGTGAAATCCGGATCCGCGCAGGACAGACTCCGTCAACTCATCCGCAGGGCCAGGAAGAAATCGAGCTTGTCCTCGAGCCGGGACAGGTCCCGGCCGGTCAGCTGCTCGATCCGGCCGACCCGGTAACGCAGCGTGTTCACGTGGAGGTGCAGCCGGGTCGCGCAGCGGGTCCAGGAGCCGTCGCAGTCCAGGAAGGCCTCCAGGGTCGGGATCAGCTCCGCCCGGTGGCGCCGGTCGTAGTCCCGCAGCGGGTCCAGGAGCCGGGCCGTGAAGGCGCGCCGCACGTCGTCCGGGACGAAGGGCAGCAGCAGCACGTGCGAGGCCAGCTCGTGGTGGCCGGCCGCGCAGACCCGGCCGGGGCGGGCGGCGGCCACCCGGCGGGCGTGCCGGGCCTCCTCCAGGGCGCCCCGCAGCCCCTCCGCCGAGTGCACGGCGGCGCTGACGCCCAGGGTGAGCCGCCCGTCGTCGGCGAGGCCGGACGAGAGCGGAGCCCGTACCGCCGCGAGGAGGGCGTCCGCGTGCAGGCCCAGGGCGGGCGACGGGCCGTCGTCCTCGCTCTCCGGCAGCGGGCCCGCGGCCAGCGGCACCAGCGCGATGGCCTCGTCGCCGGTGTGGGCCACGGCGATCCGGTCGGCGGACTCGGCACCGACGGTCGCCGGGTCGACCAGGATCTCCTCCAGGAGCGCCTGGGTGACCGGTCCCGGCTCCACCGGGGCCTGGCCGCCCTCCTGCTCCCACTCGACGCGGGCCACGACGACCTGCCAGTGCGGGGCCGCGCCGAGGCCGGGCAGCAGCACCGGGGCGGCCACCCGCAGCCGGGCGGCGATCTCGGCGGGCGCGGCGCCCGTCTGCACCAGCTCCAGGACCTCCTGGGCGAGCCGGCGGCGCACGGTGCGGGCCGCGTCGCGCCGGTCGCGCTCGACGGAGATCAGCTGCGTGACGCCCTGGAGCAGGTCGAGCCGGGCGGCCGGCCAGTCCCCGGCGTCGGCCTCCACGGCGAGCAGCCAGTCGGACAGCACCGTCTCGCGGACGTCCCGGGCGCCGGGCCCGGCGGCCCGGCCGGTGTTCCTGACCGGGAAGAGCGAGTACGGGGCGCCCTGGAGGGTCAGCCGGTGCGGGCCGCGCCGGCCGGTGCGGGTGGCGGCCAGGTGCTCGCCCGCGAGGGCGGCGGCGAGGGCCGGGTCCAGGGGCTCCCCGGCGCCGGCGATCTGCCGCCCGGTGGGGGAGAGGACCCAGGCGCGCAGGTCCAGGTCGGAGCCGAGGAGGTCGAGGACGGCCTCGGGGCCGCCGCCCGCCGGGCCGGAGGTCATCAGCCGCCGGTGCCGGTCCACGACGGCCGCCAGGTCGCCGGCCCGCTCGCCGGAGACCTGTCGAACGACATGCTCGGTGATCGTCGCGAACGCAACGGTTTCGTTGACCGCGAAGAGCGGAAGCCGGTGGCGGGAACACGCCTCCACGAGATCGTCGGGGATGTCGCCCAGCTCGGCCTCGCCGGCCGCGAGCGCGGAGACCCCGGCCTGGCTGAGGATCCGGACGAAGGGCTCGGCGTCGGCCGGCTCCCGCAGCCACGCCAGGCCGGTGAGGACCAGCTCGCCGCCGGAGAGGTACCGGCTGGGGTCCTTGAGGTCCGTGGTCATGACGCCACGGACGGAGCGGTCCAGCTCCTCCTCGCCGCCCAGCAGGCGCAGCCCGAGCGCGTCGTTCTCCAGCAGTGCGCGCAGCCGCATTCGTGTCGCCGCCGTTCCTTCGAGTGGTGATGTCGAGTGGTGATGTCGAGTGGGTGATCGGGTTGTCGGGTATTCGACGGTGGGGCGGTGAGGGTGATGCCGCCGTTTCCAGGGGGAAACGGCGAGGTTTCCGTTCACCGTCTTTCGTTCGAATCTACAAGACGTACCAGGGCACCGGCCAACTCCTTCATGTTTTCGGTTACTGCACACGGGCCCGGCGGCCTTGTGTACTAGGCCACACACCGCGTGAACAGGACATGAACACCGAAGTCGAGGGCCGAACGTCACCCAGGGCCCAGACGTCCGACCCCCACCAGAATCGCTAGAAGAGAGCCACCATGGACTTCCTTCGCCCCGCCAGCTGGGAGGAGGCGCTCGCCGCCAAGGCCGAGCACCCCACAGCCGTGCCCATCTCGGGCGGCACCGACGTCATGGTCGAGATCAACTTCGACCACCGGCGCCCCGAGTACCTGCTGGACCTGAACCGCATCGAGCTGCTGCGCGAGTGGGAGGTCGGCGAGGAGAACGTCCGGCTCGGCGCTTCCGTCCCGTACACGCAGATCATGGAGAACCTGCGGGCCGAGCTGCCGGGTCTGGCGCTCGCCTCCCACACGGTCGCCTCCCCGCAGATCCGCAACCGCGGCGGAGTCGGCGGCAACCTCGGCACCGCCTCCCCGGCCGGTGACGCCCACCCCGCCCTCCTCGCCGCCGGCGCCGAGGTCGAGGTCGAGTCGGTCCGCGGCAGCCGCTTCATCCCGATCGACGAGTTCTACACCGGCGTGAAGCGCAACGCGCTCCAGCCCGACGAGCTCATCAAGACCGTCCACATCAAGAAGGCGGACGGCCCCCAGCAGTACTCCAAGGTCGGCACCCGCAACGCGATGGTCATCGCCGTCTGCGCCTTCGGCCTGGCACTGCACCCGGAGACCCGGACCGTGCGCACCGGCATCGGCTCGGCCGCGCCGACCCCGATCCGCGCCAAGGAGGCCGAGGCCTTCCTGAACGCGGCCCTGGAGGAGGGCGGCTTCTGGGACAACGGGAAGATCATCACCCCCGCGATCGCGAAGCAGTTCGCCGACCTCTGCTCGGCCGCCGCCAACCCGATCGACGACGTCCGCGGCACCGCCAAGTACCGGCGCCACGCCGTCGGCATCATGGCTCGCCGCCAGCTCGGCTGGACGTGGGAGCAGTACCGCGGCGCCGGCCGCACGCTTGAGGGAGCTGCATAACCATGCGCGTGAATTTCACGGTCAACGGTCGTCCGCAGGAAGCCGACGACGTCTGGGAGGGCGAGTCCCTCCTCTACGTTCTGCGCGAGCGCCTGGGCCTGCCCGGCTCCAAGAACGCCTGCGAGCAGGGCGAATGCGGCTCCTGCACGGTCCGCCTCGACGGCGTGCCGGTCTGCTCCTGCCTGGTCGCCGCCGGCCAGGTCGAGGGCCGCGAGGTCGTCACCGTCGAAGGCCTGGCGGACTACGCCCAGCACCGCGAGGACGCCCACCCGGGCGGCGCCTGCGGCACCGGCGGCTGCGGCACCAGCCTGGACGCGGCCAAGCGGTGGGAGGCCAAGCCGCAGGACTCGCAGACCGGTGAGGGCGTCGAACTCTCGCCGATCCAGCAGGCGTTCATCGACGCCGGCGCGGTCCAGTGCGGTTTCTGCACCCCCGGTCTGCTCGTCGCGGCCGACGAGATGCTGGAGCGCAACCCGTCCCCGACGGACGCGGACATCCGCGAGGCGCTCTCCGGCAACCTCTGCCGCTGCACCGGTTACGAGAAGATCCTCGACGCCGTCCGCCTCGCGGCCGCGCGCCAGGAGCGCCAGGGAGAGGCGGTCTGACGATGGCTCAGAACACCCGTACCGCGCCGGTGGGCACCCCCACCGACGTCACCCAGAACCACACCCAGGGCGGCGTCGGCGCGTCCACGCTCCGCCCCGACGGCACCCTCAAGGTGACCGGCGAGTTCGCCTACTCCTCGGACATGTGGCACGAGGACATGCTGTGGGGCCAGGTCCTGCGCTCCACCGTCGCGCACGCCGAGATCCTGTCCATCGACACCTCCGAGGCCCTCACCATGGACGGCGTCTACGCCGTCCTGACGCACGAGGACCTGCCGGCCGCCAAGAACTACGGCCTGGAGTTCCGCGACACCCCGGTGCTCGCCTACGGCAAGGTCCGCCACCACGGCGAGCCGGTGGCCCTCGTGGCCGCCGACCACCCGGAGACCGCGCGCCGCGCCGCAGCCAAGATCAAGGTCGAGTACCGGGAGCTCCCGGTCATCACGGACGAGGCCTCGGCCACCGCCCCCGACGCGATCCTGGTCCACGAGAACCGCGACGACCACCACATCGGCCACGTCCCGCACCCCAACATCGTGCACCGGCAGCCGATCATCCGCGGCAACGCCGACGAGGCCGCCAAGCGCGCCGACGTCATCGTCAAGGGCGAGTACACCTTCGGCATGCAGGACCAGGCCTTCCTCGGCCCGGAGTCCGGCCTCGCCGTACCGGCCGAGGACGGCGGCGTCGACCTGTACGTCGCCACCCAGTGGCTGCACGCGGACCGCGAGCAGATCGCGCCCTGCCTCGGCCTGCCCGAGGACAAGGTCCGGATGACCATGGCCGGCATCGGCGGCGCCTTCGGCGGCCGCGAGGACATCTCCATGCAGATCCTCGCCTCGCTGCTCGCGCTGCGCACCGGCAAGCCCGTCAAGATGGTCTACAACCGGTACGAGTCCTTCTTCGGGCACGTCCACCGGCACCCGGCGAAGCTCTACTACGAGCACGGCGCCACCAAGGACGGCAAGATCACGCACATGAAGTGCAAGATCGTCCTGGACGGCGGCGCCTACGCCTCCTCGACGGTCTCGGTCGTCGGCAACGCCTCCTCCCTCTCGGTCGGCCCGTACGTCATCGACGACGTCGAGATCGAGGCGATCGGCCTCTACACCAACAACCCGCCCTGCGGCGCCATGCGCGGCTTCGGCGCGGTCCAGGCCTGCTTCGCCTACGAGGCGCAGATGGACAAGCTCGCGGCCAAGCTGGGCATGGACCCGGTGGAGCTGCGCCAGCTCAACGCCATGGAACAGGGCACGCTCATGCCGACCGGCCAGGTCGTGGACTCGCCGGCCCCGGTCGCCGAGCTCCTGCGCCGGGTCAAGGCCCGCCCGATGCCGCCGGAGCGCCAGTGGGAGACCGCCGGCGAGAGCGCGGACGTCCGCGCCCTTCCGGGCGGCCTCTCCAACACCTCGCACGGCGAGGGCGTCGTCCGCGGCGTCGGCTACGCCGTCGGCATCAAGAACGTCGGCTTCTCCGAGGGCTTCGACGACTACTCGACCGCGAAGATCCGCATCGAGGTCATCAACGGCGAGGCCGTCGCCACGGTCCACACCGCGGCGGCCGAGGTCGGCCAGGGCGGCGTCACGATCCACGCGCAGATCGCCCGCACCGAGCTCGGCGTCCAGCAGGTCACCATCCACCCCGCCGACACCCAGGTGGGCTCGGCCGGTTCGACCTCCGCGGGCCGCCAGACGTACATGACCGGCGGCGCCATCAAGAACTCCTGCGAGCTCGTCCGCGAGAAGGTCCTGGAGATCGGCCGGCGCAAGTTCGGCTCGTACCACCCGGCGTGGGCCAACGCCGAACTCCTCCTGGAGGGCGGCAAGGTCGTCACCGACGGCGGCGAGGCCCTCGCCACCATCGCGGACGTCCTGGAGGACCAGGTCGTCGAGATCGAGGAGCAGTGGCGGCACCGTCCGACCCAGGCCTTCGACCTCGTCACCGGCCAGGGCGACGGCCACGTCCAGTACGCCTTCGCCGCGCACCGCGCGGTGGTCGAGGTGGACACCGAGCTCGGCCTCGTCAAGGTGATCGAGCTGGCCTGCGCCCAGGACGTCGGCAAGGCGGTCAACCCGCTCTCCGTGATCGGCCAGATCCAGGGTGGCACCACCCAGGGCCTGGGCGTCGCGGTGATGGAGGAGATCATCGTCGACCCGAAGACCGCGAAGGTGCGCAACCCCTCCTTCACGGACTACCTGATCCCGACGATCCTCGACACGCCGACCATCCCGGTCGACTACCTCGAACTGGCCGACCCCAACGCGCCGTACGGCGTCCGGGGCATCGGCGAGGCCCCGACCCTGTCGTCCACCCCGGCCGTCCTCGCGGCGATCCGGGCGGCGACCGGCCTGGAGCTGAACAAGACCCCGGTCCGCCCCGAGGCGCTCACCGGCACCCTGTAGGACCCTCCGGGCGGTGCGTGCCTCCCGGGGAACGTCACACGTCCCTCCCGCCCGCACCGCCCGGAGCGCAGTACCCGCTCCAACCCGCAGTACCCGCATCACCAGAAGTACCCGCAGTACCCCGTTCGTCTCGGGCCGTCCCCCGGGTCGTGCAGCCAACAGCAGTTCCCAAATCCCGCCGCTCACGAGTCCCCCTCGTGCGGGTGCCCCTTTGAACCTTGGGAGTAGGCCCCATGACCCAGTCGTCTGTGGAGCCCAAGACCGCCGCGGAAGACGCGGGCTCCGGCTCGCGCAACCCCGCCGGACGTTCTTGGCTCGACCGGTACTTTCACATCTCGGAGAGAGGATCCTCCGTCAGCACGGAGATCCGCGGTGGCGTCACCACCTTCATGGCGATGGCGTACATCCTCCTGCTCAACCCGATCCTCCTCGGAGGCCCGGACGTCGAGAAGAACGTCCTCGCCTCCTCCGCCGTCATCACGGCGACCGCCCTCGCGGCGGCGGTGACGACCCTGCTCATGGGCTTCGTCGGCAAGGTCCCGCTCGTCCTCGCGGCCGGCCTGAGCGTCTCCGGGGTGCTCGCCACCCAGGTGGTGCCGCAGATGACCTGGCCGCAGGCCATGGGCATGTGCATTGTCTACGGTCTGGTGATCTGCCTCCTGGTGGTCACCGGTCTCCGCGAGATGATCATGAACGCCATCCCGCTGCCGCTCAAGCACGGCATCACCATCGGCATCGGCCTCTTCATCGCGCTGATCGGCTTCAACAAGGCCGGCTTCGTCGGCGCGGGCCCGCAGTTCGGCCCGCCCGTCACCATGGGCTCCGGCGGCGAACTCGTCGGCTGGCCCGTCCTGATCTTCGCGGTCACCCTCCTCGCGATCTTCGCCCTCCAGGCCCGCAAGGTCCCCGGCGCCATCCTCATCGGCATCGTCGGCGGCACGATCATCTCGCTGATCGTCAACGCCGTCGCGGACATCCCGGCCAAGGGCCCCGGCTCCTGGGCCAACGGCTCCCCCGAGCTCAAGGGCAGCGCGGTCTCCGCCCCGGACTTCTCGCTCTTCGGCGACGTCTCCTTCGGCGGCTGGGGCGACGTCGGCTACATCACCGTCGGCGTGATCGTCTTCACCCTGGTCCTCGCCGGCTTCTTCGACGCCATGGCCACCATCATCGGCGTCGGCACCGAGGCCAACCTCGCCGACGACAAGGGCCGCATGCCCGGCCTGTCCAAGGCCCTCTTCATCGACGGCGCGGGCGGCGCGATCGGCGGCGTCTCCGGCGCCTCCGGCCAGACCGTCTTCGTGGAGTCCGCCACCGGCGTCGGCGAAGGCGCCCGCACCGGCTTCTCCTCGGTGATCACCGGCCTCTTCTTCGCGGCCTGCCTCTTCTTCACCCCGATCACCCAGATCGTGCCCCGCGAGGTCGGCTCCGCCGCCCTGGTCGTCATCGGCGCGATGATGATGATGAACGCCAAGCACGTGAACTGGGGCGACAGCTCCGTCGCCATCCCGGTCTTCCTGACCGTCGTGCTGATGCCGTTCACCTACAGCATCACCCCGGGCGTCGCGGCCGGCGTCATCGCCTACACCGTCATCAAGGTGGCGCAGGGCAAGGCGCGCGAGGTCGGTGCGTTCATGTGGTGCCTGACCGCGATATTCATCGTGTTCTTCGCCCTTCACCCGATCGAGGGATGGCTGGGCGTCAGCTGACGCCCGAGCTCCCTCCCCTCACACCGCCAAGGAGACCGACATGCTGGACATCGCCGAAGAGCTGCACCGGTGGGTCGAGCAGGGACGCGACTTCGCCGTGGCCACCGTGGTGGCCGTCGGCGGCAGCGCGCCCCGGCAGCCCGGCGCCGCCCTCGCCGTCGACAGCGAGGGCACGGCGATCGGCTCGGTCTCCGGCGGGTGCGTGGAGGGAGCGGTGTACGAGCTGTGCCAGACGGCCCTCGACGACGGCAAGGTCGTCGTCGAGCGCTTCGGCTACAGCGACGAGGACGCCTTCGCGGTCGGCCTGACCTGCGGCGGCATCATCGACATCCTCGTCACCCCGGTCCGCGGCGGGGTCTTCCCCGCCGCGCTGGCCGCCGCCGTCTCGGGGGAGGCGGCAGCCCTCGCCCGGATCGTCTCCGGCCCCGAGGACCTGCTCGGCCAGGCCCTCCTCGTCCACCCGGACGGCGCGTACGAGGGGAAGCTCGGCGGCCACCCCGAACTGGACCGCACCGCCGCGGCCGAGGCGCGGGCGCTGCTCGACGCCGGCCGCACCGGCACGGTCGAGATCGGCGAGGACGGCAGCCGCTGCGGGCAGCCGCTGACGCTCCTCGTGGAGTCCTCCGTCCCCGCCCCCCGCATGATCGTCTTCGGTGCCATCGACTTCGCGTCGGCGCTGGTCCGGGTCGGCAAGTTCCTCGGCTACCACGTGACCGTGTGCGACGCGCGTCCCGTCTTCGCGACGCGGCTCCGCTTCCCCGAGGCGGACGAGATCGTCGTCGAATGGCCCCACCGCTACCTGGAGTCGACGGAGGTCGACGGCCGGACCGTGCTCTGCGTCCTCACGCACGACGCGAAGTTCGACGTCCCCCTCCTCCAGGCGGCCCTCAAGCTTCCCGTCGCCTACGTCGGCGCGATGGGCTCGCGGCGCACCCACGAGGACCGCAACGCGCGCCTGCGCGCGGTCGGCGTCACGGAACTCGAACTGGCCCGGCTCCGGTCCCCGATCGGGCTCGACCTCGGCGCGCGTACGCCGGAGGAGACGGCGCTCTCGATCGGCGCGGAGATCGTCGCGAACCGGCGCGGCGGCACCGGTGTCTCGCTCACCGGCGCGCACACGCCCATCCACCACGACGACACCCCCGTGACCGGCCACATAGGCTCGGTCGCCTGACCGCCACGGCACCTTCGAGGGTGCCTCCGCACCCGCGCGGGGCGCCTGCCCCCACGGGGGTCAGTGGGCCGTGCGGTGTCGGACCGTGTCGGTCCAGGCGGGAGGGGGTTCCACGGGGGGCGGGTCCTCGTGGCGGCCGCCGCGGGCGAAGAAGTCCGCGAGCGGCAGGATCGCCGCGCCGACGGTCACCGCGTCCG
Organism: Streptomyces sp. NPDC047974; assembly: GCF_040653375.1. Taxonomy (NCBI): domain Bacteria; kingdom Bacillati; phylum Actinomycetota; class Actinomycetes; order Kitasatosporales; family Streptomycetaceae; genus Streptomyces; species Streptomyces sp. NPDC047974. Next base: position 87,242 of record NZ_JBEZNU010000028.1, read on the forward strand.
GCCCCAGCGTGCCCATCCCGATGCTCACCCGCGCCGCCGGATACGCGAGGGCGTAGGCGCGCGCGTGCGCCTCGACCTCCGCCAGGAACCGCGTGCCGAGCAGCAGCCCGGCCCAGCCGCCGACGAGGATCCGCTCCGGCTGGAAGAGGTTGATCAGGTCGGCGAAGCCCGCGCCCAGGTACTCGGCCGTCTCCGCCAGGACGGCGACCGCCGCCGGGTCGGCCGCGGCGCCCTCCCCGGGGTGCGCCGCCGCGACGAGCGCCGCGAGCGCGGTCTCCTCGTCCGCGCCCTCCGGCGGCAGGCCGCCGGCCTCGCGCCAGCGTTCGAGGAGTGCTTCCGCGCCCGCGTACGCCTCCAGACAGCCCAGCGCTCCGCAGCGGCAGCGCCGTCCCCGTACGCGCACCTTCAAGTGGCCCCACTCCAGGGCGCGTCCGGGCCCGAGCGGGTCGGTCGTCACGCAGGCGCCGACGCCGGAGCCGAAGAGGACGACGACGGCGCTGCGGGCGCCCCGGCCGGCGCCGAACCACATCTCGGCCTGGCCGAGGGTCTTGGCGCCGTTGTCGATGCGGTACGGGACCTCCGGCGGCAGGTCGACCGCCTCGCGCAGCAGCCGTTCCAGCGGGACGGCGTCCCAGCCGATGGTCTGGCCGTGCACCACCGCCCCGTCCGCGTCGGTGTGCTCGACGATGCCCGGGACGCCGATCCCGACGCCGAGCAGCCGCTCCGCGGGGACCTCGGCCGCGCGCAGGACCTCCGCGATGCCCTCGCGGATGTGGTCGACGACGACCCCGACGTCGTACCGCGCGCCGCCCTCCTCCGAGGGGGACAAGGGGCGTTCGGCGCGGGCGAGTTCGGTGAGGGTGAGGTCGAACAGCTCGACCCTGACCCGGGTCTCGCCCACGTCCACGCCGATCATCCGCCCGCTGTCGGGGGCGACGCGCAGCAGGATCCGGGGCCGGCCGCCGGCCGAGTCGACGCTGCCGGCCTCCTCGACGAGCCCCTCCGCGACGAGCTCGGCCACCACGTTGCTGATCGAGCCGGAGCTGAGCCCGGTGGCGGGGCCGAGCGCGAAGCGGCTCATCGGGCCGTCGAAGTAGAGCCGCCGGAGGACCGCGGTGCGGTTCTCGCGCCGCAGGTCCCGCACGGTCCTGCCGTTCGATCTGGTCACTGGCGTCCCTCGCGGTCGTGGTCCATCGGGCGGGTGGTCGGTGGTGGCGCTGCGGCCGCCGCTCAGGTCCTGCGCAGCCCGCTGAGCAGCAGCTCGGCCAGCTGGTCGTACGCCTCGGCGTCCGCGAGGCCGGTGGACGCGGCCACCTGCCGGCGCTGGATGCGCACCATCACGGAGGCGATGACGTCGGCGGCGAAGGCCACGTGGACCTCCCGGAAGACGCCCGCCCTGACGCCCTCCTCGATGAGCTGCTGCACCCGGCCGGCGGCGGCGCGGGTGTTCCGCTCGTACACCTCGGCGGCCGGCTCGAAGGCGGCCACGTCGTCGAAGAACTGCGGGGAGACCGGCGCCAGCTCGGCGGAGACGGCCCGCAGATAGGCGGAGAGCCGCTCCGCGGGGCCGCTCGCGGCGGCCAGGACGGCCTCGACGCGGGCCGTGGCGCGTCGGAAGAAGTGCACGACGGCCGCCCTGACCAGCTGTTCCTTGCTGCCGGCCAGGCCGTACAGGGTCCGCTTGGAGCAGTGCAGCCGGGCGGCCAGGTCGTCGAGGGTCAGCCGGGCGAAGCCCTCGCCGACGAGGAGGGCGACCAGCTCCTCGAAGAGCGCGGAGCGGCGTGCCGCTCCGCGGCCCGTGAGCTTGGGGGCGTCGGCGGCGGAGGTCTCGATCACCCGAACAGTATGCCGGGCCGCCCGCGGGAAGGGGTTACGTCCGGAGGCTCATGCGCTATTTTTGACGGTACTGGAGTACCCGTCTTAGTACCGCTTCGCCGTGTGCCCCCGTACCCCTGCCTAGTACCACCGCGCGCCGATGGAGTCGCCATGGATGTCGACCGCCTGCTTCCCACCCCCGAAGCGGCGGACCTCATCGCCCTCACCCGCGAGATCGCCGACAACGAGCTCTCGCCGCGGGTGGACGAGCACGAGGCCGCCGAGACCTATCCCGAGGGTCTCTTCGCCACGCTGGGCCGGGCCGGGCTGCTCGGCCTCGCCTACCCCGAGGAGTACGGCGGCGGCGGCCAGCCGTACGAGGTCTACCTCCAGGTCCTGGAGGAGCTCGCCGCCCGCTGGGCGGCCGTCGCCGTCGCCACCAGCGTGCACACGCTCGCCTGCCACCCGCTCTACGCCTTCGGCACCGAGGCGCAGAAGGAGCGCTGGCTCCCCGCGATGCTGGAGGGCCGCCTCGTCGGCGGCTACAGCCTCTCGGAACCGCAGGCCGGCTCGGACGCCGCCGCCCTCTCCTGCAAGGCGGAGCGCCAGGAGGACGGCAGCGGCTACCGGATCACCGGCACCAAGGCGTGGATCACCCACGGCGGCAAGGCCGGCTTCTACTCCCTCTTCGCCCGCACCGCCCCCGGCAGCCACGGCGTCTCCTGCTTCCTCGCCCCCGGCGAGACCGAGGGCCTCACCTTCGGCGCCCCCGAGCGCAAGATGGGCCTCCAGGCGGTCCCCACCACCTCCGCCTACTGGGACGGCGCCCTCATCGAGGAGGACCGGCTCGTCGGCACCGAGGGCCAGGGCCTCCAGATCGCCTTCAGCGCCCTCGACAACGGCCGCCTCGGCATCGCCGCCTGCGCCACCGGCCTCGCCCAGGCCGCCCTGGACGCGGCCGTCGACTACGCCAACGAGCGCACCGCCTTCGGCCGCCGCATCGTCGACCACCAGGGCCTCGGCTTCCTCCTCGCCGACATGGCCGCCGCCGTCGACGCAGCCCGCGCCACCTATCTCGACGCCGCCCGCCGCCGCGACCTCGGCCGCCCCTTCAGCCGCCAGGCCAGCGCGGCGAAGCTCATCGCCACGGACACGGCGATGAAGGTCACCACGGACGCCGTCCAGGTCCTCGGCGGCTACGGCTACACCCGGGACTTCCCCGTCGAGCGCTACATGCGCGAGGCGAAGATCATGCAGATCTTCGAGGGGACGAACCAGATCCAGCGGCTCGTCATCAGCAGGGGACTGGCCCGCCCCGAGAAGTAGCGGGTCGAAGCCGATACGGGGAGGCCGTCCTCGGCCCTCGCGGGTGAGGGCCGGCCTCTCCGGGCGATGCCGGCCGGGCGACGGGCCCGGTGACGGGATAGCCTCGCCGAAGGCTACTCCTGCACTTTCGTACGCGAATGAGCGAAGGCGGTCGTCGTGTCCCGTAATCGCCGGTTGATCCTGAGCCCGCCCTCCCGCGTGTGGGGCCTGCTGGCCAACGGCCTCCGTTACGGGGAGTGGGTGTCCGGGACGCAGCAGGTCATCGCCGCGGACCCCGGGTGGCCCGAGGTGGGTTCCCGGCTCCGGGTGCGGGTGGGCGTCGGCCCCCTCAGCCTCGAGGACACCTGCGTCGTCCGCATCTGCGAGCCCGAGCGCCGCCTCGAACTGGAGGCGAAGGCCGACCCCTTCGGCGCGGCCCGGATCGCCATGAACCTGGTCCCGTGGGGCGGCAGCACCCTCTTCCTCCTCGAATGGCACCCCCTCCGCGGCCCGGGCACCCGGATGCACGGACTCCCCGTCGACTACCTCGTCTCCATCCGCAACGGCATGATGCTGACCAAACTCGCCCGCATCGCGGTCCGCGAACGCCGGCGCGACGAAGCCTCCGGCGCCGCCCCGTCGGAAGCCGCCACCGCCTAGGCCGTCTCTTCCGGATCGGGCCGGTCGAGGAACGCGGTCAGGCCGGTGTCGGGGGCGTAGCGGTGCCCGGCGTGCCGGCGCAGCCCGGCGTCGAGCCGCCGGAGTGCCGGGCCCGGGTCCTCCGAGGCGTCGAAGTGGAGTGCCATGACGGCCTCGTGCCGGCCCTTGCCGGAGAAGTCCTTCGGGACGGACACGCCCTCGCGCAGGACGGCCGCCAGCTGCCACCGGCGCTCTCCCCGCGCGCCCGGCTTCGTGGGCCGGACGGTGACGCGGGAGACGTCCGCCCACGGCGAGGACCAGCGCCGGTCGCGTACCCGGCAGTGGAGGTGGTCGGCGGTCAGCTGGACGGTGTGCCGGACGAGCGGCTGGCCGCCGGAGACGACGACGCCGGTCACCAGGGCGGCCAGGCCGAGCAGCGCGGTCGCGAGGGTGACGACCGGGAGCGACAGGATCATGCCGAGGGGGACGCCGACGCTCGGGGACACGATCCCGAGGATCGCGAGGCAGCCCCCGTTCTCCGTGCGCCGGGTCGGCCGGTCCAGAAGGCCCGCGGTGACCTCCACCGCCTCCGTCCGCGGGGCCGGCGGCGCCGGCACCCGTGTCACGGGCGGCCGGGGTGCCGCCGAGGGTTCGGCGCCCAGCAGGTCCAGGACCCGCGAGGCCGACGGGCGGCGCTCCGGCGACTTCTCCAGGCACTCGGCGACCAGCGCGTACAGGCTCGGGGGCACGCCGTCCAGGTCCGGTTCGTCGTGGACGACGCGGTAGAGCAGGGCGGGGGCCGGGCCCTCGCCGAAGGGGGCCCGGCCGGTCGCGGCGTACGCGAGGACCGCGCCCAGTGAGAAGACGTCGCTCGACGGGGCCACCGGCCCGGCCGTCGCCTGCTCCGGGCTCATGAAGCCCGGGGTGCCGACGACCAGGCCGGTGTCCGTGAGCGCCGTGGCGCCCTCCACCGCCTTCGAGATGCCGAAGTCGATGACGCGCGGCCCGTCCTCGGTGACCAGGATGTTCGACGGCTTCAGGTCCCGGTGCACGAGACCGGCCCGGTGGACCGCCTCCAGGGCCTCGGCGAGACCGGCGGCGAGTGCGCGCAGTTCCGGCTCGGGCAGCCGGCCCCGGTCCCGTACCAGCGCCGCCAGGTCGGGCGCGTCGATGTAGTCGCTGGCCACCCAGGGCACCGGACCGTCCGGGTCGGCGTCCACGAGCGGCGCGGTCCAGAAGCCCCCGACGCTCCTGGCGGCCGCCACCTCGCGCCGGAACCGCTCCCGGAACCCGGGGTCGGCGGCGATCTGCGGCCGGATCACCTTCACCGCGAGCCGCCGCCCGCTCCGGGAGACGGCCAGGAACACCTGCCCCATCCCGCCCTCGCCGAGCCGCGCCGAGAGGCGGTACGGGCCGATGACGTCCGGATCGTCCGGCTGCAAGTCCTGCACGGTTCCCCCGAGTTCGCGTCCCTGGAGGGCGATCCTCCCAGAGGCGCGCGCCCCCGGGCCAGTCGGGAGGCCGCCACCCGCTCCTAGACTGATCGTCTTTGGCGGGCGCGGTGGGCGCCCGTCCTTTCTGTGTGGGGGGATCCATGAGGAAGGCACTGGTCGCCGGCGCGCTCGCGCTGGCGGCGCTGCTGACGAACGCGACGGGGGCGACGGCCGCTTCGGCGGAGGCGGAGGCCGTCCCGTACACGGCCTGGACCTGGAACATATCGGGCCACAAGATGAACCACGGCCGCACCGACAGCGGTCTGATCGAGGAGGCGGTGGGCTCGATCAGGCGGGCCGAGAACGCCGTGGACTTCGTCTCGTTCAACGAGATCTGCTACAGCCAGTACCGCGCCATCAGGACGCAGCTGGCGAGCTGGAACCCGGACAATCCGAGCTACGCCCGCTTCCAGGAGGCCATTCCCGCGGGCAGCACGGGCGCGGACGACCGGTCGATCTGCGGCGGAGAGTCCTTCGGCAAGGCCCTGTTCAGCCGCCACCGGCTCGGCCCCGCCGAGTACCGGACGTTCGCGCAGGAGAGCGGTCTGTCCCACTGGTCCGCCGACGGCGTCCAGCACCCGGTGATGAGCGGGCTGCTCTGCGCGCCGCTGGCCGACCGGCCGGCCATGAAGTTCTGCTCCGTCCACGTGGGCCCGATCTCGACCGGGGAGAAGCCGTACGGCTACAACCAGCTCGTCGAGCTCGACGGCATCCTGAACGGGTTCGCCGCCGCCGGACAGACCTACATGATCGCCGGTGACTTCAACGCCGAGCCGGACTACGACCGTCTGAACCGCTTCTACGCCAAGGAGGTCCCGGAGCCCTCCGGTTCCAGGGCGGAGGACCCGAACTACGGCGCCCACCGCGAGCTCGACGACATGGACGCCTCCTGCCCGGGATACGGAGAGGAGACGTCGGCCAAACCGGTGGCCGGGCTGCCCTGCGGCGTTCCGAGCTCCAAGATCGACATGATCTTCGTCCGTGCGGACCGGCTCGCCTCGCCCGACTACTCCGCCGACTCCAAGGCGATCCCCGTGTGCACCGAGATCGACGCGGCCGGTGCACTCAAGGCCGGGTACACCGAACCCTGCTCCGACCACCGCGTGGTGATCGGCCGGGCGACGCTGCTCGTCGACCCGGCGACGTGACAGACTCGTGGTGATTTCGTGTTGAACCAGTCAAGGCGTATGCTCTGATCTGCCACCCCGGTTCGCCTGTGTTCCCCCGTTTCAGGCGCACCGGGGTTCGGCATTTTCCGGCCGGGTGTGCTATCGGGCCAGCGCCGCGACACCGGCGCGGGCGAACTTCTCGTCCAGATCGCCGGAGGGTGCGCCCGCGACGCCGATGCCCGCGACCGGGGTCCCCTCGGCCGTGACCGGGGCGCCGCCGCCGAGGAAGAGGGTGCCGGGGATGTCCTTCAGGTTCGGTGCCTGCTCCAGGCGCTTGGCGAGCTCGGAGGTCGGAGCGTTCCAGGAGACCGCCGTGTACGCCTTCCGCTCCGCCGACGCGTAGGACTGCGGGCCCGCGCCGTCGCCGCGCAGGGTGACGATCGTGTTGCCGTCGCGGTCCACGACCGCGACGGTCACCCGCTGGTTCTCGGCCTCCGCGGCGTCCAGGACGGCCTTCGCCGCCTTCGTCGCCGCGGCGACCGTCAGGTGGGTGGCGGTGGTCGTGTTCCCGCTCTTCGCCTCGGTGACGGCCGCGGGCGCCGCGGTCGTGTCCTCGCCGCCGGCGCTCGCGGAGTAGGCGCCGGCCCCCGCCAGGCCGAGGGCGACGATCGCGCCACCGGTGATCAGACGGGTCCGGTGGGCCTTCTTCACGTGCTTCATGGGGGTGCTCCAGGGAGGGGGAGAGGGGGCGCCCGGTCGAAGATCGACCGGCGCTTCATCCTCCGGCCGGTCCCGGGGCGTGACGGTCGGCGCACCGGCTGCCCTCGGCGGGCGGATCGGGGGACCCCCGGGTCCACCGATCGGATGACCCCCGGTCCGTGACCCCGGCGTCACGGGGCGGAGTGCGGGTTCTATGGTGAGCGGCGCAGACCGCGCGGACCGCGCGGTCCCCCGCGGGGAGCGTCCCCGGGCCGGCGGCCAACCCGCCGGCCGGGCCACCCGCACGACATGCACGAGGAGTTCCATGGACATCGCCGGCTCCGCCGCTCTCGTCACCGGTGCCGCCTCCGGTCTCGGCGCCGCCACCGCCGCCGCGCTCGCCGCCCGCGGCGCCACGGTCTACGGCCTCGACCTCGACAAGGCCGTCGCCGCCGCCGGGGAGCAGCCCGACGGCGTCCGGCTGATCGCCGCCGACGTCACCGACGAGGACCAGGTCCGCGCCGCGCTCGCCGCGATCGACGCCGACGGGGCCGAGCTGCGGCTCGCCGTGAACTGCGCGGGGATCGCGCCCTCGGCCCGCGTCCTGGGCCGCAAGGGCCCGCACGACCTCGACCTCTTCCGTACGGTCGTGAACGTGAACCTGGTCGGCACCTTCAACGTGATGCGGCTCGCCGCCGAGTCCATCGCCCGCCACGAGGCCGACGAGCACGGCCAGCGCGGGCTCGTCGTCAACACCGCCTCCATCGCCGCCTTCGAGGGCCAGGTGGGGCAGATCGCGTACGCCGCCTCCAAGGCCGGGGTCGCCGGGATGACCATCACCGCCGCCCGTGACCTCGCCCAGTACGGCATCCGGGTCGTCACCGTCGCCCCCGGCATCGTCGACACCCCGATGATGGCCGGCTTCAGCGAGGAGATCCGCGCCGGGCTCGCCGCCGGCGTCACCTTCCCGCAGCGCCTCGCGCAGCCGGCGGAGTACGCCCGTCTGATCACCATGATCGCCGAGCACGACTACCTCAACGGCGAGACGATCCGGATGGACGGCGCCCTGCGGATGTCCGCCCGCTGAGGCGGCCCGCCCCCTGCGAGAGCACTCGGTGCCGGAACAATCCGGCACCGAGTGCCGCGCGGAGGTCGTCCGGATGTTAGGTTCGTGCCATGGCAGCAGCGGCGACGAACCCCCCGACCTCCCCGAAGCCCGCGATGCGGGACTCCCTCATCGCCGCGGCCTTCCAGCTCTTCCTGGAGCGGGGCTACGAGCAGACCACCGTCGACGACATCGTCACGCTCGCCGGCGTCGGCCGCCGCTCCTTCTTCCGCTACTTCCCGTCGAAGGAGGACGTGGTCTTCCCCGACCACGACCAGTGCCTCGACGACATGACCCGCTTCCTCGCCGCCAGCGCCGACAGCGACGACCCGATGGTCCGGGTCTGCGGCGCCGCCCGCCTGGTCATGCGGATGTACGCCGAGAACCCCACCTTCTCCGTCCAGCGCTACCGGCTCACCCGCGAGGTCGCCGGGCTGCGCGCGTACGAGCTCTCCGTCGTCTGGCGGTACGAGAAGACCCTCGGCGACTACCTGCGCACCCGCTGGGCCGACCGCAAGGACGGCACCCTGCGCGCCAACGTGGCCGCCGCGGCCGTCGTCGCCGCGCACAACCACGCCCTGCGGCACTGGCTCCGCTCGGGCGGCAAGGGCGAGCCCCTCGAAGAGGTCGACCGGGCCCTGGAGTTCGTCCGCGCCACCTGGAGCCCGGACGCGGCCGGCGGTGGCGCCGGCGACGCCGTGGGCGAGGGGGGCGAGGACGTGGTGGTCGTCATCACCAAGCGGTCCACCCCGATGTGGCGCGTGGTGCGGGAGGTCGAGTCGAGCCTCGGCGAGGGATGAGGGGCCGCAGTATCTCAGATTGAGGGAACTGAGGTCTTTCTTTGCTGGCACTGAGTGCCATATCTTGGGCTCCATGCACCGTCGAGCCGCCGAGTGCGAGGAGAAGGCATCGTGTTCCACACGGGACTGAGGAACTCCGGCGCCGTCCGGACCGAGGAATCGGCCGAAGGCGCCGATCTCTACTTCCAGCGCTGCGCCTGGTGCCACACCACCACCTTCCAGCGCCTGCTCTGCCCGACCTGCGGGTCGACCGACCTGTCCCCCCAACTCAGCGAGGGGGAGGGCGTGATCACCGTCCGCCGGGCCTACACCGCCGCCGAGGCCGACCTCTGGCCGGTCCACATGGCCGAGGGCTTCGTGGTCCGCTGCCGGGTCGACGGGCCGCCGCACGCCGTGCGCCCCGGTGTCCGGGTCAAGCTCGCGAGCGCCGCCGACACCGGCCGCCGGCCGGTCGTCCGGCTCTGCGAGGAGGTCCCGCTGGACGGCTGGATCTGAGCCCGGAAAGCGCGCGAAAGGGGGGTGGCACAGAGTGCCACCCCCTTTCCGTGTCCGACGGCGTCAGCGCGAGCCGATCTCCTCGGTCAGCTGCGGCAGCACCTCGAAGAGGTCGCCGACCACGCCGTAGTCGACCAGGTCGAAGATCGGGGCCTCGGGGTCCTTGTTGACCGCGACGATCGTCTTCGACGTCTGCATGCCGGCCCGGTGCTGGATGGCGCCGGAGATGCCCGCGGCGACGTACAGCTGCGGCGAGACCTGCTTGCCGGTCTGGCCGACCTGGTTGGAGTGCGGGTACCAGCCGGCGTCGACGGCGGCGCGGGAGGCGCCGACGGCCGCGCCGAGCGAGTCGGCCAGGCTCTCGACGACCTGGAAGCCCTCGGCGGCGCCGACGCCGCGGCCGCCGGAGACCACGATGGCGGACTCGGTCAGCTCCGGGCGGCCGGTGGAGACGCGCGCGGTGCGGGAGACGACCTTCGCCGCGTTGCCGGTGAAGGCGACGGTGACGTCCTCGACCGTGCCGGCGGCCGGGGCGGCCTCCGGGGCGGTGGAGTTCGGCTTGACGGTGATGACCGGGACGCCGTGCGAGACACGGGACTTGGTCGTGTACGAGGCGGCGAAGACCGACTGCGTGGCGACCGGGCCCTCGGCACCGGCCTCCAGGTCGACGGCGTCGGTGATGAGGCCGGAGCCGAGGCGGAGCGCGACGCGGGCCGCGATCTCCTTGCCCTCGCCGGAGGAGGTCACCAGGACGGCGGCCACCTCCTTCTCCTTCGCGATCTGGGTGAGCGCGTCGACCTTGGGGACGACGAGCTGCTCGGCGAACTCGGCGCCGTCCGCCACGTAGACGGTGGCCGCGCCGTACTCGGCGGCGGTGGCGGCGACGGTGGCGGCGGCCTCGCCGGCGCCGAGGACGACCGCGGACGGCTCGCCCAGGCGGCGGGCCAGGGTGAGCAGTTCGAGGGCCGGCTTGCGGACCGCACCGTCGGCGTGGTCCACGAGAACCAGGATCTCAGCCATGATTCCTTGCTCCTGAGTGGGGATGACGGACGGTCAGATGAACTTCTGGGAGGCGAGGAAGGCGGCCAGCTGCTTGCCGCCGTCACCGTCCTCGTTCGTGACGATCGTGCCCTGGGTGCGGGCCGGGCGGGCGTCCGCCGACTCGACCAGGGTCCAGGAGCCGGCCAGGCCGACCTCGTCCTCGTCGATGTCCAGGTCGTCGAGCTCCAGCTCCTCGACCGGCTTCTTCTTCGCCGCCATGATCCCCTTGAAGGAGGGGTAACGGGCTTCGCCGGACTGGTCGGTGACCGAGACGACGGCCGGCAGCGGGGCCTCCAGGAGCTCGGTGGCGGCGTCGCCGTCACGACGGCCCTTCACCACGCCGTCCTCCACCGACACCTCGGAGAGCAGCGTCGCCGCCGGCAGGCTCAGCCGCTCGGCGAGCAGCGCGGGGAGCACGCCCATGGTGCCGTCGGTCGAGGCCATGCCGCAGACGACCAGGTCGAAGCCGGTCTTCTCCAGAGCCTTGGCGAGGATCGCGGAGGTGGCGATGACGTCGGAGCCGTGGATGGCCTCGTCGTTGACGTGGACGGCCTTGTCCGCGCCCATCGACAGCGCCTTGCGCAGGGCGTCCTTGGCGTCGTCCGGGCCGACCGTGACGACGGTGACCTCGGCCTCGTCGGCCTCCTCGGAGATCCGCAGCGCCTGCTCGACCGCGTACTCGTCGAGCTCGGAGAGGAGGCCGTCGACCTCGTCGCGGTCGACGGTCAGGTCGTCCGCGAAACCGCGGTCGCCGGTGGCGTCGGGAACGTACTTCACACAGACAGCGATCCTCAGGGTCACGGCCTGGCTCCTTTCAACGAGCTGATGGTTACGGGAGGTTGCGGGCCATGACGATGCGCTGGACCTGGTTGGTGCCCTCGTAGATCTGGGTGATCTTGGCGTCGCGCATCATGCGCTCGACGGGGTAGTCGCGGGTGTAGCCGTAGCCGCCGAGGAGCTGGACGGCGTCGACGGTGACCTCCATGGCGACGTCGGAGGCGAAGCACTTGGCGGCGGCGCCGAAGAAGGTCAGGTCGCCGTCGACGCGCTCGGACTTGGCCGCGGCGGCGTAGGTGAGCTGGCGGGC
>NZ_JBEZNU010000029.1:0-98104 GCF_040653375.1 Streptomyces sp. NPDC047974
CACCGTGAACGCCTCCTCCGAGGTCGCCAACGGCACGTGGAAGCTCCGCGTGACGGACAACGCCAACGCCGACACCGGCAAGATCGACTCCTGGGGCCGGCGCCTTTCTGCCGTACGAAGGGGGGGCGGGACCGATCCGGTCCCGCCCCCCTACGTCAGGTGATCGCGCCGCCTACCGGCCGGCGTACTTCTTGCTGACCTCGTCGAAGATCGCCTTGGCCTCGGGGCCGAGGCGCGGGCCCGCCAGCCAGCCGGCCGTCGACGGGCCGATCGAGGTGTTCGACACCAGCGCCGGCTTCCCGTCCCGGCCCTGCGCGACCCAGCCGCCACCGGACGAACCGGCCGTCATCGTGCAGCCGATGCGGTACATCGTCGGCTGCTCCGCCTTCAGCGAGAGCCGGCCCGGCTTGTCCGCGCACTGGAACATCTTCTGGCCGTCGAACGGGGGCGCCGCCGGGTAGCCGGTGGCCGTCATGGCCTTGATCTTCGGCACCGCCGGGGCGTTGAAATCGACCGGCAGGGCCGTACCGACCGTCTCCTCCAGGGACTTGCCGGAAGAACCCTTCTCGGGGGTGACCTGGATGACCGCGAAGTCGTACGGGGCGCCCGCGCCGCCGGTGGAGGCGCCCTGCGCGATCCACTCGTCGGAGGTCTTCACCCAGTCCGCCCACCACACGCCGTACGGGGCGATCTGCTCGCGCGTCGCCTTCTCCAGCGCCGAGGTCTCCATCGCGGCGTCGTTGTAGGAGGGGACGAAGGCGATGTTGCGGTACCAGCCGCCCTCCTTGCCCTTGTGGACGCAGTGACCGGCCGTCCACACCAGGTTGGACTTGCCGGGGTGGGCCGGGTCCTTCACCACGGTGGCCGAGCAGACCATCGAACCGTCGGGACCGTCGAAGAACACCTTGCCGGACGCGGGCGAGTTCGCGTGGTACTTCGCCGGCACCGCCTTCGCCTTCACCGGGTCCGGCGTCGGGTCGGTGACGCCCTCGTCACCGGAGATGTCCTCCTCCTCGACCGGGCGCGGCTCGGGGCGCTCGGCGTCCCGCATCCGGTCCGGGTCCCAGAGGTCCTCGATGATCGGGTTGACGAAGTCCTTCGCCTCGCGAAGCCACTTGTCCTTGTCCCAGTTCTTCCACTCGCCGTCGCGCCACTTGTCGAGATCGATCCCGTGGTCCTTCAGCCGCTGCTTCAGGTCCTCCGGAATCTTGATCTTGTCGACCGGGTTCTCGCTCGCCGGCGCGCTGGGCTTGTCTCCTGCGTTCTCCTCGGTCGGGCCACAGGCCGTCGCGGTGAGCGTCAGCGCCGCGACGGCGGACGCCGCCATCAGCAGCGGACGAATCGATCGCATCTCGTGATCCCCCTGGGACTACGTCAACTGGTGCATTTCTGGGCATCGGTCGCACTCTCGTCCGACCGGACGTGGGAACGACCGCCCCCACTATGCCGGTGCCGGAGGGGACGGTACGCGCCCCGCCGGCGGTTCCGGAGCCGGTGCGGCCGTTGTCATGCCGTGATCCGGGACACGCCAAGGATCTTGCCTCCGGCCCGTGTTCCCCGGCAGTTCCCGTCGTTGGTACGGACGGGGGACACAACGGCGGCGCTCGGAGCGGCCTTTGAGCACGCCCGGACGCCCCGACGATGTGCAACGCAACCGTTATCGCGGGAGGACACCGAGCCGTGGCCGTTACCGAATCAGCTTCAGCCACCGCCCCCACCCGGCGGGGGTACGGGACGGCGCCGGGAGGCGGGTACGAGGCGATCCTGCGACGGCAGGCCCAGCGCGAGTCCGCCGCCCGCACCTACGCCCGCTCGCTCCCGATCGTCCCGGTCCGGGCCCGCGGCCTGACCATCGAGGGTGCCGACGGCCGCCGCTACCTCGACTGCCTCTCCGGCGCCGGAACCCTCGCGCTCGGCCACAACCACCCGGTCGTCCTCGAAGCCATCCGCAAGGTCCTCGAATCCGGCGCCCCCCTCCACGTCCTCGACCTCGCGACCCCCGTCAAGGACGCCTTCACCTCCGAGCTCTTCGCCACCCTCCCCCCGGAGCTCGCCGCCGACGCCCGCGTCCAGTTCTGCGGCCCCGCCGGCACCGACGCCGTCGAGGCCGCCCTCAAGCTGGTCCGCACCGCCACCGGGCGCCGCGGCCTGTTCGCCTTCACCGGCGCCTACCACGGAATGACCGCCGGGGCCCTCGCCGTCTCCGGCGGCGCCGAGGACGTCCGCGTCACCCGCCTCCCGTACCCGCAGGCGTACCGCTGCCCCTACGGCGTCGGCGGCGAGCGCGGCGCCGAGCTCTCCGCCCGCTGGACCGAGTCCCTCCTCGACGACCCCAAGAGCGGTGTCACCACCCCCGCCGGGATGATCGTGGAGGCCGTCCAGGGCGAGGGCGGAGTCCTCCCCGCCCCCGACGCCTGGCTGCGCCGCATGCGGATCATCACCGCCCGGCACTCCATCCCCCTCGTCGTCGACGAGGTCCAGACCGGCGTCGGGCGCACCGGAGCCTTCTGGGCCGTCGAGCACAGCGGAGTCGTCCCCGACGTGATGGTCCTGTCCAAGGCCATCGGCGGCTCCCTCCCGCTCGCGGTCGTCGTCTACCGCTCCGGGCTCGACGCCTGGGAGCCGGGCGCCCACGCCGGCACCTTCCGGGGCAACCAGCTCGCCATGGCCGCCGGCACCGCCACCCTCGCGTACGTCCGCGAGAACAGGCTCGCCGACCGGGCCGCCACCCTCGGCGCCCACATGCTCGGCCGCCTCCAGGGCCTCCAGGCCGCCCACCCCTGCGTCGGCGACGTCCGCGGCCGCGGCCTCATGATCGGCGTCGAGCTCGTCGACCCCGAGGCCGCGGGACCCGACGACACCGTCCCGCCCGCCGCCCCCGTCCTCGCCCGAGCCGTCCGGGAGGAATGCCTCGCCCGCGGACTCATCGTCGAGCTCGGCGGCCGCCACTCCGCCGTCGTGCGCCTCCTTCCCCCGCTCACCCTCACCGACGAGCAGGCCACCGCCGTCCTCGACCGCTTCGCCGACGCCCTCGCCGCCGCCGAACGCGCCCACGTCCCCCGGCCGGCCGCCCCCCACCGGCCCGCCCCCGGACCGTCCCACTGACCCGGACCGCCCCCGGCCCCCTCCCCAAGGAAACCCGCGTGAACGCCACCCCCACCTCCCAGCTGACCGCGACCGCGACCATGACCGAGCCCGACGCCGAGGAATCCACGGTCCCGCGCCAGCACACCGGCCCCGCCCCCCTCCGGCCGTCCCGCCCCGGGGAAGCGCCGGCCGGCGACCGCTCCGCCGCCCCCGCCGCCGACCCGCTCGACGACCCGAACCCGCAGCGGGCCGCCGACGCCGCCGCCCTGGAGAACCTCCTCCGCTGCTGGGTCCGGGAGAAGAACCTCCCCGCCCCGGACACCGCGACCCTCCGCGTCCCCCTCGGCGCCAGCGGCACCGCCCTCCTCGTCCCCGTCGCCTACTGGTCGCCCACCGGCTGGCACCGCTTCGGCACCCCCACCCTGGAAGGCCTCCCGTCCACGGCCCCGGCCGTCGACGCCGTCACCCTCGCCGCCCTCCTCAGCCGCGAGACCGGCCGCCCCGAGGCCACCGAACTCGTCGGCCGCGTCGCCGACTCCGCCCGCCGCACCGCCGTCTTCCTCGCCGCCCGCCGCGGCGACCCCCGGCCCCATCCCGACGCCGACCTCTTCCTCGCCGCCGAGCAGTCCCTCCTCCTCGGCCACCCCCTCCACCCCACCCCCAAGAGCCGGGAGGGCCTCTCCGAGGCCGAGTCCCGCCTCTACTCGCCCGAACTCCACGGCGCCTTCCCCCTCCACTGGTTCGCCGTCGACCACACCCTCCTCGCCTCCGACTCCGCCTGGACCGAGCAGGGACGCCCCGTCACCGCCGAGCAGCTCGCCGCCGGCCTCGCCGAAGGCCTCGCCCACCCCGCCGGCACCGCCCCCCTGCCCCTGCACCCCTGGCAGGCCCGCGAACTCCTCCACCGCGCCGACATCCGCGACCTCCTCGACCAGGGCCTCCTCCACGACCTGGGGTCCCACGGGAGCCACTGGCACCCCACCTCTTCGGTCCGGACCGTCCACCGCCCCGGCGCCCGCGCCATGCTCAAGCTCTCCCTCGGCCTGCGCATCACCAACTCCCGCCGCGAGAACCTCCGCAAGGAACTCCACCGGGGCGTCGAGGTCCACCGCCTGCTGCGCACCGGCCTCGTCGACGAGTGGCAGGCCGCCCACCCCGGCTTCGACATCGTCCGCGACCCCGCCTGGCTCGCCGTCGACGCCCCCGACGGGACCCCCGTCCCCGGGCTCGACCTGATGATCCGGCACAACCCCTTCGGCCCCGGCGACGACGCCGTCTGCCTCGCGGCCCTCACCGCGCCCCGCCCCCGGCCCGGGGCCACCGGCATGGGCTCCCGCCTCGCCGACCTCGTCCACCGCCTCGCCGGGCGTACCGGCCGTCCCGTCGCCGCGGTCTCCGCCGAGTGGTTCCTGCGCTACCTCGACCAGGTCGTCCGCCCCGTCCTCTGGCTCGACGGCCACGCCGGCATCGCGCTGGAGGCCCACCAGCAGAACACCCTCGTCCTCCTCGACCCCGACGGCTGGCCGGCCGGCGGACGCTACCGCGACAACCAGGGCTACTACTTCCGCGAGTCCCACCGGGCCGAGCTGGAGAGCCGCCTCCCCGGCATCGGCGCCCACAGCGACACCTTCGTCTCCGACCAGGTCACGGACGAGCGCTTCGCCTACTACCTCGGCATCAACAACGTCCTCGGTCTGATCGGCGCCTTCGGCGCCCAGCACCTCGCCGACGAGCGGATCCTCCTCGCCGCCTTCCGCTCCTTCCTCACCTCCGCCACCGGCCTCGGATCGCCGCTCCCGCACCGCCTCCTCGAAGCGGCCACCCTGCGCAGCAAGGCCAACCTCCTCACCCGCCTCCACGGCCTCGACGAGCTCGTCGGCCCCGTCGACACCCAGTCCGTCTACGTCACGATCACCAACCCCCTCCGCGCCTGAACGCCCCGGCGGCCCGCCCGTCGCCGCCCCGTCCACCGGCGCGTCCCCCGACCACCCACCGAGGGGGCGCCCCCGACCCAGGGAAGACCCGCCGCATGTCCATACACCCGGACCACAGACACGACGCCGGCACCCCGGCCACCGACCAGCCACCGGCCGAACGGCCCGGTCTCCCGACCGGCGGTCCGGCGGGTACGCCGATGTCCGACGACACCCTCGACCTCCGCGTCGACGACCTCCTGGCCCTCCTCGCGGGAGACCGACCCGTCACCGGCTCCGAACCCGACACCCGCTCCGAACCCGGCGCCGTCGTCGGACGCGGCACGGTCACCGGACCCGGCGTCGGACACGGCACCGGCACCGGACCCGGCGTCGGTACGGGCGACCCCGCCACCGCCGCAGTCGGTCGCCCCGGCGGCCATCCGCTCGACTCGGTCGCCTCCTGGGCCCCGGCGGCCACCCGCTTCGGCGCCTTCCGCCTCGTCCCCGTCCGCCCGGCACACGACCTGCCCCTGCTCACCCGCTGGATGAACGACCCCGCCGTCGCCGCCTTCTGGGAACTCGCCGGGCCCGACACCGTCACCGCCGACCACGTCCGCGCCCAGCTCGAAGGCGACGGCCGCAGCGTCCCCTGCCTCGGCGTCCTCGACTCCACCCCGATGAGCTACTTCGAGATCTACCGGGCCGACCTCGACCCGCTCGCCCGCGCCTACCCGGCCCTCCCGCACGACACGGGCATCCATCTCCTCCTCGGCGGCGTCGCGGACCGCGGCCGCGGCGTCGGCACCGCACTGCTGCGGGCCGTCGCCGACCTCGTCCTCGACCACCGTCCCCGGTGCACCCGCGTCGTCGCCGAACCCGACATCCGCAACACCCCCTCCGTCGCGGCCTTCCTCGGCGCCGGCTTCCGCTACGCGGCGGAGATCGACCTCCCCGACAAGCGGGCCGCGCTCATGATCCGTGACCGGTCCCTCCGTCACGTTCTGTGAACACCCACGGTTCCGTGAACACCCGCGTTCCGTGAACAGCCCCTGCCCCTGATGCACCGCTCGACTGATACACCGCTCGACCCACAGCGGTTCCCCCTTCGAGGAGTCCATGTGACGACGTCCCCAGCACCCCACGACTCCGGACGACCCGCGGCGACCGCCGCCCCGGCCCCCGAACTGCTCGCGCCCCCCGAGCTCAACCCCACCGCCTGGGCCCGCGCGGGCGCCCGCACGCTCGCCAAGGCCCTCGGCGAGTTCGCCTACGAGGAGATCCTGGAACCCGTCGCGGCCGGCCCCGACGCCCCCGGCCGGTACACCCTCGCCCTCGACGACGGCACCCCCCTCGCCTTCACCGCCCGCCGAGGCGCCTACGGCGGCTGGCGCGTCGACCCCGGCACGATCACCCACGACGGCCGCCCGCTGACCGACCCCCTCGACCTGCTCGTCCGCGCCCGAGGGCTCCTCGGCCTCGACGGCGCCACCCTCGGCCACCTCATCCGCGAGCTCACCACCACCCTCGCCGCCGAGGCCCGCCTCGACCACACCGCCCTCACCGCGGACCGCCTCGCCGACCTGTCCTACGCCGAGCTCGAAGGGCACCAGACCGGCCACCCCTGGCTCGTCCTCAACAAGGGCCGCATCGGCTTCTCCGCCGGCGACGCGGCCCGCTGGGCCCCCGAAGCCCGCCGCGCCACCCGGCTCCCGTGGATCGCGGTCAGCAACCGCATCGCCGCCTACCGCGGCGTCGCGGGCCTCGCCACCCCCGAGCGCCTTTACGCCGGCGAACTCGACGCCCCCGTCCTCGACGCCTTCCGCGCCGAGCTCACCGCCAGGGGCCTCGACCCGGAGGCGTACCTGCTGCTCCCCGTCCACCCCTGGCAGTGGGACGAGATCCTGCTCCCGCTCTACGCCCCCGCCATCGCCTCCGGCGCCATCGTCCCGCTCCCGGCCGACGCCGACCTCCGCCTGCCGCAACAGTCCATCCGCACCTTCCTCAACACCAGCCGCCCCGACCGGCACACCGTCAAGCTGCCGCTCTCCGTGCTCAACACCCTCGTCTGGCGCGGGCTCCCCACCGAGCGCACCCTCGCCGCCCCCGCCGTCACCGCCTGGGTCCACGCCCTGCGCGACGCCGACCCCTTCCTCCGCGAGGAGTGCGGCGTCATCCTCCTCGGCGAGGTCGCCTCCGTCACCGTCGAGCACCCCCTCTACGACCGGCTGCCCGAAGTTCCGTACCAGTACAAGGAACTGCTCGGCGCGATCTGGCGCGAACCCCTCCGCCTGCCGCCCGGCGAGCGCGCCCGCACCCTCGCCGCCCTGCTCCACACCGACCCCGAGGGCCGTGCCTTCGTCGCCGAACTCGTCGAGCGCTCCGGTCTGACCCCCGCCGTCTGGCTCCGGCACCTCTTCGCCGCCCTGCTGCCGCCGCTGCTCCACTTCCTCTACCGCTACGGCACCGTCTTCTCCCCGCACGGAGAGAACGCGATCGTCGTCTACGACGAGCGGGACGTCCCCGTCCGCCTGGCGATCAAGGACTTCGTCGACGACGTCAACATCAGCGCCCACCCGCTCCCCGAGCACGACACGATGCCCGACGACGTCCGTGCCGTCCTGCTCACCGAGGAGCCCGGCTTCCTCACCCAGTTCATCCATTCGGGGCTCTTCGTCGGCGTCTTCCGCTACCTCGCGCCGCTGTGCGAGGAGCAACTCGACGTACCCGAGGCGGACTTCTGGGCCCTCGTGCGCGCCGAGATCCTCCGCCACCAGGAACGCTTCCCCGAGCTGAAGGACCGGTTCGAGCTCTTCGACCTGCTCACGCCCCGGATCGAACGGCTCTGTCTCAACCGCAACCGGCTGCACATGGACGGCTACCGCGACCGCTCCGACCGCCCGCACGCCGCCGTCCACGGCACCGTCCCCAACCCCCTCGCGTGATCCGGAGGAGTGCTCCCGCTGTCGGTGCGGAGCCGTAGGCTGGGAGCGCTATGACGAAGCCATCCCTCCCCGACCTCCTCCACGCCGCCGTCGCCGCTGTCGGCGGCACGGAGCGCCCCGGCCAGGTCACCATGGCCGAGGCCGTGGCCGAGGCCATCGACGACAACTCCCACCTGCTCGTCCAGGCGGGCACCGGCACCGGAAAGTCGCTCGGCTATCTGGTGCCGGCGCTCGCGCACGGGGAGAGAGTGGTGGTGGCCACGGCCACGCTGGCGCTCCAGCGCCAGCTCGTCGAGCGCGACCTGCCGAGGACGGTCGAGGCGCTCCACCCGCAGCTGCGCCGCCGCCCCCAGTTCGCCATGCTCAAGGGCCGGTCGAACTACCTGTGCCTGCACCGGCTCCACGAGGGGGTGCCGCAGGACGAGGAGGAGGGCCTCTTCGATCCCTTCGAGGCGGCCGCGCCGACGAGCAAGCTCGGCCAGGACCTGATCCGGCTGCGCGACTGGGCGGACGAGACGGAGACCGGCGACCGGGACGACCTGACGCCCGGCGTCTCCGACCGGGCCTGGGGCCAGGTCTCGGTCTCCTCCCGGGAGTGCCTCGGCGCGAGCAAGTGCGCGTACGGGGCGGAGTGCTTCGCCGAGGCGGCCCGTGAGCGCGCCAAGCTCGCCGACGTCGTCGTCACCAACCACGCCCTGCTCGCCATCGACGCGATCGAGGGCGCCCCCGTGCTGCCGCAGCACGAGGTACTGATCGTCGACGAGGCGCACGAGCTGGTCTCCCGGGTCACCGGCGTGGCCACCGGCGAGCTCACCCCGGGCCAGGTGAACCGGGCGGTGCGCCGGGCCGCCAAGCTGGTGGACGAGAAGGTCGCCGACGAGCTCCAGACCGCCGCGGAGGGCTTCGAGCGGGTCATGGAGCTGGCCCTGCCGGGCCGCCTGGAGAAGATCCCGGAGGACCTGGCGTACGCGCTGGCGGCGCTGCGCGACGCGGCCCGCACCGTGATCACCGCCCTCGGCAACACCCGGGACCGCTCGGTGCAGGACGAGGACGCGGTCCGCAAGCAGGCGATGGCCTCGGTGGAGACCGTGCACGGCGTCGCCGAGCGGATCACCCACGGTTCCGAGTACGACGTCGTCTGGTACGAGCGCCACGACCGCTTCGGCGCCTCGCTGAGGGTCGCGCCGCTCTCGGTCTCCGGGCTGCTGCGGGAGAAGCTCTTCACCGAGCGTTCCGTGGTGCTCGCCTCGGCCACGCTCAAGCTGGGCGGCGACTTCAACGGCGTGGGAGCCTCGCTCGGCCTCGCGCCGGAAGGCACCACCGGGGACGACCTCCCGGTCTGGAAGGGCCTCGACGTCGGCTCCCCGTTCGACTACCCGAAGCAGGGGATCATGTACGTCGCCAAGCACCTGGCCAAGCCGGCCAGGGACGGCGACCGCGGTGACATGCTGGACGAGCTGACCGAGCTGATCCAGGCGGCCGGCGGCCGCACCCTCGGTCTCTTCTCCTCGATGCGGGCGGCGCAGCTGGCGGCGGAGGAGCTGCGGACCCGTATCCCCGAGTACCCGATCCTGCTCCAGGGCGAGGACACCCTGGGCGAGCTGATCAAGAACTTCGCGGCCGACCCGAAGACCTGCCTCTTCGGCACCCTGTCGCTCTGGCAGGGCGTGGACGTGCCGGGCGCCAGCTGCCAGCTCGTCGTGATGGACAAGATCCCCTTCCCGCGCCCGGACGACCCGCTGATGAGCGCGCGGCAGAAGGCGGTCGAGGAGGCCGGGGGGAACGGCTTCATGGCGGTGGCGGCGACGCACGCCGCGCTGCTGATGGCCCAGGGTGCCGGTCGCCTGGTCCGTGCGACGGGCGACCGGGGCGTGGTGGCCGTCCTCGACCAGCGGCTGGCCACCGCCCGTTACGGCAGCTATCTGAAGGCCTCGATGCCCGATTTCTGGTACACGACCGACCGCAATCAGGTCCGCAGGTCGCTCGCGGCGATCGACGCGAAGGCGAAGGCGGACGGCGCCTGAGCAAGGGGTGCGGACACGCCTCCGGCCCCGGCGGAGAGCCGGGGCCGGAGGCGAGCCAGGAGAACGGGTCGTACAGCGAGCCCCGGGACCGGCGCAGTGGGTCCCGGGGCCCGGTCGGAGCCGGCGGGTGCGGTCAGACCCGCCGCAGTACGGCGACCACCTTGCCGAGGATCGTCGCCTCGTCGCCGGGGATGGGCTGGTACGCGGCGTTGTGCGGGAGCAGCCAGACGTGGCCGTCCTCGCGCTTGAAGCGCTTCACGGTGGCCTCGCCGTCGAGCATGGCGGCGACGATGTCGCCGTTCTCCGCGACGGGCTGGCGGCGGACGGTGACCCAGTCGCCGTCGCAGATGGCGGCCTCGATCATGGAGTCGCCGACGACCTTGAGGACGAAGAGCTCGCCGTCGCCCACCAGCTGCCGGGGGAGGGGGAACACGTCCTCGACCGACTCCTCGGCCAGGATGGGGCCGCCGGCCGCGATCCGTCCGACGAGCGGCACGTACGAGGCCGCGGGCTTGCCGGTGGTGTCGGTGGGCTGGGTGCTGGGCTGGTCCGAGCCGCGGACCTCGTACGCCCGGGGGCGGTGCGGGTCGCGGCGGAGGAAGCCCTTGCGCTCCAGGGCCATCAGCTGGTGTGCCACCGACGACGTGCTGGAGAGGCCCACCGCCTGGCCGATCTCGCGCATCGACGGCGGGTACCCCCGCCGCTGGACCGAGTCGCGGATGACTTCGATGACCCGGCGCTGGCGGTCGGTGAGACCGGAGCTGTCGGCCCTGATGCCTGGAGGCCGTCCGGGGAGGGCTCGGGCGGGACGCCCGGGCTCCTCGCCGTTCATGGCTGTGTCGTTCATGGCGTGCACCGGCTCGAGTCGGCCCTGGGAGCGGTCCTGGGCGGTGATGGTGGCGCTGTCTGCGGTGGTGGTCACGTCGTCGGCCCCTCTCGAATGGTCTCCCTGGCTGGCACAACGGTAGTAGCTTTCGAAAGGTTGCGCCAAACACACGTTCGAGTGAAAATCCGCAGATTGCCTTACGCGTGTGCGGGTGGGGGTGTATGGGAGTGGGCCCTCGGAGGTCGATCCCGCCCTTACGGTAGCCTTCGCCGCTGGGTTTCCGGACTCCGGCGCGCCCTCCCAGTCTCCCACCCGCGGGTCGCGTTCGCGGCTCCGGGGTGCCGCGACACGCTGGGGGTGTCGCAAGCCCCTGAACCCAAGATCTAGTGGTTGGATGGCACCGGCCACCCAGGGATAGTGGTCCCCGGTCTGCCGGGGTGCCGTCCATCGCCTATGCTGGTGGTCGCTTCGAGGGCCTTGACGGGTCGGCCGAGGCTGTTCAGTCGTGCCATGAGGAGAGGGTCGTAACCAATGCACTGCCCCTTCTGCAGGCACCCCGACAGCCGGGTCGTCGACAGCCGCACCACCGATGACGGCACGTCGATCCGACGCCGCCGCCAGTGCACCGACTGCGCCCGCCGTTTCACCACGGTGGAGACCTGTTCGCTGATGGTGGTCAAGCGCTCCGGCGTCACCGAGCCCTTCAGCCGCACCAAGGTCATCTCCGGCGTGCGCAAGGCGTGCCAGGGGCGGCCGGTCACCGAGGACGCCCTGGCCAAGCTCGGCCAGCGGGTCGAGGAGGCGGTGCGCGCCACCGGCAGCGCCGAGCTGACCACCCATGACGTGGGCCTGGCCATCCTCGGGCCGCTGCAGGAGCTCGACCTCGTCGCGTACCTGCGCTTCGCGTCCGTGTACAAGGCCTTCGAGGGACTCGAGGACTTCGAGGCCGCCATCGCGGAACTCCGCGTGCGGCCTCCCGCTGAGAACGGCGGGACCGGCACCCCCGAGGTGCCCGTTCCCGCCGGCGCCGCCGACTGACGGCGGTCCGGGCCTTCGCGGGCCCGGCGACCGGCCGCGGTGCGGCCGTGCAGACCTGCCCCGGGTGACTTGTGTGGCACCCGTGGGTCAAGCAGTACAGAACGTAGTACAGAAGACGGTGCTCTGGGATTATCTGGGCGCCAAAGGGTGTTTTGCCCGTATATGGGAGGCGGCATGACAGAGACGGCGAGCGGCCCGGCACGTGGTTCCCGCACCAAGGGAGCCAAGGCGGCGAGCAAGGGCCTGCGGATCGAGCGCATCCACACCACCCCCGGCGTGCATCCGTACGACGAGGTGAACTGGGAGCGCCGTGACGTCGTCATGACCAACTGGCGCGACGGCTCGATCAACTTCGAGCAGCGCGGCGTCGAGTTCCCCGACTTCTGGTCGGTGAACGCGGTCAACATCGTCACCAGCAAGTACTTCCGCGGGGCCGTCGGCACCCCGCAGCGCGAGACCGGTCTGAAGCAGCTCATCGACCGCATCGTGAAGACCTACACCAAGGCCGGCGAGGACTACGGCTACTTCGCCTCGCCCGCCGACGCGGAGATCTTCGAGCACGAGCTCACCTACGCCCTCCTCCACCAGATCTTCAGCTTCAACTCGCCGGTCTGGTTCAACGTCGGCACGCCGCAGCCCCAGCAGGTCTCCGCCTGCTTCATCCTGTCCGTCGACGACTCCATGGAGTCGATCCTCGACTGGTACAAGGAAGAGGGCATGATCTTCAAGGGCGGCTCCGGCGCCGGCCTGAACCTCTCGCGCATCCGCTCCTCCAAGGAGCTCCTCTCCTCCGGCGGCAACGCCTCCGGCCCCGTCTCCTTCATGCGCGGTGCCGACGCCTCCGCGGGAACGATCAAGTCCGGTGGCGCCACCCGCCGCGCCGCCAAGATGGTCATCCTCGACGTCGACCACCCCGACATCGAGAACTTCATCGAGACCAAGGTCAAGGAGGAGGAGAAGATCCGCGCCCTCCGTGACGCGGGCTTCGACATGGACCTGGGCGGCGACGACATCACGTCCGTCCAGTACCAGAACGCCAACAACTCCGTCCGCGTGAACGACGAGTTCATGAAGGCCGTGGAGTCCGGCGGTCAGTTCGGTCTGCGTGCCCGCATGACCGGCGAGGTCATCGAGGAGGTCGACGCCAAGGCGCTCTTCCGCAAGATGGCCGAGGCCGCGTGGGCCTGCGCCGACCCGGGCATCCAGTACGACGACACGATCAACCACTGGCACACCTGCCCCGAGTCCGGCCGCATCAACGGCTCGAACCCGTGCAGCGAGTACATGCACCTGGACAACACGTCCTGCAACCTCGCCTCGCTGAACCTCATGAAGTTCCTCAAGGACGACGGCAAGGGCAACCAGTCCTTCGACGTCGAGCGCTTCGCCAAGGTCGTCGAGCTCGTCATCACCGCGATGGACATCTCCATCTGCTTCGCCGACTTCCCGACCCAGAAGATCGGCGAGAACACCCGCGCCTTCCGCCAGCTCGGCATCGGCTACGCCAACCTCGGCGCCCTGCTGATGGCGACCGGCCACGCGTACGACTCCGAGGGCGGCCGCGCCCTCGCCGGCGCCATCAGCTCCCTGATGACCGGCACCTCGTACAAGCGCTCCGCCGAGCTCGCCGCGGTCGTCGGCGCCTACGACGGCTACGCCCGCAACGCCGAGCCGCACCAGCGCGTCATGAAGCAGCACGCCGACGCCAACGACAAGGCCGTCCGCATGGACGACCTGGACTCGCCGATCTGGGCCGCCGCCACGGAGGCCTGGCAGGACGTGATCCGCCTCGGCGCCAAGAACGGCTTCCGCAACGCGCAGGCGTCGGTCATCGCCCCGACCGGCACCATCGGTCTCGCGATGTCCTGCGACACCACCGGTCTCGAGCCCGACCTCGCCCTGGTCAAGTTCAAGAAGCTCGTCGGCGGCGGCTCGATGCAGATCGTCAACGGCACCGTCCCGCAGGCCCTGCGCCGCCTGGGCTACCAGGAGGAGCAGATCGAGGCGATCGTCGCCCACATCGCCGAGCACGGCAATGTGATCGACGCCCCGGGCCTGAAGACCGAGCACTACGAGGTCTTCGACTGCGCCATGGGCGAGCGCTCCATCTCCGCGATGGGCCACGTCCGCATGATGGCCGCCATCCAGCCCTGGATCTCCGGCGCCCTCTCCAAGACCGTCAACCTGCCGGAGACGGCCACGGTCGAGGACGTCGAGGAGGTCTACTTCG
Source organism: Streptomyces sp. NPDC047974 (assembly GCF_040653375.1). Taxonomy (NCBI): domain Bacteria; kingdom Bacillati; phylum Actinomycetota; class Actinomycetes; order Kitasatosporales; family Streptomycetaceae; genus Streptomyces; species Streptomyces sp. NPDC047974. The sequence continues at coordinate 14,064 of NZ_JBEZNU010000029.1, forward strand.
AGGCGTGGAAGATGGGCGTCAAGGCGCTCGCGATCTACCGCGACAACTGCAAGGTCGGCCAGCCGCTCTCCGCCAAGAAGAAGGAGGACGAGAAGGCCGAGGTCACCGCGAAGTCCGAGGCGACGATCCGCGAGGCCGTCGAGAAGGTCGTCGAGTACCGCCCGGTTCGCAAGCGCCTCCCGAAGGGCCGCCCGGGGATCACCACCTCCTTCACCGTCGGTGGTGCCGAGGGCTACATGACCGCCAACTCCTACCCGGACGACGGTCTCGGCGAGGTCTTCCTGAAGATGTCGAAGCAGGGCTCGACCCTCGCGGGCATGATGGACGCGTTCTCCATCGCCGTCTCCGTCGGTCTGCAGTACGGCGTGCCGCTGGAGACCTACGTCTCGAAGTTCACCAACATGCGCTTCGAGCCGGCCGGCATGACGGACGACCCGGACGTGCGGATGGCGCAGTCGATCGTCGACTACATCTTCCGCCGCCTGGCGCTGGACTTCCTGCCCTTCGAGACCCGCTCCGCGCTCGGCATCCACTCCGCCGAGGAGCGTCAGCGTCACCTGGAGACCGGCTCCTACGAGCCGTCCGAGGACGACGTCGACGTCGAGGGTCTGGCCCAGTCCGCCCCGGTCGCCACGGCGCTGAAGGCCGTCGCCGCCCCGGCCCCGGTCGTCAAGGCCGAGGGCCCGGCCCCGAAGCAGGCGCACACCTCGGCGGAGCTCGTCGAGATGCAGCTCGGCATCAGCGCCGACGCCCCGCTCTGCTTCTCCTGCGGCACGAAGATGCAGCGCGCCGGCTCCTGCTACATCTGCGAGGGCTGCGGCTCGACCAGCGGCTGCAGCTGACACCTGCCGCGGCTGACGCGTGACTGACGAAGGGGACCGGCCCACGGCCGGTCCCCTTCGGCGTGCCCGGGGCTGGCCGGTTCAGGCGCGCGCCGTGCCCATCAGGGAGCCGAAGGACTGCGGGTCCGTGTCGAAGCCCCTCTGCAGGGGGCGGAAGGTCCAGCCGGCCGACGCGTCGCGGACGAATTCGACGACGGTCGCGGCGGTGGCGTCGGCGGCGCCGCCGAAGTCGTACGTCAGCAGTTCCGTGTAGCCCTCGCTGACCCGGACCGAGGCCTGGGCCGTCCCGCCGAAGGTCACCCGGCCGCCGCTCTGCTGTATCACCACGCCGACCACCACACGGGTGTACCGCTCGGCCAGCCGGTCCAGTTCGAGCGTCATCGCCTCGTCGTATCCGAAGCCCTGCCCCGTGCGGCTGTCGCGGAGGAGGGTGATCGTCCCGTCGGGGGAGCGCTTGCCGAAGTGGACCAGCTGCGCGGGCGCGCCGTGGGGGTCCTCGGCGGTGAAGACGGCGGCGACGAGATCCAGGTCGTGCGCGGGCGCGCCCGCCGGCGCCGGATCCCACTTGAGCGCCACCTCCACCTTGCCGACGCCCTTGCTGAGTCCGCTCACGATGCCTCCCCTTTCCCCGTGTCCCCGTGAAGACCCTTCGCCCCGGGTCTCTCCTCATGGTGTCACGCACGTACGACAGTTGGGCCGGCCGTTCCGGCCCGCGGGGTGCGGACCCGCCGGAAGTCGACGTCCGACTGGCCGGAATGAAACGGGTCCTGACGAGAGCTCACGTCGGGTCGCCCGTCTGTGGTGACGGTCTGCCGGGGCGCTCTCCGGAGCCGTACGATGGCGCGGTGCTGGTCAAGTGGATTCGCTGCGCCGTCGTGGACCGTCGAGGGTTCGAGCGGGGACAGCGGAAGTGGGCGGGGCTGCTCGGGGAGCCGGGATTCCGGGGGCAGGGCGGTGGCTGGAGCCGGGCCCGTCCCGAGATCGCGCACGTCTTCTCCTTCTGGGAGAGCCGGGCCTTCTACGACTCCTTCATGGCCCGCTCGCACGACCGGCTGGCCGCCGCGCAGTCCGGTACGTACAAGGACGCACAGGTCAGGCTCTTCGACCACCGCTTCGACGTGAAGACCGGTTTCGAGCCGAAGTTCGCCGACGCGGACGTGGCGCGGGTGGCGCACTGCCGCGTCCACGAGGAGCGGGTGGAGCACTTCGCCCTGATGCAGGAGAAGGTGTGGAACCCGGCGATGGCCGGGTCGCCGGGCATGCTCCGAGGGCTCTTCGGGGAGTCGCCCGGTCACGAGTTCCTGGTGCTCTCCCTCTGGAACTCCGCCGCCGAGCACGGCAAGTACCGCGAGGAGCGGGTGGAGCGCCTCGGCCTGCGGGCGCAGACCGAGGCCGACGTGGCCGCGCTCTCGGGCGACGTGGTGCGGCTCGAACCCACCTGGACCGTCTGAGCGTTCAGCCCTGTTCGGGGTCGGGGTCGGGGCCGGGATCGGAGCCGGGTGCGGTGGCGGGGGAGGGGTCCGTGGTGGTGGCCGGTCTCCCGGCCGGTCCGGTGAAGACGCCCGCCGTCACGGCCGCGAGCGCCGCGTCGGCCGCCTGGTCCGCGAGTCCTTCGTCGACGGCTTCGCGGGTGACGAAGAGGCGGAGGAAGAGCGGGGCGGAGACCGCGCGCACCACGGCGCCGGCGTCGGTGCCGACGGGCGCCTCGCCCCGGCCGACCGCCCGGGTCACGACCGTCTCGCAGCGGCGGAACCTCTCGCCGTAGAACGCGCGCAGGGCCTCGGCCGCGCGCGGTGACTGGAAGGCGGCGCCGACGAACGCGGTGGGTGCGGCGGCGTCCGCCGGGTCGCGGAAGCCGTCGACGACCTCGTGGGCGAGGGCGCGCAGGTCACCGGCGAGGCTGCCGGTGTCGGGCGGTGTCCACGCGTCCTCCCCGGCGAGGTCGAGGGCGTCGGCCACCATGCCCTCCACGCTTCCCCAGCGGCGGTAGAGCGTCGTCTTGTGCACCCCCGAGTGTTCCGCCAGGTATTCCACGGTCAGGGAGGGGTAGCCGTGCTCGGCCAGTCCGGTCAGGACGGCGTCGCGGACGGCGGCCCGGGTGCGGGCGGTGCGCCCGCCGGGGCGCCGGCTGCCAGGGGCGGGGTCCTCGGTCGACTCGTTCAATTGCTACTCCCGTTGCGTTAGTGACTCCGAGTGTGCCACACTCACCATTAACGCGACAAGAGTTGTGTTTGCTCTTTCCCGGGAGGTGCCATGCCCGCACAGATCTCGCTCCACGACGTGACCGTCTCCCGAGGGGAGCGGATACTCCTCGACCGCGTCTCGCTCTCCGTCCGCCCGGGCGAGCGGGTCGGGATCGTGGGGGAGAACGGCGCCGGAAAGTCCACCCTCCTCCACCTCCTCGCCGGCGCCGTCGCACCGGACGAGGGTCGCGTGACCGCCCTGGCCGACGGGGGACTGCGGCTCGTCTGCCAGACGCCCGAGCTGCCCCCGCAGGACACGGTCGCCGACGCGGTGGACGCGGCCCTCGCCGATTTCCGCGCCATGGAGACGTGCCTGCGCGCCCTCGAAGCCCGCCTGGACCACGCGGCCGCCGAGGACCTCGCCGCGTACGGAGACCTGCTCACCGCCTACGAGCTCCGCGGCGGATACGAGGCCGACGCCCGCGTCGACAGGGCGCTCCACGCCCTCGGGATCGCCCACATCCCCCGGGAGCGCAGGCTCGGCAGCCTCTCCGGCGGCGAGCAGGCCCGGCTCGGCATCGCCGTCGCCGTGGCCGCCGCGCCCGAGGTCCTGCTGCTCGACGAACCCACCAACCACCTCGACGCGTCGGCCCTCGACTGGCTGGAGGAATCCCTCCGCGGCCATCGCGGGACCGTCGTCGCCGTCTCCCACGACCGCGTCTTCCTGGAGCGTGTCACCACCGCCCTCGTCGAGGTCGACACCGATTTGCGGAGCCTCGTCCGCCACGGCGAGGGGTACGCGGGCTTCCGCGCCGCCCGCGAGGCCACCCGCCGGCGCCGCCGTCAGGAGTACGGGGAATGGCGCGCCGAGACCGAGCGCCTGGAGGCGTACGCGGAGGGCACGGCCCACGCCGTCGCGGCGGGCCGCGTCATGAAGGACAACAACAAGATGGCCTACGACCGGGCCGGCGGACGCGTCCAGGCATCCGTCTCGGGACGCGTCCGCAACGCCCGGGAGAGGCTCCGCCGCCTCAGGGAGGACCCGGTGTCCGAACCGGCCCCGCCCCTCGCCTTCACCGCACGGCCCGAGGCGGGCGCCGTCCAGGGCGAACTGCTCGCCCTGGACGGGATCCGGGTCGGTGAGCGGCTCGCGGTCGACACCCTCACCCTCCGGGCGGGCGAACGGCTCCTCGTCCACGGGGGCAACGGCGCGGGCAAGTCCACCCTGCTCCGCGTGATGGCAGGGGCCCTCCGCCCCGACCGGGGAGAGGTGCGCCGCCGCGGCCGGACCGGCTTCCTGGCCCAGGAGGTCACCGTCCCGCGGCCGGTCGAGACGTTGCTCACCGCCTTCGGCCACGGGCTGGGGCTCGGGCTCGACGAGGAGGGCCTGACCGAACGGCTCCTGTCGTACGGACTGTTCCGGCCCGACGACCTCACCGTGCCGGTGGGAGGCCTCTCGACGGGACAGCTGCGCAGGCTCGCCCTCGCCAGGCTGCTCGCCCGCCCCGCGGACCTGCTGCTCCTCGACGAGCCCGCCAACCACCTCGCCCTCGGCCTGGTCGAGGAGCTGGAACAGGCCCTGGAGGAGTGGCCCGGCGCCGTCGTGGTGGTCTCGCACGACCGCGAACTGCGGCGCCGGTTCACCGGGCGGATACGCCGGATGGACTCCGGGCGACTCCTCGATTGAGCCGAACGGGGCGGCTCCCTCTAGGGTCGGACCATGGCACGACCGCGGCGCATCGTCCTCGTCCGGCACGGGGAGTCCGAAGGCAACGTCGACGACACCGTCTACGAACGGGAGCCCGACCACGCCCTCCGGCTCACCGCGACCGGCCGTCGGCAGGCGGAGGCGACGGGGGAGCGGCTGCGCGAGCTCTTCGGCGACGAGGCGGTCAGCGTGTACGTCTCGCCCTACCGCCGCACCCACGAGACCCTGCAGGCCTTCCGGCTGCCACCGGGCCAGGTCAGGATCCGCGAGGAGCCCCGGCTGCGGGAGCAGGACTGGGGCAACTGGCAGGACCGGGAGGACGTACGCCTCCAGAAGGTCTACCGGGACGCCTACGGCCACTTCTTCTACCGCTTCGCGCAGGGGGAGTCCGGAGCCGATGTGTACGACCGGGTCGGGGCGTTCCTGGAGAGCCTCTACCGCAGCTTCGAGGCCCCCGACCATCCGCCGAACGTCCTGCTCGTCACCCATGGACTGACCATGCGTCTCTTCTGCATGCGGTGGTTCCACTGGAGCGTGGCCGACTTCGAATCGCTGTCCAACCCGGGCAACGCGGAGACCCGGGTCCTGACGCTCGGGGAGGGCGGACGCTACCGGCTTGACCGCCCGTTCGAACGCTGGTGTACCCCGGAACCGTACGGTCCCACCGGATAGAGTGGCGCACCGATGACCGCTGACTCCTCATTCGACCGGCGCTTCGACCGCGCCCTCGCCAGTCTGCGCGGACTGGCCGTGGGGGACGCACTGGGCTCCCAGTTCTTCGTCCCCGCGCACTACCCCCTGCTGAAGCGGCGCGAACTGCCGCCGGGTTCCTGGCAGTGGACCGACGACACGGAGATGGCCTGCTCCGTCCTGGCCGTCCTCGCCCGACACGACCGCATCGACCAGGACGCCCTGGCCGCCTCCTTCGCCGACCACCACGACTTCGACCGCGGATACGGCCCCGCCGTCAACCGGATGCTCCGGCTGATCAGGGAAGGCGGCGACTGGCGCGAGCTGTCCGCGGCCCTCTTCAACGGCCAGGGATCCTGGGGCAACGGCGCCGCGATGCGCATCGCCCCGCTCGGCGCCTGGTACGCCGACGACCCCGAACAGGCCACCCACCAGGCCGAGATCTCCGCCTACCCCACCCACCAGCACCGCGAGGCCGTGGTCGGCGCCATGGCCGTCGCCGCGGCGGCCGCCCTCGCCGCCGATCCGGCCGGTCCCCCCACGCCGGAGGCGCTGCTCGACGGGGTCGTCGCCCTGGTCCCGCGCAGCGCGGTCGGCGCGGGGCTGCGCCGGGCCCGGGACATGCTGGACTACGGCGACGCCGGGACCGTCGCCGCCGTACTCGGCAGCGGGCGGCGCACCAGCGCCCACGACACGGTGCCGTTCGCCCTCTGGTCGGCGGCCCGAGGCCTGGGCGACTTCGAGACGACGTTCTGGACGACGGCCCAGGTCGGCGGGGACGTCGACACGACCTGCGCCATCGCCGGAGGGGTGGTGGCGTCCGCCGCCGGAGGCGCGCCCCCGGCCGACTGGCTGGAGCGGACCGAGGACCTTCCCGCCTGGGTTCCGCGGGGGACGGCCCGGAGCTGAACGCGACGGGGGTCCGGACCCGCGCGGGTCCGGACCCCCGCCCGCCGTCAGGCCACGGGGCCGGCGGCCTCGGCCTTGCCGCTGAGCGCCTCCAGGTCGCTGCGGCGGACCCGGATGACCAGGACCGCCGTCAGCAGCGCGACCGCGACCATCGCCACGGCCGCGGTGAAGGCGGTCGAGATGCCCGAGGTCAGCACCTCGTGGCTCCAGGGCGCCGGGAGCTCCTTCGTGCGCAGGAAATCGGCCTGCTGTTCCGGTGTCGCGGTGGCGAGGAAGTCCGACACCTGCTTGTCGCCCTCGGTGCGGCTCGCCGTGCCGAAGACCGTGACCAGGATGGAGAGGCCCAGCGAGCCGCCTACCTGCTGGGTGGCGTTGAGCAGGCCGGACGCGGCTCCCGCCTCGTGCTGGGCTACCCCCGAGACGGCCGTCAGGGTGAGGGTGACGAAGTTGAGGCCCATGCCGAAGCCGAAGAGGACCATCGGCCCGAGGACCCCGCCGGCGTAGCTGCTGTCCGCCTCGATGAAGGTCAGCCAGAAGAGGCCGAGGCCGGTGATCGTGGAACCGGCCACCATGAACGGCTTCGGGCCCAGGGTGGGCAGGAACCGCTGCGACAGACCGGCACCGGTCACGATCGCCACCGTGACCGGCAGGAACGCGAGGCCGGACGCGATCGGGGAGTATCCGAGCACGTCCTGCACCCACAGGACGATGAAGAAGAACATGCCGAACATGGCGGCCGCGAGGCTCAGCATGATCACGTACGTCCCGGAGCGGTTGCGGTCGGCGAACATCCGCAGCGGGGTGATGGGTTCCTTCGCGCGCGACTCGACCAGTGCGAAGGCGACGAGGAGCACCACCGCGCCGGCGAACGAGCCGACCGTCAGCGGGTCCTTCCAGCCGTTCTCCGAGGCGCGGATGAAGCCGTAGACCAGCGCCGCCATGCCGAGGGTGGAGGTCGCCGCCCCCGAGAGGTCGAAGCGGCCGGGATGGCGCTCGGACTCGTTGATGTACCGGGGCGTGAGGAAGGCGATCAGCAGGCCGATGGGCACGTTGACGAAGAGGACCCAGCGCCAGTCCAGCCACTCCGTGAGCATGCCGCCGGCGAGCAGGCCGATCGCGCCGCCGCCGGCCGAGACGGCGGCGAAGACGCCGAACGCCCGGTTGCGCTCGGGACCTTCGGGAAACGTGGTGGTGATCAGGGCGAGCGAGGTCGGTGAGGCGATCGCGCCGCCCACGCCCTGCAGCGCACGTGCGGCGAGCAGGTGCCAGGGCTCCTGTGCGAAGCCGCCGAGGAGCGAGGCGAAGGTGAAGAGCAGGATGCCGGCCATGAAGACCCGGCGGCGGCCGAGGATGTCGCCGGCCCGGCCGCCGAGGAGCAGCAGCCCGCCGAAGGTCAGCGTGTAGGCGCTGAGCACCCACGACAGATCGGTGGTGGAGAAGGAGAGCGCGTCCTGGATGTCCGGCAGCGCGATGTTCACGATCGTGGCGTCGAGGACGACCATCAACTGGCAGGCGGCGATGACCGTCAGTGCGATTCCCGGCCGGCCCCCGGAGCCGGCGAGGCCTTTCTCGGCCTGTGTGTCGACCGGAGTTGTTGTCACTATGGATCCCCCACGGAAGAATTAGTGAACGTGACCGTTCACTGGTCTTCACGGTAGTGAGTCCCCGTCAGTGAACGCAACCGTTCACTGAGCGCTGCCGGTGGTTCGTTTCGGCCCCAACGGAGAGACCCTGATGATGACTTCGCGCTCCATGGCCGCCGCTCGGCCGGACGGGGCGGTGTCCCGCAGACGCGGACCGGTGCTCGAACGCGCCATCCTGGATGCGGCGCTCGACCAGTTGAGCAGCGTCGGCTGGAGCGGCCTGACCATGGAGCGTGTCGCGCTCGGGGCGCAGACGGGCAAAGCCGCGGTGTACCGGCGCTGGCCGTCCAAGGAGGACCTGGTCGCCGACGCCCTTCAGGCCGGACTGCCCCGCTTCGACGAGGCTCCCGACCTCGGCGGCTTCCGCGACGAGCTGTACGAGCTCTGCCGCCGGGTCCGCGACATCATGAACTCGCGCTCCGGCCTCGCCCTGCGCGCGGTCCTTCACGAGTGCGACGAGGAGGCGGCCGCACGCTTCCGCGCCCTGATCGAGACCGGTGTCGTCGGCCCCTCGAAGCAGCTCTTCGCGTGCGTGCTGGAGCGCGGGATCGCCCGCGGGGAGGTGCGCGCCGACGCCCTGGACGATCTCGTTCTCGACGTCATCCCGGCGATGATGATGTACCGCTCGAAGGTGTGCGGCAGCGAATGGCCCGACGCCGAGATGGCCGATGTCATCGACCGGATCATGGTGCCGCTGGTCCGCTCGACGCCGGTCTGACCGAGCCCGTGGCACGGGGGAGGAACGCCTGACGGGAATCCGGGTACCGCACGCGGTGCCCGGCGGCGTAACCTGTCAGGCGCCATGCCGTACGAACCTCCCACCCACACCGTCGAGCGGTCGCTCCGAGCCACCACCGGCGCCAAGATCGTCGCCGGGGTCGACGAGGTCGGACGCGGGGCGTGGGCCGGGCCGGTCACCGTGTGCGCGGCCGTCACCGGCCTGCGCCGTCCCCCCGAGGGCCTGACCGACTCCAAGCTGATCACTCCGAAGCGGCGTACCGCCCTCGCCGCCGAGCTGGAGCGCTGGGTCACCGCCTACGCGCTCGGCGAGGCGTCCCCGCAGGAGATCGACGAGCTCGGGATGACCGCGGCCCTGCGCCTCGCGGCGGTCCGGGCGCTCGAAGGCCTCCCGGTCCGCCCCGACGCGGTGATCCTCGACGGCAAGCACGACTACCTCGGCAGCCCCTGGCGGGTGCGCACGGTGATCAAGGGCGACCAGTCCTGCATCTCCGTCGCCGCCGCATCGGTGATCGCCAAAGTGCGGCGGGACGCCATGATGGCGGAGCTGGAGGAAGCCCCCGGCTGTGCCGGCTACGGCTTCGGCGCCAACGCGGGCTACCCTTCGCCCGTCCACAAGGCCGTCCTCGAAGAGCTGGGTCCCACCCCGTACCACCGGCTCTCCTGGTCCTACCTGGACGCCATGCCCCGATGGCGCCACCTCAAGAAGGTCCGCCTCTCCGCGGAGGCGGCCGCTCTGGAGAGCGGGGGCCAACTCGGCTTCGACTTCTGATCTTCCGGTCGCGGGACCTCACCGACGCGGTCCCCGCGGACCGGGGGCGCCTCCGTGCGCCCACCCGACGGTGCCGTCCGAAACGGCATTTGATAGACATCCACCCATGCCTCTCCCTCCCGAGGAGCCTCAGATTCACGAGAGCGCCCAGGGTCCTAGCGCCACCACGGCCGCCGGCCGTCCCGCGCCGACCCCACGTCCCGTACCCGGCCCCCGTTCGGCGGCCTCCCCGCGTCCCGGTGCGGCTCGCCCCGCGCCGCCGGCCCAGCGGCCCGTGCCTGGTCCGCCCGCACCCAAGAGCCGTCCGGAGAATCGTTCCGGCGGCGACAACCCGCAGCTCCAGCTCATCCCGGCTCCGGCCGACGGCGCCCTCGACGCCGCCGAGGAGGCCCTCGACATGCTGCTCGACAGCGGCAGGTCGCCCGGCGAGGTCCTGGTGCTCACCACCGGAGAACGTCACCCGTGGGCCGCGCACGAGCTGTCCTTCGGCGAGGCGTCCTACTGGGCCCAGCAGGACACCGTCGAGGACGTGTTCTTCGCGGACGCCGCCTCGGTGGACCGGGTGGCCGCCCGCCCCGTGGTGATCGTCGCCGTCAACGGCGGTGACGACGTGGCCGCCCGCGCCCTGCCGGTCGCCCGGTCCCGCGCGGGTGCCCTGCTCGTGGTCTGCGGAGAACCGGAGCGGGTCACCGCGCTCCTCGGCGCCGGAGTCTGACGGTCGCGTCTCCGCCGGACCGGAAGCGGCCCGGCGGAGCGGCCGGGGAGCTCAGCGAGCGGCCGCCCTGCGCAGCGGCTCGGCCGCCCCGCCGGCCGTCCGCGGCGCGAGGTGACCGAGCTCGCCGGTCGGCTCGCCCAACGCCAGCGGCGTGGAGTCCGAGCTCGGCCGGCGGCCGCCCCGGCCCTCGCCGAAGACCTGCCAGCCGGCCTTGGTCAGGGTGATGTACGCGCCGCACCGCAGCCCGTGGAGCGTGCAGGCGTCCCGGAGCCCCCACATCCAGGCCCCGTCCTCCTCCGTCCAGCGCTCGTCGCCGTCCCGGCAGTACACGAGCACCGCCGTCCGGACGGGTGCGCGCCGCCGGAGGTCGTGCGGGACCACCCGCCGCAGATGCGCGAGGAGCGCGTTGCGGAACTCCCAGCCGTCGGCGGGGCCGGGGCGACGCGTGAACGAGGCGCTCGCGGTGAGCCGCTCCTCGTGGTCGAGCACCGCCACGACCGCGGTCGTGGGCAGCGGGTGATGGCGGGAGTGCAGTCCGCTCACGACCTCACGAGGACTGCGCAGCAAGGGAATTCCGGCCCCGGCCCAGTCGGCCGGCTCCAGCATCCGGGCGAGCCGGCTCGCTGAGGCGGAGTTCGAGCCGAGCGAGGTGGTGGACGGAGCGAATCCGAGGGTCACGGTCCTCCCTTCGGATACGCGCCCGCGAGGCGGGCAAGGTCGGGTGAGGGCGCAGCACGGCACAGTCCTTCCGGACCGCTTCGAGCCGTGTGGGGCGGTTCCCCAATTCTGGCGTGGCCCGAGCGGGGGCGGCAACGAGCAATTGAGGCGGCTGACGGTAATGAACCGTTATGCCACTGATATCCCTGCCCAGTTACCCAGTATTCACTCGCCGTTCCCCAACCCTTCTCACCCCTGGACGGCGAGCACCAGAGGAAAGACTCCTTCCGCTCCCGAGCGCCGCAGCAGCCGCGCGGCCACGGCGAGGGTCCAGCCCGTGTCGGACAGGTCGTCCACCAGGAGCACCGGGCCGCCCGCCGAGGCCACCCGCTCCGCGAGCGCGGGCGGCACCTCCAGGGCCCGGTGGAGCCCGATGACGCGCTGGGCGCTGTTGGTGCGCGACAGCCGCAGATCCTCCGCCTCGGGGGTGTACTCCACCGCTCCGAGCAGGGGCATCCGGCCGATCTCGGCGATGCGGGCGCCGAGCGAGCCGACCAGGGCGGGCCGCCGCCGCGAGGCGACCGTCACCACCCCGGCGGGCCGCGACGGCGCGTCGGAGGCACCGGAGGCCCAGCCGCCGGGCCCCTTCGCCCAGTCGGCGAGCACCTGGACCACCGCCTGCACCACGTCGTCCGGCACGGGGCCGTCCTGCGCGGTTTCGGCCAGCAGCGGCCGGAGCCTGTTCCCCCAGCCGATGTCCGAGAGGCGTCCGAGGGCACGGCCGCCGAAGGCCTGCTCGCCGGCCGGGATCCGGCCCTTCAGGTCGACGCCGGCGGCGGCCAGACCCGTCGGCCACATCCGGCGGGGCTCGACGTCCACGCCGGGGCGGCCCAGCTCGCCCTTGGCGGCGTCCAGCGCCGCGTCCGTCACCTTGGGGTCGAACCGGGGCCCCGCGCAGTTGTCGCAGCGGCCGCAGGGCGCGGCCTCCTCGTCGTCCAGCCGACGCCGCAGGAACTCCATCCGGCATCCGGTCGTGGTGGCGTACTCGCGCATCGCCTGCTGCTCCGCCGACCGCTGCTCGGCCACCCACGCGTACCGCTCGGTGTCGTAGACCCAGGGTCGACCGGTGCTCTCCCAGCCGCCCTTGACGCGGTGGACGGCCCCGTCCACGTCGAGGACCTTGAGCATGGTCTCCAGGCGGGTCCGGCGCAGCTCGACCAGGGGCTCGAGGGCGGGCAGTGACAGCGGCCGGCCCGCTGCGGCGAGGACGTCCAGGGTCCGGCGCACCTGCTCCTCGGGCGGGAAGGCGACGGAGGCGAAGTACTGCCAGATCGCCTCGTCCTCCTTGCCGGGGAGCAGCAGCACCTCCGCGTGCTCGACACCTCGTCCGGCACGGCCGACCTGCTGGTAGTAGGCGATCGGCGAGGACGGCGACCCGAGGTGGACGACGAAGCCGAGATCCGGCTTGTCGAAGCCCATGCCGAGCGCCGAGGTCGCCACCAGCGCCTTGACGCGGTTCGCCAGCAGGTCGTCCTCGGCCTGCTGACGGTCCGCGTTCTCCGTCCGCCCGGTGTACGAGGCGACCGTGTGGCCGCACTGGCGGAGGTAGGCGGTGACCTCCTCGGCGGCCGCGACGGTCAGCGTGTAGATGATCCCGGAGCCGGGCAGCTCGTCGAGGTGGTCGGCGAGCCAGGCGAGCCGATGGGCCGCGTCGGGCAGGGCGACGACGCCGAGGCTGAGGGACTCGCGGTCCAGGGGGCCGCGCAGGACGAGGGCGTCGGTGCCCGCGCCGGTGCCGAGCTGCTCGGCGACGTCCGCGGTCACCCGGGCGTTCGCCGTCGCGGTGGTGGCGAGCACCGGTACGCCGGCCGGGAGGTCGGCCAGCATGGTGCGCAGCCGCCGGTAGTCGGGTCTGAAGTCGTGGCCCCAGTCGGAGATGCAGTGCGCCTCGTCCACCACGAGGAGACCCGTGGCGGCGGCCAGCCGCGGCAGGACCTGGTCGCGGAAGTCCGGGTTGTTCAGCCGCTCGGGGGAGACGAGCAGGACGTCGACCTCGCCGGCCGCGACCTCGTCGTGGACGCTCTCCCACTCCTCGGTGTTCGACGAGTTGATCGTGCGGGCGCGGATGCCCGCCCTGGCCGCCGCGTCCACCTGGTTGCGCATGAGGGCGAGCAGCGGGGAGACGATGACCGTGGGCCCGCTGCCGCGCTCGCGCAGCAGGGAGGTCGCGACGAAGTAGACGGCGGACTTGCCCCAGCCGGTCCGCTGCACCACGAGCGCCCGGCGGTGGTCGGCGACCAGCGCCTCGATGGCGCGCCACTGGTCCTCGCGGAGTCTCGCCGTGCCGGTCGGGTCCCCGACGAGTCGGGCCAGTACGGCGTCGGCGGTGGCGCGGAGCGCGGCGCGGTCTTCCGGGCGGTCTGCGTGGGTCATGCGTCCATGCAACCCGATGCCTCGGACATTCGGCGAACCAGGCGGAGATCTGTGGACAGTGCATATCGGATCATCTGACTGTATCTGCGGAGTTATCCACAGGGGTTGTCGGAAATCGGAGATCACGAGACGGTCCTCGCCATGAACGCGAACCACCACGAGATCAACGCATCCACCCGAGGCCGCCAGATCACCCTGCGCAGCCCTTCCGAGCTCGCCGACGCCCTGCCGTTCGTGCTCGGCTTCCACCCGACCGACTCGGTCGTGCTCGTCGCCCTGCACGGGGCGAACGGCCGCTTCGGCGGCCGGATCAGGGTCGGCATTCCCCGCTCGCCGGGCGAGTGGGACTCCACCGCGGACCACCTCGCCGAATGCCTCGTCGAGACGTCCGCCAAGCGCACCACGCCACCCGACGGCATCGTCGGCTTCCTCTGCCAGGACCCCCAGCCGGGCGAGACCGCGCGGCAGGTCCACGAGCGGCTGCGGCCCCTCGCCCAGCGCCTGCGGACCGCCTGCGGAGCCCTCGACATCCCCGTCTACGAGGTGCTGTGCATCTCCGACGGCCGCCACTTCTCGTACTGCTGCCCCGACACCCGCTGCTGCCCGCCGGAGGGCACCCCGCTCGCCCTCGCCGGTACCTCGGTCATGGCGGCGGCGGCCGCCTACGCGGGCATCCGGGTACGGGGTTCGCTGCGGGAGATGGAGGCCGCCTTCAGGCCCACCGGGGCACCCGGCGACGCGGAGCAGCGCGCCGCCCTCGACGCGGCCGCGGCCGCGATCGTCCCCCGCGTCGTCGACGGCGCGGAGGAGCACCTCCGGGCGGAGCTCCGCGAGACCACCCTGGCCCTCGCCGGCCGACTCCTCGGCAGGTTCGCCGAACCGCCGCGCCGGATCGGAGAGGACGGCGCCCGCCGGGGCCGGGCAGCGATCGAGGCGGACGACGACGCCCGCGTCGACCCCGGCGAGGCGGCGGCCCTGATCCTGGGGCTCCAGGACCGCGCCACCCGCGACCGGCTCGCCGAGTGGATGGAGGGAGCCGAAGGCGCCGCGGCCGTGCGGCTGTGGCGCGTCCTCGCCAGGCGCTGTGTCTCCCCCTACGAGGAGTACGCCGCCGCGCCCCTGACCCTCGCCGGCTGGGCCGCCTGGTCGACCGGCGACGAACCGACCGCACGCGTCGCCCTCGGTCTCGCCCTCCAGGCCGATCCCGAGTACGTCTTCGCGAGGCTGCTGCACCAGGCGTGCAACGAAGGCCTCGACCCCGAGTCGCTGCGCGCCTGTCTGCGCCAGGAGAAGGAGGACCGCGCCGCGGCGGCCGGCAGCGACGCGGCCCCCGCCCGCGTCGCCCGGACGCGCACCCGGACCCGCACGCGGGGCGTGCGCGGCGCCGGATCGAGGCCGGTGCTCCCGCGAGCGGTCCACGACGGCTCCCCGCAGGAGCGCGGGAGGGGGCGGGGGCGGCCCGGCGTCCGGCCCGCCGGGCGGGCCGCGACCCGGCCCGGAAGGCCCGCCCCGCACCACGGCGGGCGACGCGGGACGAGGAGTGGCCGATGACGACCGTGACCCCGCGCACCACCGGACCGTTCACCTCTGTGGCGGAGCCGGGCGAGCCGAGCCGCCGACACCCCGCCGGCCGTCCGGATCGCACAGAGAGCGCGCCACACCTCCCATGGTCCTCAGCCCTGTCCCGGCCCCCGGACACCCGAGCGAACACCCCACCCGGAAGCCGCCCGTGGGCGGCACCCCCGCCGTCCACGGGCCGCGCCCCGGAGAACTCCCCCCGGTCCACGACGCCCTGCTCTGCGTGGCCCTGCCCGCCTTCGCCGTCTCACCCGAGCACGGCCAGCTCACCGGGCACGGACCGGAGGGCGTCTACGCCTCCGGGCGACGGCTCCTCTCCCGCAGCGTCCTGCGGGTCGCCGGACGCGAGCCCGTCCCCCTCCAGGGACGGCTCGCCGCCGCCGACCGGGCCGTCTTCGTCGGGGCCCTCCGCGTCCCCGGTGACACCGGCCCCGACCCCGGCGTCACCGTCGAGCGCTCCCGAGGCGCCGACGGAACCGAGCGGATCACCCTCCGCAGCGCGGTACCACGCCCCGTCCGTGTCCCGGTGGAGGTCGCTCTGGGCACGGATCTCGCGGAGCTGGGCGCGATCGCGTCCGGCCGGCCCCGCCCCGAACTCAGGCCCAGCGTCCACGGCACCGGACTCCGCTGGACCGCCCCCGACGGCCGCTCCGTGGCCGTCACCGCCGACCCCCCGCCGACGGACGCCCTGGCGGCGGCCGGGGTCCTCCGCTGGGAAACCGACCTCGCCCCCGGCACCGCCACCACCCTCCGCCTCCGTGTCCAGGCCGAGCGGACCCCCGGCGTCGCCGCGCCCGCCGGGGGCGCCCGCCCCGGCGGGCAGCTGCTCCCCGACGTCCAGGCGGAGGGCGACGACCACCGGACGGGCGCGCTGCTCCGCGCCTCCGTCGAGGACCTGCGGGCCCTCCTCCAGCGCGACCCCGCCCACCCCGCCGACGTCCATCTCGCGGCCGGCGTCCCGTGGCGGTGCGGGTCCGTCACCGCGGAGGCCCTCTGGGCGGCCCGCATGGCCCTGCCGCTCGGCACCCGGCTCGCCGCCGCCACCCTGCGCGCCCTCGGCCGCACCCAGGTCGCCGGCGGCACCGAGTCCGGGCGCATCCCCGGCCCGCTGCGGGACGCGGGACCGCACCTCCCACCCCGCTGCACCGGCGTCGAGGCCACCCTCGCCTTCCCCGTCGTACTCGCCGAAGCCCGCCGGTGGGGCCTCCCGGCCGCCGAGCTCGACGAGCTCCTTCCGGTGGCGGAGCGCTGCCTCGCCTGGCTGCGCCGCGGGCTCGACACGGACGGGCTCCTGCCGGACCCGGCGCCCGGCGGCCCCTGGCGGGCCGAGACACAGGCCCACGCACACCGGGCCGCCGTCCTCGGGGCCGACCTCCTCGACTCCTGCGGACGGCCCGGCGGGGAGGAGCTCCGGGCCGCCGCCCGCACGCTGCGCACCCGCTTCCGCGCCGAGTTCTGGCTCGACGACCTGTCCGGCGGCCGACCCGCCGCCGCCCGGTCGGCGGAGGGCCGCACCTGGCCCCAGCTCGGCGGGTGGGCCGCCCACCTCCTCGACACCGGGCTCCTCGACGGCGGCCGGTACGCCCAGGGGCTGCTCGACCGGACGGAGACCGAACAGCTCGCGCGGCTGCTCGGCACCCCCGCGCTCGACTCCGGCTGGGGGCTGCGCAGCCTGGGTGCCAAGGAACCCGGCCACAACCCCTTCGGACACCGGGCCGGAGCCGTCCGCGTCCACGAGACGGCCGTCGCCGTCGCCGGACTGGCCGCCGTCGGATACGAGAAGGAGGCCGTGTCCCTGCTCCGCGGTCTCCTCGACGCCGCCGAGCTCTTCGGCCACCGGCTGCCCGAGATGTACGCGGGCGAGCAGCGCACCACGGGGACGCGCCCCGTGCCGCACCCGGCAGCCTGCCGGCCCGCGGCCGTCGCCGCCGCCGGAGCGGTCCACGCGCTCGCCGCCCTGGCCGGGATCCGACCCGACGCCCCCTCACGGACGGTCGCCGTGCACCCCATGGCCTCCGCACCCCTCGGAGCGCTCCGGCTCTCCGGGCTCGTCGTCGCCGGGGAACCCTTCGCCGTGCGGGTCAGCCGTCTCGGGCTCGGTATGGTCGAGGAGGCCGCCGAGTCCCTGCAACTGGGGGTGTGACCATGCCGGACACGGGGACGCGAAAGCCCTCCCGGCCGGGGGAGGAGGTCGAAGGCGGAGCGCGCACGACGCGTGTTTATCGTCAAAAGGACGACTATGATCGCGGCATGCCCTACGACCCGTCGGCCTTCCCGCCCTTCGCTGTCACCGTCGACCTGGTCGTCCTCACCGTGCGGAGCCACGCGCTGTGCACCCTGGTCGTCCGCAGAGGAGAGGAGCCCTTCCAGGGGAGATGGGCGCTGCCGGGAGGCTTCGTCCGTGACGACGAGGACCTCGGCGCCGCCGCCGCGCGCGAGCTGGCCGAGGAGACCGGGCTGCGCGCCCACGATCCGTCGGCGCCGTCGCCGGTGCCGGACAACGGCGCGCACCTGGAGCAGCTCGCGACCTACGGAGCGCCCGGGCGCGACCCGCGGATGCGGGTGGTGAGTGTCGCCCATCTCGCGCTCGCCCCGGACCTGCCCGCCCCCCGGCCCGGGGGCGACGCCAACAGCGCGCGCTGGGCACCCGTGGAGAAACTGCTCGCCCAGGCGTGGGCCGCCGACCCCGATTCCCCGGACGCGCTGGCCTTCGACCACACCCAGATCCTCTCCGACGGGGTGGAGCGGGCCCGCTCGAAGATCGAGTACTCCTCGCTCGCCACGGCGTTCTGTCCGCCGGAGTTCACCGTCGGCGAGCTGCGCCGGGTGTACGAGGCGGTCTGGGGCGTCACGCTCGACCCCCGCAACTTCCACCGCAAGGTCACCGGCACCCCCGGCTTCCTCGTCCCGACCGGAGGAACCACGACCCGTCAGGGAGGGCGCCCCGCCCAGCTGTTCAGGGCCGGCGGAGCGACCCTGCTCAACCCGCCGATGCTGCGCCCCGAGGTCTGAGGAGCCCTGCCTCCGCCGCCCCCGGGGCGGCAACCCTGCGGGAAAAGTCCGAAATCTAACGTTATCTTGCTGCGATAGCACCGCCCTGCCGCGGAGCGGTGACTCCTACCGCGAGAGAAGCGATGCTCCAGGCCATCGGACTGACCAGTGCCCCCCGCCGCGACCGCCCGCCCGCCGTGGACGATCTGACCTTCGAGGCCCCGGCCGGGGCCGTGACCGCCCTCGTCGGCCCCCCGGGCTCCGGCAAGACCACCGCCCTGCGCCTGCTCCTCGAACTCGACCCGGGGCGCGGACTCACCTACTTCCGGGGGCGGCCGCTGCGCCGGATCGCCCAGCCGGCGCGCGAGGTCGGCGTCGCCCTCGGCGATGTGCCCGGCCATCCGTCCCGTACCGTCCGGGGGCAGTTGCGGATGCTCGCCGCGGGTGCGGGGGTTCCCGTCGCCCGGGCCGACGCCGTGATCCGCGACGTGGGCCTCGGCGGACTGGAGGGGGCGCGGCTCGGCACCCTGCCGCGCGGGGCCGACCGCAGACTCGCCCTGGCCGCCGCACTGTTGGGGGAGCCGCACACCCTGCTCCTGGACGCTCCGGGAGCAGGGCTGTCTCCGGCGGAGCGGCTCCGGCTGCACGAACTGCTGCGCGCGCACGCGGAGGCCGGCGGCACCGTCCTCTACACCACCAGGGACCCCAAGGACGCGGCCCGCAACGCCGACCACGTCGTCGCCCTCGACGGCGGCCGCCTCGTCGCCGCCCAGGAGGCGGGCGACTTCGCCCGCACCCGGCTGCGGCCGAGGGTCGCCGTCCGCACCCCGCACGCCGCCCGGCTCGCCGCCGCGGTGACCCAGGAGGCCCGGGCCGCGCGCCGCCCGGTCGAGGTCGACACGGAGGACGGCACCCTCCTCCTGGTGTACGGCGGAGACTGCGCGCAGGTGGGCGACACCGCGTTCCGGCTGGGCGTCCCGGTCCACCGGCTCGTGGAGGAGACGGGTGACGGCGGCCCCGGTCCGGTCGCGGCCGGGCCCGTGGAGCGCCCGGCCGAGGGCGCGCCCGCGCCGCTTCCCGGTGCGCGCCGGCCGGTGCGTTCCCCGCTGCGGCCGCTCCGCTACGAGCTGCGCCGGATCGCCGGCGTACCGTCCACGGGGCTGATCCTCGCCGGCGCCCTGGCGGTGTCGGCCGTGCTGGCCGTGCTGCTCGGCCGGGGCGGCGGCACCCCGCTCCCGGCGGCACTCACCGCCTGGCCCGAGCTCCTGCCGCTGCCGCCCGCCGCGCTCGCCGCGGGCCTGATCGGCGCACTCGCCTTCGGGGAGGAGTACCGCTACCCCGCGCTCGCCGCGGGCCGTGGCGCCGTGCCGCGCCGGCTGGCGCTGCTCCTCGCCAAGCTCGCCGTATCGGCGGCCGTGGCCCTGTTCCTCGGCGTGCTGGTGGCGGGGGCCGATCTGGCGGCGCTCCGCCTCTTCTACGGCCCGGACTTGATTGCCGCACCCGACAACTGGGCCTCCATGGTGGCGAGTTGGCTGGGGCTCTCGGTCGGCTGCGCGTGGGCGGGGGTGCTGGGGGCCGGGGTGTTCCGGGCCGCCGCGGCCGGGGTGGCCGCCGTGCTCTTCGTCCCGGTCGCCTTCGTCCCGCTGCTGCGGCAGGTGATGAGCGGCCCCGCGGTCCGGTCCGTCGCGGGACTCCCGGCCCGGCTGGGCGAGTTCGCCGGGCCCCGGTGGGCGCCGCCGCTCGACCGGTGGATCTCCAGGACGCTCGAGGTGGTGGCGCAGCCCGCCGGAGTGGCCCTCGCGCTCACGTTGACGGTCCTTCTCTGCGCCTATGTGCTCACGGGGCTTCGCCGGCAGGCCCGTTGGTGATCATTTGCGGATCGATGCCTTCCGCTTGGACGGCAACTCCCTTGCGAAATGCCGTTTATGCCCGAATGATCGTCAATTGTGTAGGGGGTGCCGATCACCCTTTCGTGTGCTTTTCACCAAAGACCTCAAGGGCCACGGAGGCCACGCCGACAAAGGATGCGTGAGTACCCTTGCGCACACGATGATGACCGCCGCCCGCTCCGTCGACTCCGGCCTCGGCGCCACGGGCGATCTCGACCGCTACCCCTACGCGGAGGCGCCCGCCGCCGACCGCGTGGGCCCGCCCTCCTGGGAGGGGGTGGACACGGATCTCGGCCGCGTCGGCCGCCGCACCGCCGGCAGCCGGGGCCGCGGACTGCACGGCCAGCTCGTCCAGCAGCTCGGCCAGATGATCGTCTCCGGCGACCTCGGCGCGGACAGGCCCCTCGTCCCCGAGGAGATCGGCCAGCGCTTCGAGGTCTCGCGCACCGTCGTGCGCGAGTCGCTCCGCGTCCTGGAGGCCAAGGGCCTCGTCAGCGCCCGCCCCAACGTCGGCACCCGGGTCCGCCCGGTCAGCGACTGGAACCTGCTCGACCCCGACATCATCGAGTGGCGCGCCTTCGGCCCGCAGCGCGACGACCAGCGGCGCGAGCTCAACGAGCTGCGCTGGACCATCGAGCCGCTCGCCGCCCGCCTCGCCGCCGGCCACGGCCGCGAGGACGTGCAGCAGCGCCTCGCCGACATGGTCCAGATCATGGGGCACGCGTACGCGCAGGGCGACGGCATCACCTTCTCCCGCGCCGACACCGAGTTCCACTCCCTGCTCATCCAGCTCGCCGGCAACCGCATGCTGGAGCACCTCTCCGGCATCGTCGCCGCCGCCCTCCAGGTCTCCGGCGGGCCCGTCACGGCCTGTGACCGCCCCAGCGAGACCTGCCTGACGCACCACGGCCGGATCGTCGACGCCCTCGCCGCCGGGGACGCCGCGGGCGCCGAGACCGCCATGCGCCAACTGCTCACGGTCCACCCCGAGGTGGAGCCCCGCGTCGTTCCCGCCCCCCGCGAACACTGACCCGCGGACCGTGGCAGGAAGCGCACGGGCGCGTGCACGAGGAGTGCCGCCGGGCCCGAGCGCGGTCCGGGAGCCCGTCAGGGTTCCCCGGACCGCGCCAGGGTGTCGGCAGCGCCGAATGTACGCTTGATAACTGTTCGCCCCTTTGGTCGCGGATGCGGTGTGACTCGGGACACGAAGATTGGGCGTAACACTCCTCCGAGCCGTGCGATGACCTAAGAGGTGACAGCCGAGGAAGGAATACAGCAGCCGGTGCAGGCGCTGTGCAGTTCCCCGGTCCAGCCCGCGCCGTCGGCACATTCCCCGTCGACGGTCGTCGGCTCCGGCTCGATCTTCGGGCGGGGCCGGAAGCCGTTTCCATCGTTCCGAGAGGTTGTTCGTGTCGGCCAGCACATCCCGTACGCTCCCGCCGGAGATCGCCGAGTCCGAGTCTGTGATGGCGCTCATCGAGCGGGGAAAGGCTGATGGGCAGATCGCCGGCGATGACGTGCGTCGGGCCTTCGAGGCTGACCAGATTCCGCCAACCCAGTGGAAGAATGTTCTGCGCAGCCTCAATCAGATCCTCGAGGAAGAGGGTGTGACGCTGATGGTCAGTGCAGCGGAGTCGCCGAAGCGCGCCCGCAAGAGCGCAGCAGCGAAGAGCCCGGCCAAGCGCACCGCCGCCAAGACCACCGTCACCGCGAGGGCGGCGACGGTGACGAGGACCACCGTCGCCACCGGCTCGGCGGCCCCCGCGGCCGAGAGCGCCGACCCGGCCGACGAGGCCGCGTCGCCCGCCAAGAAGGCGGCCGCGAAGAAGACCGCCGTCAAGAAGACGGCGGCCAAGAAGACCGTCGCCAAGAAGACGGCGGCCAAGAAGACCGCGTCCAAGAAGTCCGACGACGAACTGATCGAGGGCGAGGAGCTGCTCGAGGACGTCGCGCCGGGCAAGGACGAGGAGGAGACCGAGGGCGAGACCAAGGGCTTCGTCCTGTCCGACGAGGACGAGGACGACGCTCCCGCCCAGCAGGTCGCCGTCGCCGGTGCCACCGCGGACCCGGTCAAGGACTACCTGAAGCAGATCGGCAAGGTCCCCCTCCTCAACGCCGAGCAGGAGGTCGAGCTCGCCAAGCGCATCGAGGCCGGTCTCTTCGCCGAGGACAAGCTCGCCAACTCGGACAAGATCGCCCCGAAGCTCAAGCGCGAGCTGGAGATCATCGCCGAGGACGGCCGCCGCGCCAAGAACCACCTCCTGGAGGCCAACCTCCGTCTGGTGGTCTCGCTGGCCAAGCGCTACACCGGCCGCGGCATGCTCTTCCTGGACCTGATCCAGGAGGGCAACCTCGGTCTGATCCGCGCGGTCGAGAAGTTCGACTACACCAAGGGCTACAAGTTCTCCACGTACGCCACCTGGTGGATCCGTCAGGCGATCACCCGCGCCATGGCCGACCAGGCCCGCACCATCCGTATCCCGGTGCACATGGTCGAGGTCATCAACAAGCTCGCGCGCGTCCAGCGCCAGATGCTCCAGGACCTGGGCCGCGAGCCCACCCCGGAGGAGCTGGCCAAGGAGCTCGACATGACCCCCGAGAAGGTCATCGAGGTCCAGAAGTACGGCCGCGAGCCGATCTCCCTCCACACCCCCCTGGGTGAGGACGGCGACAGCGAGTTCGGTGACCTCATCGAGGACTCCGAGGCGGTCGTGCCGGCCGACGCGGTCAGCTTCACGCTCCTCCAGGAGCAGCTGCACTCCGTCCTCGACACGCTCTCCGAGCGTGAGGCCGGCGTGGTCTCCATGCGCTTCGGCCTCACCGACGGCCAGCCGAAGACGCTCGACGAGATCGGCAAGGTCTACGGCGTGACCCGTGAGCGGATCCGCCAGATCGAGTCGAAGACGATGTCGAAGCTGCGGCACCCGTCGCGCTCGCAGGTCCTCCGGGACTACCTCGACTGATCGGTCCGAGGTACACGGCAGCGGACGAAGGGTCCGGTTCCCCGCTCGGGGGCCGGGCCCTTCGGCCGTTCGCGGGTGCAGCGGACCCCTCCGTGCCGGACGCTGGGTGAACGGATATCAGCGGAGAGTCAGGAGGCTCCATGCGTGGTCCCTTCGCCCGAGCGTTGACGGGTGCCCTGGGTGCGATCACTGCGGTGACCGGAGCGGTGGCCGGCGCGGCCCCGGCCGCCGCCGACAGCGTCGTGGTGGGCGGCAGTCCGACCGAGATCACCGACGCGCCCTGGGTGGTGGCGCTGTCCAGCCGTGACCGGTTCGGAGGTACGCGCGCGGGCCAGTTCTGCGGTGGCGTCGTCGTCGCGCCCACCAAGGTCCTCACCGCCGCCCACTGCCTCAGCCGGGAGGCGCTCGGCGGCGCCCCCTGGCAGCTGCGGGACCTGTCGGTGATCGCCGGCCGGGCGGCGCTGCGCGGGCAGGGCGGGCAGGAGGTGCGGATCTCGGACACCTGGGTGAACCCCGACTACGACCCGACGACCAACTCCGGCGACCTCGCCGTGCTCACCCTCGCCGAGTCCCTGCCGAGCTCCTACGTCATCAAGGTGGCGGCACCGGGGGACGCGGCCGAGAACCCGGGCACGGCGGCCGAGGTGTACGGCTGGGGCGACACCAGCGGCAACGGCAGCTACGCCACCTCGCTGCGCTCCGCGCACGTCCAGGTGCTCCCGGACGGGGCGTGCGAGCAGGCGTACCCGGGCCGCTTCGGAGGCGTCTCGTACCGCAAGGAGACGATGCTCTGCGCCGGGGATCCCCGGGGTGGCCGGGACGCCTGCCAGGGCGACAGCGGCGGGCCGCTGGTGGCGCGGGGGGTGCTGGTGGGCCTGGTGTCCTGGGGCAGTGGCTGCGGACAGGCCGAGAATCCCGGGGTCTACACGCGGGTGTCCGCGGTGCTGCCCGAGCGGCTCTGAGGGCACGGGTGGGGGCCTGACCGGGGCCCGCGGGGGTCTCCCGGGCCCGTGGGGGTACGAGAACGGGCGGCCATCCCCTGGTCCAGGGGATGGCCGCCCGTCGTCCGGCCGTCTAGGGGCCGGCCCTGAGCTCGTCGTGGATGCGCGGCGTCAGTGCTCGTCGCCCACCGTGCGGGCCGGCACGTCGGTCAGCCGGTCCGTCTCATCCTGTATCTCAACGGCGATCTTCTTGAGTTCCGGCTCGAACTTGCGACCGTGGTGGGCGCAGAAGAGCAAGTCACCTCCGCTGGCCAGGACGACACGCAGGTAAGCCTGGGCGCCGCAGCGGTCGCAGCGGTCAGCGGCCGTCAGGGGGCTCGCGGGGGTCAGAACAGTAGTCACGTCGCCTCTTCTCTAGCTCGACGAGCTGTCGTACCAGGGTCAACATCCAACCAGGCCGAAAACGTTCCCGCTCGTGGCTTTTCCTTGAAACTTTTTCCCAAGGTGGCTGTTTGCTGCCGGTTGGCGGCGAATGAGCCGTATTGCGTCGCTCTACGGGTTTCGCGTTGCTGTGGTGTGTCGGTCGTCCTCCCGGCGGGGTTGCCGGTTGTTCATGAGGACGTGCCCGGAGCCTAGATGGTTCATGCCTGGAAGGGAACGTGATGTTCGCGTCACCCCTTCGAGGGATCGAACGTCTATGCGAGTCTGGACTAGCATGAGGAAACCGAGTGGGTGGCGTTTCAGCGGCCCCACCAGGCATCGGTACCCTCTGAGCGGTGAGCGACGCCGGTACTCACCCCATCGGGCAAGATTTCAAATTCAGCGAGGAGCGAACCGCGTGACCGCCGAAACGTCCGTGCCGTCCAGTGCGCTGCTGACCGCAGACCGTGACGGTTCCAACTACACCGCGCGGCACCTGCTCGTCCTCGAAGGGCTCGAAGCGGTCCGCAAGCGCCCCGGAATGTACATCGGGTCCACGGACAGCCGTGGCCTGATGCACTGCCTCTGGGAGATCATCGACAACTCGGTCGACGAGGCCCTGGGCGGCTACTGCGACCACATCGACGTCATCCTCCACGACGACGGCTCGGTCGAGGTCCGGGACAACGGCCGCGGCATCCCCGTCGACGTCGAGCCCAAGACCGGTCTCTCCGGCGTCGAGGTCGTCATGACCAAGCTGCACGCCGGCGGAAAGTTCGGCGGCGGCTCGTACGCGGCCTCCGGCGGTCTGCACGGCGTCGGCGCCTCCGTGGTCAACGCCCTCTCGGCCCGCCTCGACGTCGAGGTCGACCGGAACGGCGCCACGCACGCGATCAGCTTCCGGCGCGGCGTCCCCGGCATCTTCACCGAGCAGGGCCCCGACAGCCCCTTCGACCCGTCGAGCGGGCTGATCAAGGGCAAGCGGGTGCCCAAGACCCGCACCGGCACCCGCGTCCGCTACTGGGCCGACCGCCAGATCTTCCTCAAGGACGCCAAGCTCGCCCTGGAGACGCTGCACCAGCGCGCCCGCCAGACCGCATTCCTCGTGCCCGGCCTCACCATCGTCGTCCGCGACGAGCGGGACCTGGAGGGGATCGGCAAGAGCGAGGAAGTCTTCCGCTTCGACGGCGGCATCAGCGAGTTCTGCGAGTACCTCGCGCAGGACAAGGCCGTCTGCGACGTGCTGCGCCTCACCGGTCAGGGCACTTTCAAGGAGACCGTCCCCGTCCTGGACGACCGCGGCCACATGACCCCCACCGAGGTCACCCGCGAGCTCGGCGTGGACGTCGCGCTGCGCTGGGGCACCGGGTACGACACCACGGTCCGGTCCTTCGTGAACATCATCGCCACCCCGAAGGGCGGCACCCACGTCTCCGGCTTCGAGCAGGCCATCACGAAGACCGTCAACGAGGTGCTGCGCTCGGCGAAGCTGCTGCGCGTCGCCGAGGACGACATCGTCAAGGACGACGCCCTGGAGGGCATGACCGCCGTCGTCACGGTCCGGCTCGCCGAGCCGCAGTTCGAGGGCCAGACCAAGGAGGTCCTCGGCACCTCGGCGGCCCGCCGGATCGTGGCCACCGTCGTCGCCCGCGAGCTCAAGGCCTTCCTGACCTCCACCAAGCGGGACGCCAAGGCGCAGGCCCGGGCCGTCCTGGAGAAGGCCGTCGCCGCGGCCCGTACCCGGATCGCCGCCCGCCAGCACAAGGAGGCGCAGCGCCGGAAGACCGCCCTGGAGTCCTCCTCGCTGCCGGCCAAGCTGGCCGACTGCCGCAGCGACGACGTGGAGCGCAGCGAGCTCTTCATCGTCGAGGGAGACTCCGCGCTCGGCACGGCCAAGCTCGCCCGCAACAGCGAGTTCCAGGCGCTGCTGCCGATCCGCGGCAAGATCCTCAACGTCCAGAAGTCGTCCGTCTCGGACATGCTGAAGAACGCCGAGTGCGGCGCGATCATCCAGGTCATAGGGGCCGGCTCGGGCCGCACCTTCGACATCGACGCGGCCCGCTACGGCAAGGTCATCATGATGACCGACGCCGACGTCGACGGCTCGCACATCCGGACTCTCCTGCTGACCCTCTTCCAGCGCTACATGCGGCCCATGGTCGAGGCGGGGCGGGTCTTCGCGGCCGTGCCGCCGCTCCACCGGATCGAGCTGGTCCAGCCCAAGAAGGGCCAGGACAAGTACGTGTACACGTACTCCGACAACGAGCTGCGGCAGACGCTCCTGGAGTTCCAGCGCAAGGGGGTCCGCTACAAGGACTCCATCCAGCGCTACAAGGGTCTCGGCGAGATGGACGCCGACCAGCTCGCGGAGACCACGATGGACCCGCGCCACCGCACCCTGCGCCGGATCAACATCGGCGACCTGGACGCGGCGGAGACGGTCTTCGACCTGCTGATGGGCAACGACGTGGCGCCCCGCAAGGAGTTCATCACCAGCTCGGCGGCGACGCTCGACCGCTCGCGCATCGACGCCTGAGCCGTACCGCCCCGCTCCGCCGCACCGGCCCGGTCCCCGTCCCACGGGGTCCGGGCCGTTCGGCGTCCATACGCATATCGGCCCGGTCCGGTCAGTCGTCGGGCCGAAGAGTCACCTGATGGGGTGAAGAGCGGAGGGAGAAGAGTCCGGGATCTGCCCACTCTGTCCATCCTTGGGCACGCGGCCGAAACGGTTCGCTGACAAGGAGAGTTGACCGGTGGAGCAGCTGGACGAGCAGGAGCGCGCGGGGGCGCGGGACGACGGGGCGGGCGGGATCCCGCCGGGGCTACCGCGCCGGCGGTACGACGAGGCCGCGCACGGCGCGCCCGGGGCGGCCGGGGTCTACCTGGAGGTCCAGCGCAGCCCCGCCTTCCAGGAGGTACGGCGCCGCTACCGCCGCTTCGCCTTCCCCGCGACCCTCGCCTTCCTGCTCTGGTACCTCGCCTACGTCGTCGCCGCCACCGCCGCCCCGGGTCTGATGGCCCGCCCGGTGGCGGGCGCGGTCAACGTGGCGATGGTCGCCGGACTCGGACAGTTCCTCACCACCTTCCTCCTCACCTGGGCCTACGCGCGGCACGCGCGGCTGCGCCGGGACCGGGCCGCGCTCGAACTGCGCTGGGACACCCAGGAGATGACGAGGGGAGCCGGGCAGTGGTGACCGGAGACCACCAGACCCTCGCCCTGGTCCTCTTCAGCGTCTTCGTCGCCGTGACGCTCGCCATCACGACCTGGGTGAGCCGCGACCGGCACGGCTCGGCCGAGGAGTTCTACGCCGGCGGCCGGCTCTTCTCGCCGATGGAGAACGGATTCGCCATCGCCGGCGACTACATGTCGGCGGCCTCCTTCCTCGGCATCTCCGGCCTCATCGCGCTCTACGGCTACGACGGCATGCTCTACTCGGTCGGCTTCCTCGTCGCCTGGCTGGTGGTGCTCCTCCTCGTCGCCGAACTCGTCCGCAACTGCGGCCGGTTCACCCTCGCCGACGTCGTCGCCGCGCGGATGGCCGAACGGCCCGTACGGATCGCGGCCGGCACCTCCTCCGTCGCCGTCTCGGTGCTCTACCTGGTGGCCCAGATGGTCGGCGCCGGCAGCCTGGTCGCGCTCCTCCTCGGCGGCACCGGCGAGGCGGCGCGCACCTGGACCGTCATCGGCGTCGGCGCGCTGATGGTCGTCTACGTGTCGCTCGGCGGGATGCGGGCCACCACCTGGATCCAGATCGTCAAGGCCGTGCTGCTGATGGCGGGCACCGTCGCGCTCACCGTCCTCGTCCTCGTCCGCTTCCACGGCGACGTGAACAGCCTGCTCAGCACCGCCGCCGAACGCAGCGGGCACGGCAGCGCCTTCCTCGGACCGGGACTGAAGTACGGCGGCGACTGGACCGCCCGGCTCGACTTCATCAGCCTCGGCCTCGCGCTCGTCCTCGGCACCGCCGGACTGCCGCACATCCTGTCCCGCTTCTACACCGTGCCCACCGCGCGGGCCGCCCGTCGCTCCGTCGTCTGGTCCATCGGGCTCATCGGCGGCTTCTACCTGATGACGATCGTCCTCGGCTTCGGCGCCGCCGCCCTCATCGGCTCCGCCGAGGTCCGCGCCTCCAACGCCTCCGGGAACACGGCCGTCCCGCTGCTCGCGCTCGACCTCGGCGGGGGAGCGGGCTCCACCGGCGGCACGGTGCTCTTCGCGGTCGTCGCGGCCGTCGCCTTCGCGACCATCCTCGCCGTCGTCGCCGGGATCACCCTGGCCTCCTCGGCCTCCGTCGCCCATGACCTCTACGCCTCGCTGCGCCGGCCGGGCCGGCGGCAGTACAGCGAGGTCGCGGTGGCGCGGGTGGCCGCCGCGGTCATCGGTGCTGTCGCGATCGGCCTCGGGCTGCTCGCCAGCGACCTCAACGTCGCCTTCCTCGTCGGCCTCGCCTTCGCGGTCGCCGCCTCGGCCAACCTGCCGGTGCTGCTGTACTCGCTCTTCTGGCGCCGCTTCACCACCCGGGGCGCGGTCTGGTCCGTCTACGGCGGACTCGTGCCCGCGGTGCTCCTGGTGCTGTTCTCGCCGGTCGTCTCCGGCAGCCCGGAGGCGCTCTTCCCCGGTGTCGACTTCCGGCTCTTCCCGCTCCAGAACCCGGGCCTGGTCTCCATCCCGCTCGGTTTCCTCGCCGGCTGGCTCGGCACCGTCACCTCCGCCGAACCGCCCGACGAGGCCCGGCACGCGGAGACCGAGGTGCGGGCGCTGACGGGGGCCGGGGCGGCCTGACGGAGCGGGGAACGGCGGTTGGTCAGGGGGAGGAGACCCAGGTGTAGCGGTGCTCGGGGCGGCCGGTCTCGCCGTACCGGAGGGAGAGCCGGACGCGCCCGGTCCGTTCGAGGAGCTTGAGGTAGCGCTGGGCGGTCTGGCGGCTGACGCCGGTCCGCTCGGCGAGTTCCTGGGTGGAGAGCGGTCCGCCGGCGGCGAGCAGCGCCTGGCGGACCAGCTCGGCCGTCGTCGGGGAGTGCCCCTTGGGCAGGTCGGGGGTGACGGAGCCGGCCGCGAGGGTGCCGAAGATCCGGTCGACCTCGGCCTGCTCCGCCTCGCCGCCGCTCTCCAGGGTGCGGCGGAGCGTGGCGTACGCCTCCAGCTTGGACCGCAGCCCGGCGAAATTGAACGGCTTGACCAGGTACTGGAGGGCGCCGTGCCGCATCGCCGCCTGCACGGTCGCCACGTCCCTGGCGGCCGTCACCATGATCACGTCGCACTGGTGGCCCCGGGCCCGCAGCTCGCGGATGGCGGCGAGGCCGTTCTCGTCGGGGAGGTAGTGGTCCAGGAGGACCAGGTCCACGGGGTGCCCGTCGAGGACGTCCAGCGCCTCGGCGGTGGAGTGGGCGGTGGCCGCGACGCGGAAGCCGGGCAGCTTGGTCACGTACGCGGCGTTCACCCGCGCCACGTGGACATCGTCGTCGACGACGAGCACGTCGATCATCGGGTCACCTCCTGGGGCGCGGGCGGGGCCTCTGCCGGGCTGTCCGGGGCCGTGAGGTCCTGGGACCGTTCGGTGAGGGCGTCCGGGAGGACCACCGTGAACCGCGCGCCGCCGGTCTCGGCCGCAGCCACCCGCGCGGAGCCGCCGCGGCGCTCGGCGAGGCGGCGCACGAGGGCGAGGCCGAGGCCCCGCCGGCCGTGCGAGGGCGGTTCCTTGGTGGTCCAGCCCTCGGTGAAGATCAGCTCCCGGCGGTCCTCGGGGACGCCGGGGCCGCTGTCGGCGACCCGCAGGACGACCGTCCGGCCCTCGGCGCGCAGCGCCACCTCGACCCGGGCGTCCTCGGTGCCGGCGGCGGCGTCCAGGGCGTTGTCGACGAGGTTGCCGACGACGGTGACCAGTTCACGAGGGTCGACCAGACGGTCGGGGAGCAGCGAGTCCGGGGCGATCCGCAGGGAGACGCCCCGTTCGGCGGCGACCGTCGCCTTGCCGACGAGG
The DNA here is from genome assembly GCF_040653375.1 of Streptomyces sp. NPDC047974. Taxonomy (NCBI): domain Bacteria; kingdom Bacillati; phylum Actinomycetota; class Actinomycetes; order Kitasatosporales; family Streptomycetaceae; genus Streptomyces; species Streptomyces sp. NPDC047974. The sequence goes on from NZ_JBEZNU010000029.1 coordinate 44,117, forward strand.
AGCGCCGCGAGCAGTGGGTCGTGGACCTTCTCGGTCACCTGCTCGGCGGTCGCCCGGTGGACCCCGACGACCTCGGTGACGAAGTCGGCGGCCTCCTCGTACAGCTCCAGTTCGAGCAGTCCGAGGAGGGTGTGCAGCCGGTTGGCGTGTTCGTGGTCCTGGGCCCGCAGGGCGTCGATCAGGCCGCGGGTGGAGTCAAGCTCCCGGCCGAGCCGTTCCAGCTCGGTGCGGTCGCGCAGGGTCGCCACGGCGCCGCCGTCGTCCGTGGGCATCCGGTTGGCGATGAGCACGCGGTGCCCCTGGACGGTCACGAGGTCGGCGCCGGTCGCCCGGCCGGTCAGCACGTCCGCCGTGCGGCCCGGGCCGAGGAGCGCGTCGAGCGGCTGCCCGGCGGCCTCGGGGCCGAGCCCGAGCAGTCGCTGCGCCTCGTCGTTGAGGAGCCGTACGGAGCCCTTCCGGTCCAGCGCCACCACGCCCTCGCGGATGCCGTGCAGCATCGCCTCGCGCTCGGCGAGCAGCGCCGAGATGTCGGAGAAGGCCAGGTCACGGGTCTGGCGCTGGATCCGCCGGGAGATCAGGTACGCCGCCAGGGCGCCGGCCGCGAGCGCGCCGCCCGCGTAGGCCAGGAGGCCGGGGATGGCGGAGAGGAGCCGGTCGCGGACGCTGTCGTACTCGATGCCGACGGAGACGGCGCCGACGATCCCGCCGTCGGCGTCGAGCAGCGGCGCCTTGCCGCGCGCCGAGCGGCCGAGGGTGCCGCTGTCGATCTCCATCACCTCACGGCCCGCGAGCACCTCGCTCGGGTCGGTGGAGACGGTCCGGCCGATCTGGGCCGGGTCGGTGTGCGACCAGCGCACGCCCCGGGTGTCCATGACGACGACGTACTCGGCGCCGGTCGCGGCCCGGATCCGCTCGGCCTCGCGCTGCACCGGGCCGGTCGCCGACGGCGGCCCGCCGGCCAGGTCCGCGGCGGTACGCGTGGAGGCCATGGTCTCGGCGATGGCGAGGGCCCGCCGCATGGCCTGGTCGTCGAGCTGGGCGCTCAGCGGGGCCAGGAAGAGGCCGGTGGCCAGCACGGTCACGCCGGTCGCGACGGCCAGCTGCATCAGCAGCACCTGCGAGAACACCCGCCGCGGCCATCCGAGCCGGCGCCGCCGGCGCACGGCCGACCGCGCGGAGGGGAACGAAGCGGTGCTGGTCATGCCCGAAACGGTACGGGGACGGCCCGCGCGACCGGAAATGCCGCGGGTGGGGGGTGGGGAGGTTCGCGTGTGCGGGGTGGGGGCGGGAGGAGGGCTGCCTATCCTGGGGGCCGGTCCGGGGGCCCGCGCCGGGTTCCGTGCCGGGCCGTGTCCGGCGTCGTTCAGTGAAAGGTCCGTTTCGTGGGTGCGCAGCAGATTCCCGTCGTCGTTCTCGCCGGGTTTCTCGGGGCCGGGAAGACCACGCTCCTCAACCAGCTGCTGCGGGGTGCGCGGGGGACCCGGATCGGGGTCATGGTCAATGACTTCGGGGACATCGGTATCGACGCGATGACCGTCGCCGGGCAGGTGGGGTCGACGGTCTCCCTGGGAAACGGGTGTCTGTGCTGCGCCGTGGACGCGAGCGAGCTGGACGAGTACCTGGAGGTGCTGACCCGGCCCGAGCTGCGCCTGGACGTGATCGTGATCGAGGCGAGCGGGCTGGCCGAGCCGCAGGAGCTGGTGCGGATGGTGCTCGCCAGCGAGAACCGGCGGGTCGTGTACGGCGGCCTCGTCGAGGTCGTCGACGCCGCGGAGTTCGCCGCCACGCGGGAGCGGCACCCCGAGACCGACCGCCACCTCGCCCTCGCCGACCTGGTCGTGGTCAACAAGGCCGACCGGGTGTCCGGGGAGGAGCTGAGCGCGGTCCGGGAGACCGTGGCCGGGCTCGCGGGGCGGGCCGCGGTGGTCGAGGCGGCGCACGGCCGGATCGATCCCGAGCTGCTCTTCGACCGGGTCGTCCCGGAGGACGAGATCGTCGGGCAGATGTCGATCGAGGACGTCCTCTACGCCGACGAGGACGGCCACGCGCACCCGCACGCCGCCTACGACACCGTCTCCCTGGCCACCGCCGCGCCGCTGCATCCGCGGCGGCTGATGACCTTCCTCGACTCGCGTCCCGAGGGGCTGTACCGCCTCAAGGGCTTCGTGGACTTCGGCGTCGCCGACCCCGAGCACCGCTATCTGGTGCACGCCGTCGGCCGCTTCCTGCGGTTCTACCCGGAACCCTGGCCGGCCGGGGAGGAGCGGCTCTCGCAGCTCGTCCTGATCGGCGCGGGCGTCGACGCGGCCGCCCTGCGCAAGGAACTCGCCGCCTGCGAGCAGGACGGGCCGGGGGACACCCCGGACGAGCACAGCATGTGGGGCGTCCTGCGGTACGTCCCCCAGGGGGACGAGCCGCCCGCGGAAGAGACGGCCTAGCCCGCCGTCACCTCCGCCGGTGTCAGGCCGACCGTCGTCAGGTAGGTGCCGAGGGTCGGGTCGGCGTGGGTGCCGGCCCAGCCCACGTAGCCGTCCGGGCGGATGAGGAAGACGCCGGGGCCGTACGGGGCGCAGGCCGCCAGTCCGGCCGTGCGGACGGACGGCGGGAGGTACGGCGGCGCCGCGGTGGCGCCGATCGTCAGCAGGGTGAAGTGCGGGCCCCGGAAGAGGTCGAAGAGGCGGGCCCCGTGGTACGGGCCGTCCGGGGCGCGGTCGCCCGCGCGCAGGGTGTCCCCGGGTGCCTTCGGGCGGGTGTCCACCGAGAGTGCCGAGTCCCGGTAGCCGAGGCCGAGCTGCTGGACCTCCTTGCCCCGCCGGGTGGCCTCGCCGTCTGCGGTCGCCCTGTGGAGGCGGGTGCTGAGGCCGAGGACCTCCGCCGCCACCGGGCGGCGCTCCGCCTCGTACGAGTCGAGGAGCGCGGCCGGCGCGCCGTGGAGCAGCACCTGGGCGAGTTTCCAGCCGAGGTTGTACGCGTCCTGGACGCCGGTGTTGAGGCCCTGGCCGCCGGCGGGGGAGTGGATGTGGGCCGCGTCGCCCGCCAGGAAGACGCGGCCTTCCCGGAAGCGGTCCGCCAGGGCGGCCCGGGCGCGGTAGTCCGAGGCCCACGGCACGTCCGTGATCTCGTCCGCCGTCAGCGGTGTGCGGGCGGTGAGGAGGGCACGGACGCCTTCCGGGGTGGTGTCCACGCCGGCGGCGGCGTCCTCGAAGGTGGCGGCGAGCTGGAAGAGGCCGTCGCCGCCCGGCAGGGGGCAGAGCGCCACCCCGCCGTCCGGAGCCCGCCAGACGTGCCAGTGGTCCCGGTCGGCCACCGCGCCGGCGGCGATCCGCACATCGGCGACGAGCATCGGGCGCGGATCGACGGTCTCGCCGGACATCCCGATGCCGAGGGCCCTGCGGACGGTGGAGCGGCCGCCGTCGGCGCCGACCAGACAGCCGGCCCTGATCGTCCCGCCGCCGGCCAGACCCACCGTCACGCCGTCCTCGTCCTGGTCGAACCCGGACAGCTCGGCGCCGAACCGGACGGCGCCGCCGAGCTCGGTCAGGCGGGCGTGCAGCAGCTCCTGGGTGCGGGACTGCGGGATCAGCAGCGTGTTCGCGTACGGCACCTGCTCGGTGGGCTCGGAGCGCTCGACCATGTCCCACTCGCCGCGCCGCTCGGTGCCCTCCCAGGCCAGCATCCGGGGGTACGGGCCCCCCGCCGCCAGCACCCCGGGCAGCACGCCGAGGTCGTCCAGGACCTCCTGGCTGCGGGGCTGGAGCCCCTTGCCGCGCGAGCCGGGGAAGAGTCCGCCGGCCCGCTCCAGGAGGAGCGCCCGGACGCCCCGGCGGGCGAGGTCGAGGGCGAGCACCAGCCCCGTCGGGCCCGCTCCCGCGATGACGACGTCCGTGTCCCTGTGGCTGTGCCCGTCCGCTGCCATGGGTGACCGCCTCCGTTCCTTAACGTCGTTAAATGCCGTTGCGTCAAGGATGACCTTAACGACGTTAAGGAGTCAAGGGGATACCGTGACGGTGTGGCGACCAAGAAGACGAGCAAGCTGGAACCCGGCCAGGTGGCGGAGACCGCCCTGCGGCTGCTGAACGAGCGCGGCCTGGACGGGCTCACGCTCCGCGCGATCGCCCAGGAGCTCCACGTCCAGGCCCCGGCCCTGTACTGGCACTTCAAGAACAAGCAGGCCCTGCTCGACGAGATGGCGACCGTCATGTACCGGCGGATGGTCGCCGCCCCGGACGCCCGGCCGGCCGCCGGGCAGAGCTGGCAGGAGCTCATGCTCACCGCCAACCGGGGGCTGCGCGCCGGACTGCTGCGCTACCGGGACGGCGCCAAGGTCTACAGCGGCGCCCGCTTCACCGGCACCGACCACGCCCAGGACCTGGAGCGCCAGCTCGGCGCCCTCGTCGACGCCGGGTTCTCGCTGCGCGAGGCGGTGCGGGCCAGCACGACGGCGTACATGTACACGCTCGGCTTCGTCACCGAGGAGCAGGGCACCGAGTCCCAGCCCGGCGAGCCCCGGGAGGGCTTCGACATCGAGGAGCGCGCCCGGCGCCTCGCCGACTACCCCCTGGCCGCCGCGGCCGGCGCCGAGATCTTCGCCGGCTACGACGAGCGCTTCGAGGAGGGGCTGCGGCTGATCGTCGCCGGGGTCGAGACGCTGTACGCCCCCGGCACCGCCCGCACCTGACCCGGCCCTGTGCCCGACCTCTTCCGGCCCCGGGCACGGCGAAGCCCCCCGCTCCGTCGGGAGCGGGGGGCTTCGCCTGTACCAGGGCCTGACCGGGCGGTTAGCTCGCCGGGCCCGCCACCACGTCGACCGGCTGCGGCAGCGGGGTGCCGGAGCCGTCGCGCCGCGGGTCCGCCTCCGGCAGCTCGACCGGTGTGCCGTTCTTCTGCGCGGCGCGGGCCGGCAGGGCGCCCGCCCAGGCCAGGAGCAGGGTGTCCTCGCCCTTCAGGAAGCGCTGGCAGCGCACGCCGCCGGTCGCCCGGCCCTTGCGCGGGTACTGGTCGAAGGGGGTCAGCTTCGCCGAGGTCGCGGCGGAGCCGTCCAGGGTGCCGGTCGAGCCCGCCACCGTGAAGACGGCCGCGTCCGCCGCCGGGTCCACCGCGGCGAAGGACAGCACCTCGGCGCCGGCCGCCAGCTTGATGCCCGCCATGCCGCCGGCCGGGCGGCCCTGCGGCCGCACCTGGGAGGCCGGGTAGCGCAGCAGCTGCGCGTCCGAGGTGATGAAGACCAGGTCCTCCTCGCCCGTCCGCAGCTCGGTCGCACCGACGATCCGGTCGCCGTCCTTGAGGGTGATGACCTCCAGCTCGTCCTTGTTCGCCGGATAGTCGGGCACCACCCGCTTGACCACGCCCTGGAGGGTGCCGAGCGCCAGACCGGGGGAGGCCTCGTCCAGGGTGGTCAGGCAGACCACCGTCTCGTCCGCCTCCAGCGACAGGAACTCGCTCAGCGGCGCCCCGCCCGCCAGGGTCGGCGCCGCGACCGTGTCGGGCAGCTGGGGCAGGTCGATGACGGCGATGCGCAGCAGGCGGCCCGTCGAGGTCACCGCGCCCACGTCGCCGCGCTGGGTGGCCGCGACGGACGAGACGATCACGTCGTGCTTGGTCCGCTTGGCGTCCGGGTCGGCCGGCGGCAGCTCCGCCGAGACCGTCCGGGCCAGCAGGCCGGTCGAGGAGAGCAGCACCCGGCACGGGTCGTCCGCGACCTCCAGCGGCACGGCCGCCACCGGGGCGCCCGCCGACTCCAGGAGGACCGTGCGCCGGTCGGTGGCGAACTTCTTCGCGACCGCGGCCAGCTCGGCCGAGACCAGCTTGCGCAGCTCGGAGTCGGAGTCCAGGATCCCGGTCAGCTCGTCGATCTCGCCGGTGAGCCGGTCGCGCTCGGTCTCCAGCTCCAGGCGGTCGAACTTGGTGAGCCGGCGCAGCGGGGTGTCCAGGATGTACTGGGTCTGGACCTCGCTCAGCGAGAAGCGCTCCATCAGGCGCTCCTTGGCCTGCGCGGAGTTCTCGCTCTCCCGGATGAGCCGGATGACCTCGTCGATGTCGAGGAGGGCGACGAGCAGGCCCTCGACCAGGTGGAGCCGGTCGCGCTTCCTGCCGCGGCGGTACTCGGAGCGGCGGCGGACGACCTCGAAGCGGTGGTCGAGGTAGACCTCCAGGAGCTCCTTCAGGCCCAGGGTGAGCGGCTGACCGTCCACCAGGGCCACGTTGTTGATGCCGAAGGACTCCTCCATCGGCGTCAGCTTGTAGAGCTGCTCCAGGACGGCCTCGGGCACGAAGCCGTTCTTGATCTCGATGACCAGGCGCAGGCCGTGCGCCCGGTCGGTGAGGTCCTTGACGTCGGCGATGCCCTGGAGCTTCTTCGAGCCGACCAGGTCCTTGATCTTGGAGATGACCTTCTCGGGGCCGACCGTGAAGGGCAGTTCGGTGACGACGATGCCCTTGCGGCGGGCCGTCACCGTCTCCACCGAGGTGGTGGCGCGGATCTTGAAGGTGCCGCGGCCCGTCTCGTACGCGTCCCGGATGCCGTTCAGGCCGACGATCCGGCCGCCGGTCGGCAGGTCGGGGCCGGGGACGAAGCGCATCAGCGCGTCCAGGTCCGCGTTCGGGTAGCGGATCAGGTGGCGGGCGGCCGCGACGACCTCGCCGAGGTTGTGCGGAGGCATGTTGGTGGCCATGCCGACCGCGATGCCCGAGGCGCCGTTCACCAGCAGGTTCGGATACGCGGCGGGGAGCGCGACCGGCTCCCGCTCCTGGCCGTCGTAGTTGGGCGCGAAGTCGACCGTGTCCTCGTCGATGGACTCGGTCATCAGCAGGGCGGCCGGGGCCATCCGCGACTCGGTGTACCGCATGGCGGCCGGCGGGTCGTCGTTGCCCAGCGAGCCGAAGTTGCCGTGGCCGTCGACCAGCGGCACGCGCATGGAGAAGGGCTGCGCCATGCGCACCATGGCGTCGTAGATCGAGGCGTCGCCGTGCGGGTGCAGCTTGCCCATCACCTCGCCGACCACGCGGGCGCACTTGACGAACCCGCGGTCGGGGCGCAGGCCCATCTCGTTCATCTGGTAGACGATGCGCCGCTGGACCGGCTTCATGCCGTCGCGGGCGTCGGGCAGGGCGCGCGAGTAGATGACCGAGTAGGCGTACTCGAGGAAGGAGCCCTGCATCTCGTCGACGACGTCGATGTCGAGGATCCTCTCCTCGTACGCGTCGTCCGGCGGCGGTGTCTTCGTGCTGCGGCGGGCCATCGCGGCTGCGGCTCCTTCTCCGACAAAGCTTGATCTGACGCGGACCATTGTGGACCGTGCCACCGACAACGCGGACCGCGACCCGGACGAGGGACATCGGAGGACTCCGGGAACTTCGCCAGGTGTCGGCGCGCTTGCATACAGTGGCAGGACTTTTCCAGATCGCGATCGAAGGGATGTACATGCCCATGGGTCACACGGCCACGGCCGAGGCCGGCTCCGGCGGCCTGACAGCGACCGAGCACCGCCTGGCGAACGGCCTGCGGGTGGTCCTCTCCGAGGACCACCTGACCCCGGTCGCCGCGGTCTGTCTCTGGTACGACGTCGGTTCGCGCCACGAGGTCGAGGGCCGCACGGGCCTCGCCCACCTCTTCGAGCACCTGATGTTCCAGGGCTCGAAGCAGGTGCACGGCAACGGCCACTTCGAACTCGTCCAGGGCGCCGGCGGCTCGCTCAACGGCACGACCAGCTTCGAGCGCACCAACTACTTCGAGACGATGCCCACCCACCAGCTGGAGCTCGCGCTCTGGCTGGAGGCGGACCGGATGGGCTCGCTGCTCGCCGCCCTCGACGACGAGTCGATGGAGAACCAGCGCGACGTCGTGAAGAACGAGCGCCGCCAGCGGTACGACAACGTGCCGTACGGCACCGCCTTCGAGCGGCTCACCGCGCTCGCGTACCCGGAGGGCCACCCGTACCACCACACCCCCATCGGTTCGATGGCGGACCTGGACGCGGCCACCCTGGAGGACGCGCGGACCTTCTTCCGCACGTACTACGCGCCCAACAACGCGGTCCTGTCGGTGGTCGGCGACATCGACCCGGAGCAGACGCTCGCCTGGGTCGAGAAGTACTTCGGCTCCATCCCCGGCCACGACGGCAAGCCCGCCCCGCGCGACGGCGCCCTGCCGGACGTCATGGGCGGGCAGCTGCGCGAGGTCGTCGTCGAGGACGTCCCGGCCCGCGCCCTGATGGCCGCCTACCGGCTGCCGGAGGACGGCACGCGCGCGTGCGACGCGGCCGACCTCGCCCTCACCGTGCTCGGCGGCGGCGAGTCCTCCCGGCTGCACAACCGCCTGGTCCGCCGCGACCGCACCGCGGTCGCCGCCGGCTTCGGCCTGCTGCGGCTCGCCGGCGCCCCCTCGCTCGGCTGGCTGGACGTCAAGACCTCCGGCGGCGTCGAGGTCCCCGCCATCGAGGCGGCCGTCGACGAGGAGCTCGCCCGCTTCGCGGCCGAGGGCCCGACCGCCGAGGAGATGGAGCGCGCCCAGGCCCAGCTGGAGCGCGAATGGCTCGACCGGCTCGGCACGGTGGCCGGCCGCGCCGACGAACTGTGCCGCTTCGCCGTGCTGTTCGGCGACCCGCAGCTCGCCCTGACCGCGGTCGACCGCGTCCTCGCCGTCACCGCCGACGAGGTGCGCGAGGTGGCCGCGGCCCGGCTGCGCCCCGACAACCGCGCGGTGCTGGTCTACGAGCCGGTGTCCACCGACGACAGCGCCGACAGCGCCGACGGCGACGACGAGGAAGGAGCGGACCGGTGACCGACGCCGCCACGTCCCTGACGAGCATGGAGTTCCACCCGCAGCCGAAGGCCGGCACGGCCAGGCCGTGGGCCTTCCCGGCCCCCGAGCGCGGCGCGCTCGACAACGGCCTGACGGTGCTCCGCTGCCACCGCCCCGGCCAGCAGGTCGTGGCCGTCGAGATCTTCCTCGACGCGCCGCTGGACGCCGAGCCCGAGGGCCTCGACGGCGTCGCCACGATCATGGCGCGCGCCCTCTCCGAGGGGACCACCGAGCGGGCCGCCGAGGAGTTCGCGGCCGAGCTGGAGCGCTGCGGCGCCACGCTCGACGCCCACGCGGACCACCCCGGCGTCCGGGTCTCCCTGGAGGTCCCGGTCTCCCGGCTCCCCAAGGCGCTCGGGCTGGTCGCCGAGGCGCTGATCTCCCCGGCCTTCGACCCGGACGAGGTCAAGCGCCTGGTGGACAACCGGCTCGACGAGATCCCGCACGAGGCGGCCAACCCGAGCCGCCGTGCCGCGAAGCAGCTCTACAAGGAGCTCTTCCCGGCCGCGACCCGGATGTCCCGGCCCCGCCAGGGCACCGAGGAGACGGTGAAGGCCATCGACGCCGCCGCCGTCCGCGCCTTCTACGACGCGCACCTGCGGCCCGCCGCCGCCACCGCGGTCGTCGTCGGCGACCTCACCGGCGTCGACCTCGACAAGGTGCTCGCCGAGACCCTGGGCGGCTGGAGCGGCAAGCCGGCCGCGCCGCGCCCGATGGCGCCGATCACCGCCGACGACACCGGACGGGTCGTCATCGTCGACCGCCCCGGGGCGGTCCAGACCCAGCTGCTGATCGGCCGGATCGGCCCGGACCGCCACGACTCCGTGTGGGCCGCGCAGGTCCTCGGCGTCTACTGCCTCGGCGGCACCCTGACGTCCCGTCTGGACGCCGTCCTGCGCGAGGAGAAGGGGTACACGTACGGCGTGCGCGCCTTCGGGCAGGTGCTCCGCTCGGACGGCGAGGGGCACGGCGCCTCGATGCTCGCGATCAGCGGCTCGGTCGACACCCCCAACACCGGTCCGGCCCTCGGCGACCTGTGGCAGGTGCTCCGCACCCTGGCGGAGGGCGGTCTGACCGACGCCGAGCGGGACGTGGCGGTGCAGAACCTGGTGGGCGTGGCCCCGCTCAAGTACGAGACGGCCGCGTCGGTCGCCGCGACCCTCTCCGACCAGGTCGAGCAGCACCTCCCGGACGACTACCAGGCCCGGCTGTACGCGCGGCTCGCCGAGACCGGCACGGTCGAGGCCACGGCCGCCGTCGTCAGCGCCTTCCCGGTGGACCGGCTCGTCACGGTCCTGGTGGGCGACGCGTCGCAGATCGAGGAGCCCGTGCGGGCCCTCGGCATCGGCGAGGTGACGGTGGTGAGCTGATCCCGGGGTGAGCCGACCTCGTGGTGAGCCGACCTCGTGGGGAGCCGACCTCGTGGGGAGCCGACCTCGGGGTGAGCCGACCCATGGTGAGTTGACTCCGGGTGAGTAGGCCCACGGTGAGTTGACCGGTCGTCAACCCCGGGCGGAGGTCTCCGGTGCGTAGAAGCGCCGGAGACCTCCGCTTTGTCCGTTACGGCGTCAAAGATGATCGTATGCCCTGTGGCATGTCTTACAAATGAGCGTGTCTGTTTGGCGATCGACATCCGTCCGGCCTAGCGTCGATCCGTCTGTCCGACCCGACGCACGCGCCGCACCCGCGGCAACCGGACAGACATCGCCGAGTCCCCGTCAGGCGCGAGCCTGGGGAGCCGGGGACCCACGCAGTCCCTGGGGTGAATCGGACGCCTTCGCCACGCGGAGGGGTCCGTAGGAGACCTTCCTGCTCCGAACCCGTCAGCTAACCCGGTAGGCGAGAAGGAAGGAAAGGAACCGTCTTGGCGTTCACCCGTGCCACCGGGAAGCATCGTGGTGCGAGCCGACTGGCTCGCCGCAGCGCCGGCATCGCCGGCGTGGCCGCCCTCGCGACCACCGGCGTCGTCGGCACCCTGGCCTCCCCGGCGCTCGCCGCCGACACGGACGACCGTTCCCCCGAGGACACCGGCCTCACCCGGGTGATCGCCGACGAGTCCATCGCCGACCAGGTCAACGCGCAGGCCGCCGCCCAGGAGCGGGAGGCCACCGAGGCCGAGGCCCGGGCCAAGGCGCGCGCCGAGGCGAAGCGCAAGGCCGAGGCCCGCGCCCAGGAGATCCGCGAGGCCAAGGAGCGCGCCGCCCGTGAGGCCGAGCGCCGCCGGCTCGCCTCCTTCAACCTCCCGGTCGCCGGCTCGTACGTCTCCACCGGCTACAAGACCGGCGGCTCGCTCTGGTCCTCCGGCAGCCACTCCGGCGTCGACTTCCACGCCTCCTACGGCAGCTCGGTCGTCTCCGTCGGCTCCGGCACCGTCGTCGAGGCCGGCTGGGGCGGCGCGTACGGCAACAACATCGTGATCCGGATGAACGACGGCACGTACACCCAGTACGGCCACCTGTCGTCCATCGGCGTCTATGTCGGCCAGAGCGTCGAGCCCGGCCAGCAGATAGGCGTCTCCGGCTCGACCGGCAACTCCACCGGCCCGCACCTCCACTTCGAGGCCCGGACCACCGCCGAGTACGGCTCCGACATCAACCCCGTCGCGTACCTCCGCGCCCGCGGCGTCAGCCTCTGACGTCCCGCGCCCCCGCTGCACCGAAAGGCCCCGGCTCCCACGAGCCGGGGCCTTTTCGCGCCCCGGCGAGCGGGTGCGGTGCTCCGGATCCGGAGGGATTCCACCGCGAACCGGACGAATTCCGAGGGGGCATCGGAATTTCCCGCGCCCTGCAATAGAGTCGCGTGAACGGCGCTGCTCGAATTCGGTGCGCGCGGAGCGAATACGGAGGTCGGACATGCGGGTTCCCGCGCAATCGGTATGCACGGCGATCCGGGACGACATCGTCTCGGGGATCTTCGAGCGCGGCAGCCGGCTGACCGAGGAACAGCTCGCCCGCCGTTACGGCGTCTCCCGCGTCCCGGTCCGCGAGGCGCTGCGCACCCTGGAGTCCGAGGGCTTCGTCGTCAGCCGCCGGCACGCGGGCGCCCATGTCGCCGAGCCCACCGACCAGGAGGCCGCCGACCTCCTCGACGTCAGGGCGCTGCTCGAACCGCTCGGGGCGGCCCGGGCCGCCCAGCGGCGCACCGACGCCCACCTCAAGGTGCTGCGGGGCCTGGTCAGGCTGGGGCAGGAGCGGGCCCGCCGGGGGCAGGGCGAGGACCTGCGGGCGCTCGGCGGCTGGTTCCACGAGACGCTCGCCCAGGCCTCGGGCTCCCCGGCGCTCGCCGCGCTCCTCACCCAGCTGCGCCACAAGATCGCCTGGATGTACGTGGTGGACCAGCCGGACCGGCCCGTCGAGGCCTGGGCCGAACACGGGGCGATCGTCGACGCCATCGCCCGCGGGGACGCCGAACGGGCCCGCGCACTCACCGCGCAGCACGCCGAGCACACGCTTCCGCTGCACCGGCTGAAAAGGCCCGAGCGGGGCCGTGTGAGGGTTTCGCAACATGCCGTCAACACGGCGAGCGTCCGGAATTAACACGGACGCCGTATACAAAGAATAGCAATTCCAGGGCCTCTTTCGGGCTGCCCGGAAACTCTCCGAATAGCTAATTCCCCGACCCCGGAAATGCCGGACGGCCGCATCCGCCGGAAAATTCCGGGGACACGGCCGTCGGGGAGAGCTGTGGATCGACCCGCCGGGTCAGACCGTCTCGGGGAGCTCGTCGAGGCCCTCGGCGACGAGCTTGGCGAGGCGCTCGAGCGCGGCCTCCGCACCCTCGGCCTCCGAGGCGAGCACGATCTCCTCGCCGCCCTGCGCGCCCAGGCCGAGGACCGCGAGCATCGACGCCGCGTTGACCGGGTTGCCGTCGGCCTTGGCGATGGTCACGGGGACACCGGAGGCCGTGGCGGCACGGACGAAGATGGAGGCGGGGCGGGCGTGCAGGCCCTCGGCCCAGCCGACGTTGACGCGGCGCTCAGCCATGGTGTTGCCCTTCAGGTCTTCAGCGGTTGTCTAGACCAGTCTCTCACGGGTTGCGGCGTGCTCCTGCCGACCGAGGTCCCGCATCCGTGCGACGTTCGGCCCTCCTACCTTGCACGGGGCCGGGAGGCCGCGCGAGCCGTGTACCGCCAGGGAGTGGGCGCGCGGACGGTGCCGGTGCCGGACCCCGGCCGTAGGCTTTGCCCATGCGCAGCGCGTCGGAGCAGACGGACGGACCGGGCGGGGCCGGAGGCGGTACCGAGGCCGGGGTCGCGGGCGGGGCGGCGGCCGGCCGCCCGGAGCCGGAGGGGCACGCCTACCCCGACCACTGGGAGGCCGACGTCGTGCTCAGGGACGGCGGCACCGCGCGCATCCGACCCATCACCGCCGACGACGCCGACCGGCTCGTCAGCTTCTACGAGCAGGTCTCGGACGAGTCGAAGTACTACCGCTTCTTCGCCCCCTACCCCCGGCTCTCCGCCAAGGACGTCCACCGCTTCACCCACCACGACTTCGTCGACCGGGTCGGCCTCGCCGCCACCGTCGGCGGCGAGTTCATCGCCACCGTCCGCTACGACCGGATCAACGACCTCGGCCGCCCCGCCTCCTTCCCCGCCGACGAGGCCGAGGTCGCCTTCCTCGTCCAGGACGCCCACCAGGGCCGCGGCGTCGCCTCCGCCCTCCTCGAACACATCGCGGCCGTCGCCCGCGAGCGCGGCATCCGCCGCTTCGCCGCCGAGGTGCTCCCCGCCAACACCAAGATGATCAAGGTGTTCACGGACGCCGGCTACACCCAGAAGCGCAGCTTCGAGGACGGCTCCGTCCGCCTCCACCTCGACCTCGAACCGACCGACCGCTCCCTCGCCGTCCAGCGCGCCCGCGAACAGCGCGCCGAGGCCCGCTCCGTCCAGCGGCTCCTCGCCCCCCGGTCGGTCGCCGTCGTCGGCGCCGGCCGGACCCCCGGCGGGGTCGGCAGGACCGTGCTGCGCAACGTGCTCGCGGGCGGCTTCACCGGGCAGGTGTACGCGGTCAACCCCGCGCTCGGCGCGGACGCGGAGGCCGAACTCGACGGGGTGCCCGCCTTCCCCTCCGTCGCCGCCATCGGAGCCCCCGTCGACCTCGCGGTCGTCGCCGTCCCCGCCGAGCGGGTCCCCGAGGTCGTCGCCGACTGCGGCGAGCACGGGGTGCGCGGACTCGTCGTCCTCTCCGCCGGCTACGCCGAGAGCGGCGGCGCCGAAGGCCGCGAGCGGCAGCGGGCCCTGGTCCGCCAGGCCCGCTCGTACGGCATGCGGATCATCGGCCCCAACGCCTTCGGCATCATCGACACCGCCGAGGACGTGCGGCTCAACGCCTCCCTCGCCCCCGAGCTGCCCGCCGCCGGCCGCATCGGCCTCTTCACCCAGTCCGGCGCCATCGGCGTCGCGCTCCTCGCCCGGCTGCACCGGCGCGGCGCCGGCCTCTCCTCCTTCATCTCCGCCGGGAACCGCGCGGACGTCTCCGGCAACGACGTCCTCCAGCACTGGTACGACGACCCCGCGACCGACGTCGTCCTCCTCTACCTGGAGTCCCTCGGCAACCCCCGCAAGTTCGCCCGGCTCGCCCGCCGCACCGCCGCCGTCAAGCCGGTCGTCGTCGTCAAGGGCGCCCGGCACAGCGGCAGCGCCCCGCCCGGCCACCGCGTCCCCGTCAGCCGCATCCCGCACGCCACCGTCTCCGCGCTGCTGCGCCAGGCCGGCGTCATCCGCGTCGACACCGTCACCGAGCTCGTCGACGCCGGGGTGCTGCTCGCCGGACAGCCGCTGCCCGCGGGCCCGCGCGTCGCGATCCTCGGCAACTCCGAGTCCCTCGGCCTCCTCGCGTACGACGCCTGCCTCACCGAGGGCCTGCGCCCGCAGCGGCCCCTCGACCTGACGACCGGCGCCACCCCGGCCGACTTCCGGGACGCGCTCGCCGCCGCGCTCGCCGACGACTCCTGCGACGCGGTCGTCGTCACCGCGATCCCCTGGGTCGGCATCGAGGGCACCACCGAGGTCCTGGCCGCCTCCCTCCGCGAGGCCGTCGCCGGCGGCGGGGCCGCGGGCGCCGCCAAGCCGGTCGTCGTCGTCCACGTCGAGATGGGCGGCCTCGCCGAGGCCCTCTCCGCCGCCACCAGCACCCGCCCCGCCCCGGCCCGCCCCCGCCGCACGGCCGCGCCCGCACCACCGGAGACGCGGCAGGCACAGGACGCACAGAGCGCACAGGACACACAGAGCGCACAGCAGGCGCGGGACACGCGGGCGGCACAGGACGCACCGCCGCCGCAGGGCCCGCGGGCGGCACAGGACGCACCGGCACTACAGGGCGCGCCGGCGGAGCAGGGCGCACCCGAGGTCGCGGACCAGGCCGCCGCCCCCGTCCGGAACATCCCCGCCTACCCCGCCGCCGAGCGGGCCGTCCGGGCCCTCGCCGAGGCCGTTCGGTACGCGCAATGGCGGCGGCAGGCCGCCGACCCGGGCCGCGTACCGGAGTACGACTCCATCGACGAGGCCGGCGCCGCCGCGCTCATCGACCGCGTGCTCGGCGAGCGCGGCGCCGGACAGGAGTCCCGGGGCGTCACCCTCACCGCCGACGAGACCGCCGAACTGCTCGGCCGGTACGGCATCGCGCTGCGCCCCACCCTGCCCGCGCCCGGACCCGACGCGGCCGTCGCGGCCGCCGCCCGGCTCGGCTACCCGGTGGCGCTCAAGACCACCGCCCCCCACCTGCGCCACCGCCCCGACCTCGGCGGCGTCCGGCTCGACCTGGCGACCGAGCAGCAGCTGCGCACCGCCTTCGCCGAGCTGACCGAGGCCCTCGGCAAGCCCGAGGAGCTCCAGCCGGTCGTCCAGGCGATGGCGCCCCGCGGCGTGGACACCGTCATCCGCGCCGCGATCGACCCCGCCGTGGGCGCCGTGCTCTCCTTCGGGCTCTCGGGCGCCGCCTCCGAACTCCTCGGCGACACCGCCCACCGCCTCGTCCCGGCCACCGACCGGGACGCCGCCGAGCTGGTCCGCTCCATCCGCACCGCCCCGCTGCTCTTCGGCTGGCGCGGCTCCGCCCCCGTCGACACCCCCGCCCTGGAGGAGCTGCTGCTCCGGGTCTCCCGCCTGGTCGACGACCATCCGGAGATCGTCTCCGTCGCGCTCGAACCGGCCGTCGTCGCCCCCTCCGGCGTCTCCGTCCTCGGCGCCGCGGTCCGCCTCGCCCCACCCGCGCCCACCACCGACCTCGGCCCCCGCCGCCTGCCCAGCTACTGAAGGGCCGGAGGGGCCGCGCGGCCCCGTAGGATGGAGTCCATGGTGAAGAGCGGTACGACGACCCAGGGGCTGCGCGCGGCGATCGAGCGCAGCGGCTACTACCCGGCCCTCGTGTCCGAGGCGGTGGAGGCCGCCGTCGGCGGCGAGGACGTGGCGTCGTACGTGGTCCACCAGGAGACCACCTTCGACGCCAACGAGGTCCGGCGCCACGTCACCGTCCTCGTGCTGACCCCGAGCCGTTTCATCGTCAGCCACACCGACGAGCAGGCGGCCGACAACAGCTCGCCGAGCCCGTACGCCACGACGTCCACCGAGTCCGTGAAGCTGGACCGGATCTCCTCGGTCGTGGTCAGCCGGGTCGTCGCCAACCCGGAGTCGTACACCCCGGGCTCCGTGCCCCGCGAGGTCGTCCTGACCATCGGCTGGGGCGCCGTCTCCCGGATCGACCTGGAGCCCGCCGCCTGCGGCGACCCGAACTGCGACGCCGACCACGGCTACACCGGCAACGCCACCGCGGACGACCTCAGCCTGCGCGTCAGCGAGGCCGGGGACGGCCCGGACACCGTCCGGCAGACCCTCACCTTCGCCCAGGCGCTCTCCGAGGCCACCGCCGACACCGCGCCGACGGCCGGCCGCTGATGGCGCAGCCGACCTCCGTCGCCCACGGCTGGCCGGACGATCCGGTTCCGCTCGCGCCCGGGTCCGCCCCGCTGCCCGAGTACGGCTCCGGCTCCCTCGCCGACCTGCTGCCCACCCTCGTCGCGGGCCAGGGCGTGCCCGGGCACGAGGCGCGGATCGCCGAGCTGACCCCGGCCGACCGCGTCTGTGTCTTCCTCGTCGACGGGCTCGGCTGGGAGCAGATCAAGGCCCACCCGGACGAGGCCCCGTACCTGACCTCGCTGCTCGGCTCCTCGCGCGGCGGCACCGGCCGGCCCCTCACCGCCGGCTTCCCCGCCACCACCGCGACCTCGCTCGCCTCCGTCGGCACCGGCCGCGCCCCCGGGACCCACGGCCTCGGCGGCTACACGGTGCGCAACCCCGAGACCGGCGAGCTGATGAACCAGCTCAAGTGGCGGCCCTGGACCCCGCCGAAGGCCTGGCAGCCGTACCCGACGGTCTTCCAGCAGGCCCACGCGGCCGGGATCCACACCGCGCAGGTGTCCTCCCCGATCTTCGAGCAGACCCCGCTCACCCAGATCGCGCTCAGCGGCGGCACCTTCCACGGCCGCCTCTCCGGCGAGGAGCGCATGGACCTCGCCGCCGAGCAGCTGGCGGGCGGCGACCGCTCGCTGGTCTACACGTACTACAGCGAACTCGACGGCGCCGGGCACCGCTTCGGCCTCGACTCCGACGCCTGGCGCGGTCAGCTCATGCTCGTCGACCGGCTGGTCCAGCGGCTCGCCGAGCAGCTGCCCGCCCGCTCGGCGCTGTACGTCACCGCCGACCACGGCATGGTCGACGTGCCCTTCGACGAGGAGCACCGGATCGACGTCGACGAGGACTGGGAGCTGCGCGCCGGCGTCGCCCTCCTCGGCGGCGAGGGCCGCGCCCGGCACGTCTACGCCGTCCCCGGAGCCGAGGCCGACGTCCTCACCTGCTGGCGCGAGGTCCTCGGCGAACAGTTCTGGGTGGCTGGCCGCGACGAGGCCATCGCCCTCGGCTGGTTCGGCGACACGGTCGACGAGCGGGTGTACGGGCGGATCGGCGACGTCGTCGCCGCGGCCCACGACGACGTGGCCCTCGTCGCGTCCGTCGGCGAGCCGCTGGAGACCCGGATGACCGGCATGCACGGTTCGATGACCCCCGCCGAGCAGTTCGTGCCTCTGCTCGAAGTCCGGTCCTGACCCTCCGTTCCTCCGGTTCCCGTTCCTCCGGTTCCCGTCCCTCCCCTCCGACCCGAAAGGTCTGCGACCCGTCATGCCCGAGCTGGTGTTCTTCTCCGGAACGATGGACTGCGGAAAGAGCACGCTGGCGCTCCAGATCGCGCACAACCGCGACGCGCGCGGACTCCAGGGCGTGATCTTCACCCGTGACGACCGGGCGGGCGCCGGGAAGCTGTCCTCGCGGCTCGGCCTGGTGACCGAGGCCGTCGAGGCGCCGGACGGCATGGACCTGTACGCGTACCTCGTCGACCAGCTCTCCCAGGGCGGCAAGGCCGACTACGTGATCGTCGACGAGGCGCAGTTCCTCGCGCCGGTCCAGATCGACCAGCTCGCGAGGATCGTCGACGACCTCGGGCTCGACGTGTACGCCTTCGGCATCACCACCGACTTCCGGACCAAGCTCTTCCCCGGCTCGCAGCGGCTGATCGAGCTCGCCGACCGGATCGAGCAGCTCCAGGTGGAGGCGCTGTGCTGGTGCGGCGCCCGCGCCACCCACAACGCCCGGACCGTCGACGGCCACATGGTCGTCGAGGGCGAGCAGGTCGTCGTCGGCGATGTGAACACCGCCGCGGAGGTCGTCGGGTACGAGGTGCTGTGCCGGCGCCACCACCGCCGGCGGATGACGAGCGCGAGCGCCCGCGCGGCGGCGCTGTCCCCGGACGTACTGCCGGTGACCCCGGCCTGAGGAACCGGTC
Source organism: Streptomyces sp. NPDC047974 (assembly GCF_040653375.1). Lineage (NCBI taxonomy): Bacteria > Bacillati > Actinomycetota > Actinomycetes > Kitasatosporales > Streptomycetaceae > Streptomyces > Streptomyces sp. NPDC047974. The sequence continues at coordinate 62,750 of NZ_JBEZNU010000029.1, forward strand.
GGGCGGTGACCGGAGGCCTGCGGCGTCCGTCGGACCCGTCACCCGGTCACCCGGTCACCCGGCCGAGCGCCCCTCGCCCGGGCTCCGTCCGACGCGGTACGCCTCCGACGCCGGTACGCATCCGACGCCGGTACGCCTCCGGCCGATGACACCGGGTGTTCACCCGGGCGCTGCCCGGACATCGCCCGGTGATCCACTCCGAGACGCTCCAACCGGGAGTAATGGGTTCGTCCCGCCGTGCGTTCGCCGCGGGTGATCGACGAGCCGTGCGCTCTCTGGAGGACCCGTGCCACCCGCCGCCCCGCCCGCGCCCACCCCTGCCCGGGACGGAGTACGGGGACTCCGCGCGGCCCGGAACCCGCTGCTGCTCGCCCCCGCCGGCGCCGGACTGCTCACCGCCCTGGTCTTCGTCCTGGCCACCGCGCTCGCCCGCAGCCACCCCCTCGGGCCGTACACCCGGAACGTCGTCGACCTGGGCCAGCAGTACCTCCCGTACCACGCCTACTGGCGCGCCTTCCTGCTCGGCGACACCCACGGCGACGCCTTCCTCAACTGGAACTCCGGCTTCGGCGCCGGCTTCCTCGGCGACATCGGCACCTATCTGAGCAGCCCCTTCTCCCTGCTCGTCGTCCTCTTCCCGGCCGACCGGCCCGAGCTCGCGCTGTACGTCGTCACCGCGCTCAAGATCACCGCGGCGGGGGCGGCGATGGCCGCGCTGCTGATCCGGCTCCGCCCCGCCGGGCCGTCCGACGGCCCCTGGCCGCTCGCCGCCCTCCTCGGGGCCGCGTACGCGCTCTCCGGCTGGACCTTCAACCACGGCGCGTCCGTGCCGATGTGGCTGGACGGGCTCATCGCCTTCCCGCTGCTCTGCCTGGTGGCGGAGTGGGCCCGGGCGCGGCGGCGGCCGGTCCTCGGCCCGCTGGTCGTCGCCGTCGCCTGGATCGCCAACTTCTACACCGCCTACATGGCCACCCTCGGCGCCGCGCTCTTCCTCGCCGTCCGGCTCCTCACCGCCGAGGCCGCCGGGGCCGCCGGGGCCGCCGGGGCCGCCGGGGCCGCCGGGGCCGCCGGGACTGTCGGGGCCGCCGGGACTGTCGGGACCTCTGGCGCCGCCGGCACCACTGGCACCTCCGGCACGACCGCCACCACCACCGCCCGCGTCCGGCCGCGACTCGCCGCCCTTCTGCGGGCCGTGTGGACCGTCGGCCTCGGCGTCGGGCTCGCCGCGCCGCTCGTCCTCGTCGTCTTCAGCGGCACCAAGTACGCCGACCCGACGCCCGAGACCGTCTTCGTGCCCGCCTCCTGGAGCGAGCTGTTCGGGCGCTTCCTGCCCGCCACCGCCAACGTGGAGACGCCGGCGCTCTTCATCGGCACGCCCGCGCTCCTCCTCGCCCTCACCCTGCCCTTCAACCGGGCCGTCGCCCCGCGCGTGCGGTACGGCTGGACGGCGGCGGTCGTGCTGGTCACGCTCTCCCTCCAGTGGGGCCCCACCCACCTCCTCTGGCACGCCGGCGCCTCGCCGAACGGCAATCCGTACCGCCAGACCTTCGTCCTGTGCGGCCTGCTCCTCGTCGCGGCCTGGCTCTCCGGTGCCCCCGGCGTGCCCCGCCCGGCCGCCCTGCTCGGCGCCGCCGCCCTCCTCGGGGCGCTCGCCCTCGCCGCCCGCGCCGGCACCGACATCGACGCCTGGACCTACCCCGTCGCCGGCGCCGCCCTCCTGCTCGCCGGCGTCGCCGCGCTCCTCCTGCTCCTGCGCGGCCGCGTCCGGACACCCGCCCTCGCCGCCGGCGCGGCCGCCCTCCTGCTCGCCGCCCAGGCGGGCGAGGCGGCCGTCAGCGGGGCGCGCGTCGAGCAGCAGCAGCGCGCCGACGTGGCCTGGTCGCCCCGGATCGGCGACTGGCAGCGGGCGGTGGGCGCCGAGGTGGCCCGCGCCGACGCCTGGCCCGCGCACCGCACCGACCCCGGCCCGCTGCCCGGCGGCAACGAACCCCTCCTCCTCGGCGGCGAGGGCGCCGACGCCTACTCCAGCCTCACCACCGAGAACACCTCCCGCACCCTCGACTCCCTCGGCTTCGGCCACTACGCCAAGGGCCGGCACCCCGAGACCCTCGACAACCCCGTGACCGACGCGATCTTCTCCATCGGCACCCGGATCCGCTCCGAGGCCACCGAGCCGGTGCGCCAGGACGCGGCGCCCCGCGGCACCGCGACCGCCACGACCACCCCCGTACCGCCGCTCGTCACCGTCCACCCGGGCCGCCCGGCCGCCGTCGACCCGGCCGACTCCGCCTTCCGGAACCAGGAACTGCTCCTCGGCTCCTCCGTCTACGCCCTGCCCGCCGTGCGCCGCACCGGCACCACGCTCACCGCCCGCTGCCCGGCCGGCGCCGAGGTCTGGTTCTGGGCACCCGAGTACCACGGCACCGCCGCCCTCGACGGCGCCGCCCCCGCCGCCTACGACGGCCGCCCGCCCGCCGTCCGCGCCCCGATGCGCGCCCTCGGCACCGTTCCGGCCGGCGGCGAGGTCCGCATCCTGCTCGTCCCCGAACGGAAGCCGACCCTCCCGCGACAGTCCGTCGGCTGCCTCGACCGCGCCCGGCTCGCCGCCGCCGTCACCCGGCTCACCGCCACCGGCGCCACCCGGGTCACCACCACCGGCCACACCCTCACCGCCGAGCTGCCGCCCGGAAGCACCGGCCTCGCCGTCGTCGCCGTCCCCCGCGCCACCGGCTGGCGGTGCGCCGCCGGGGACGCCGAGCCCATCTCCGCCCGCTCCCACCGGGGCCTGCTCGCCGTCCCCCTGGACGGCCGCGCCACCCGGGTGAGCTGTTCCTTCCGGCCCCCGGGCGTCCGGCTCGGCGCCGCCGCCGGAGTCGCCGCGCTGCTCGCGCTCGCCGGCACCGCGCTGCTCGCCCGGCGCCGCGCCCGGCGGCCGGAGGGCGGTTCGCACGAGGGACGACAAGAGTTCACCGGCCGTCCACACGAGGCTCGTTCGGGTGCTGAGGACGCCGATTACGCTGCCCGCCGTACCGGCGCCTGACAGCCGGACGACACCCCGAGTCCACCGCGTACGGCACTCCTCCGTACGCCCCCGAGCCCTCCGTGTCCGTCTCCGATCCAGTGTGGGGATTCTCCGCGTGCCCAAACTCTCCGTCGTCGTCCCCTTCCACAACGTCGGGCCGTACGCCCCCGACACCGTGCGCAGCCTCGCCCACAACGCGGACCCGGACTTCGAGTTCCTGCTGATCGACGACTGCTCCACCGACGAGACCCCGGACGTCCTGGACCGCTGGCGGGACCGCGTCCCGAACACCCGGGTGATCCGCCACGAGACCAACCTCGGCGTCGCCCAGGCCCGCAACACCGGCATCGACGCCGCCACCGGCGACTACATCACCTTCCTCGACGGCGACGACTGGTACGCCCCCGGCCACCTCCGGGCCGCCGTCGACGGCATAGAGCGGCTCGGCTGCGACTTCGCCCGCACCGACCACGTCCTCGCGGAGGGCCGCAAGCGGAACATCAAGTACGCCCCCGCCAAGCTCCGCGACGCGGTCATGGACCCCCGCGACGGCATCGCCCCGGCCAGCATGATCACGATGGTGGACTACCCCTTCGTCCCCTTCGGCATCTACGGCCGCACCCTCTTCGAGAACGGCGAGTCCCGCTTCGAGACCAAGCTGCGCACCGCCGAGGACCGGCTCTGGGTCTGGCGCCTCCACCTCAAGGCCCGCACCTACGCCGCCCTCTCCCTGCACGGCGTCTTCTACCGCCGCGGCGTCACCACCTCGCTCACCCAGATCAGCGACAACCGCCAGCTCGACTTCATCCCCTCCTACGACCTGCTCCTGGAGGAGGTCTCCCGGGACCGCGACGCCGACCGCTTCCTGCCCAAGGCCGTCCGCACCTACTGCGCCATGATCGCCTTCCACGTGAACAAGGCCGGGAAGTACGAACCCGAGGTCGCCCAGCGGCTGCGCTCCGACGTCGCCGACGCCCTGCACCGCATGCCGCAGGACGTCCTCGAAGAGACCCTCGCCACCATGGACACCCCCCGCGCCACCCTTCTGCGGAGCCTGCGCGAGACCGGAAGGACCGTCTGACCATGACCACCGACACCGCCACCGGGGCCGGCACGGTCCAGATCTTCCAGGTCTCCACCCTCTACGGCGCCGCGACCGTCGCCGCCGCCGTCGACGCCGGACTCTACGGCGCCCCCGGCGCCGCCCGCCGCCTCCTGCTGCTCTCGCACAACGCCGAGATCCCGGAGACCGCGCTCCGCCTGGAGTCCATGACCGGCTACGCGCGGATCGCCGCCCGCTTCGACGGCGTCCTCGACTGGAACGAGACGATCCACCCGTACCACCCGGCCGCCTGGGCCCCCCGCCCCGAGGAGGCCCCGCTCTGGCAGCGGGTGCTGCGCACCGCCTGGGACCTCGGCACCGCCCGCGTCGAGCTGATCGTGGAGTCCATCCAGGTCAACCCGGCCAAGGCGCTCGGCGCCTGCTTCCCGGAGAGCTCCGTCGAGGTGTACGCCGACGGGCTGATGAGCTACGGCCCCACCCGCACGGACGTCGCCCAGTCCCTGGCCTGCCGCATCCGCCGGCTGCTCCACCTCGACCTGGTGCCCGGCCTCACCCCGATGCTCCTCACCGAGTACGGCACCCCCTCCGCGCTGGTCCCCGACGCCGCCTTCCGCGCGGTGCTCGCCGAGATCGCCGCCGACGCGGGCGACGACCCGGCGGTCGCCGAGGCCGTCGCCGCCAGGCCCACCGCGCTCCTCCTCGGCCAGTACCTCGCCGCCCTCGGCCTCCTCACCGTCGAGGAGGAGGAGGCACTGCACGTCCGGATGATCCGCGGCGCCGCCGCCCTCGGCCACCGCAGCATCGTCTTCAAGCCGCACCCCACCGCGCCCGCCGGATACTCGACCGTGCTGCGCGAGGCCGCCGAGGAGGCCGACGTCCGGCTCACCGTCCTCGACGTGCCGCTGCTCGCCGAGACCTTCTACGAGCGCTGCGAGCTGCGGCTCGTCGTCGGGTGCTTCTCCACGGCGATGCTCACCGCGGCCGTCTACTACGGCGTCCCCGCCGCCCGGGTCGGCACCGAGGAACTCCTCGAACGGCTGACCCCCTTCGAGAACAGCAACCGGATCCCGCTCACCGTGGTCGACCACCTCGTCCCCGACCTGGAGGGCGACGCGGCGCCCGCCGTGCCGGGGCCGGCGCCCGCGTCGCTCGCCCCGCTCGTCCGCGCGGTGGGCTACTGCATGCGGCACAAGGCCCACCCCGGCCTGCGGGCCGAGACCGAGCTGTACCTGGCGGCGCACCACGACGATCCGGAGGTCGCCCACCACTTCGGCTCCGTCCGCCTCACCCAGCTGGGTCTCCCGGGCGGCGAGCCCGCCCCGGCCGGTCCCTCGCTGCTCCGCCGGAGCCTGGCCCGCGGCCGCCGCTGAGGAGGGAGGACACGGGTGCCGGTACGGGCCCCGGGGCGCGTGCCGTCAACGGGAGCGCGACCTCACGAGGGTGAACACCGCGCCCTCCGGGTCCGCCACCAGGGCGAGCCGCCCGGCCGTGCCGTCCCGGGGCGGCCGCAGCATCTGGCCGCCCAGCTCCACCACCAGCCGGGCCGCCGCGTCCGTGTCGTCGACCTCGAAGTACGTCATCCAGTGCGGGCCCCGGTCCCGGGCCAGCTCCTCGCCCACCCCGTGCAGCGAGGCGACCGGGCGCCCGTCGACGTGCAGGGTGGCGTAGTCGAAGTCGGCCGAGACGACGGGCTCGACCTCGTACCCGAAGACCGACCGGTAGAACTTGCCGACCGTGGCCGTCTCGTAGGTGAGCAGTTCGTTCCATACCGGCGTCCCGGGCGGGCCGGCGAGCGCGGTGCCGTGGTGGGCCTCCGCCTCCCAGACGCCGAAGACGGCGCCCGTGGGGTCGGCGCAGATGACGAGGCGGCCCGCCTCGCCCGCGTCCAGCGGGCCCACCGCCACGGTCCCGCCGCAGCAGCGGATGGATTCGGCGGTCTCTCCGGCGTCGTCGGTGGCCAGGTAGGTCGTCCAGGCGGTGTTCAGGTGGCGGTCGGGGGGCAGCTGTCCGATGCCGGCCACCTCGCGCCCGCCGAGGAGCGCCCGCACGTACGGACCGAGCTGCCGCGGACCGGGGACGAACTCCCAGCCGAAGAGTTCCCGGTAGAAGTCCTGTGTGCCCTCGATCCCGTGCACCATCAGACTCACCCAGCAGGGTGTTCCCGGGCTGCGTCGAGCGGCCTCGGTCATCGTCACCCTCTCCTCGGACCTGGTCGTGGCCGTGCTCCGCCACCGGTGACCTCGCCGGGTCGCGCACGGCGCGCCCCGGTCGCACCCCGTCTGGCGCGATCCTCCGGGAGGACGCCGGGTCCGTCCCCGACGCGGGCATGGCTGCGCGAGGATGGCCCCATGAAGCCCATCATCTCCGCAAGCGAACTCGCGAGCGAGTCGGCGGGAGCCCGGCCGCCTGTGCTCCTGGACGTGCGCTGGACCCTCGGGGGCCCGCCCGGGCGCCCCGCGTACGAGGCCGGGCACCTGCCCGGCGCGGTCTATGTGGACCTCGACGCCGAACTGGCGGGACCGCCCGGGGAGGGCGGCCGGCACCCGCTGCCCGACCCGGAGGCCTTCGGGGCGGTGATGCGCCGGGCGGGGGTCCGCGCCGACCGCCCGGTGGTGGTCTACGACGGCGGGCTCGGCTGGGGCGCCGCCCGCGCCTGGTGGCTGCTGCGCTGGACCGGCCACCAGGACGTGCGGGTGCTCGACGGAGGCCTGGCGGCCTGGCCGGGGGAGCTGTCGACCGCGGTGCCGGAGCCGGAACCGGGCGACTTCACGCCGAAGCCGGGCGGGCTGCGGCTGCTCGACGCGGACGAGGCGGCGGCGCTGGCCCGCTCCGGGCTGCTCCTGGACGCCCGGGCCGCCGAGCGGTACCGCGGCGACGTCGAGCCGATCGACCGGGTCGGGGGCCACATCCCGGGCGCCCACTCGGCACCGACCACGGAGAACGTGGCGGGGGACGGCCTCTTCCTCGCCGCCGACAAGCTGCGGGAGCGGTTCGCGGGCCTCGGCGCGACGGCGGCGGGGGAGGTGGGCGTCTACTGCGGTTCGGGCGTCTCGGGCGCCCACGAGGTGCTGGCCCTGGAGCTGGCCGGCATCCCGGCGGCCCTCTACGCCGGCTCCTGGTCGGAGTGGTCCTCGGACCCCTCACGCCCGGTGGCCACCGGCCCGGACCCGCGGTAGCGCCAGGCGTACGGCAGGGGCCCGCGCCGAGGGTTCGGTGCGGGCCCCTGCCGGCGGCGTACCGGGACTACTCCTTGGTCTTCCGGCGCGTCCCGAAGACGATCTCGTCCCAGCTGGGGACCGCCGCGCGGCGGCCCGGGCGGACGCCGTCGGCCTCCGCCTGCCGGTCGGTGGCGCCGTGCAGCCGGTCGCGGTGGCCGGAGACGGAGCGGGGCATGAGGACGTCGGCGTAGGCCGCGCCCGCCCCGGCGGAGGCGGCGGGAGCGGGCGGCTCCTCCGCCTCGACCTCGTCGGACGGCTCGCTGTCGGGCTGCTCCGGCACGACCAGGTCGCCGCGGAAGCTGGGCACCGCCTCCAGGAGGCTGGTGAGCGAGTCCCGCTCCTCCTCGGGTTCGGCCGAGGCGGTCAGCGGGGCCCGGTCGAGCTGCCGGTCGAGGGCGCGGTCGAGCGGCCGGTCCAGGGTCCGGTCGAGCGGCCGGTCCCGGGGCAGCCGGGCGATGCGCGGTACGAAGGGGAAGCTCGGCTCCGGCGTGGCGGCGAGGGTGTCGTCGGTCTCGCCGATCAGCGCCCGCGCCTCGTCGTCCACGGCCTGGACGAGCCGGCGCGGCGGGTCGTAGGTCCAGCTGGCGGTGTGCACCTCGCCCGCGACGCGGTAGACGAGCAGCACCTCCCAGGTGCCGTCGTCGCGCCGCCAGGAGTCCCACTGCACGGTGTCCTTGTCGGCGCCGCGCAGCAGCAGCCGCTCCTGCACCGCCTCGCCGAGCTGGGGGCCGGTGTTCTCGCCGGGGCGGCGGACCGGGGTCTTCCGGGCGCGCTCGGCCATGAAGGCGCGCTCGGCGAGGACGGGGCCCTCGAAGCGGCGGACGCGGTCCACGGGGATGCCGGCCAGCTGGGCGACCTCCTCGGCGGAGGCACCGGCTCGTATCCGCGCCTGGATGTCCCGGGGGCGGAGGTGGCTCTCGACCTCGATCTCGATCTGCCCGAGGCGCGCGCGGTCGTTGCGCACGGCGGCCCGCAGCCGCTCGTCGATCGGAAGTGTGTACTCCGTGCTGTCGGCAGCCTTGAGCACCAGTCGTGTGCCGTCGTTGGAGACGGCCACGACACGCAGTTCGGGCATGGGGACCTCCCGGGTGGTGCCTGCCGACGTCACGTGCGTCGCTGCTTCCGCTAGTCGAGTGTGGCCTGCCCGGGTGCAGCCTGCCACTACCTTGCCGAGTTGCCCGGCGTGTCGGGCGTGGACCCGGAGCCGCCGTTATGGCACGGTTACCTGTTCACTACCCGGAGTGACCGAGGGTCACACTGTGTAGCGGTTCCGTTCCCGGGCGCCCTGGAGGGCGTCCGGACCCAGGGTTCGCCAATGTACTCCATTCGGGCCACTCGGGTGGACCGGCGCGCCGCCCAACTTCTCGGGGTGGGCGGGAGTTGAGCCTCCGTCTCCATTCCTCCCGCGTGGCACTCTTCACAGAACCCCCTGAACCGGAACTATTCGCTTCGCCTATCTGTCCCTTCTGGGTGCACCGTGGAACAGATGGGCGAACAGAGGGTGGAGATGCGTCACAGGCAGCCGACCGACACGGACGACCCGGAGATACGGGCTCCGGCCCCCGGGAACGACCCCCCGGAGCCGGGGGAGAAGGCACAGCGGAAGATCGACCTGAGCGTGCCCCAGGTCGCCGGCAGCGCGCTCGCCGCTGTGATCGCCGCCAAACTCGCCTCCACCCTCGGGGTCTACGGGACGATCCTCGGCGCCGGTGTGATCAGCGTCATCGCCACCTGCGGCGGGCCGCTCTTCCAGCAGCTCTTCAAACGGACCGGCGAGCAGGTGCGCGACGCGACGACCGCCGCCAAGCCGAGGGCGCGTCAGGTCCCGCTCCCCGCCCCGGCGGAGGTCCGTGACGACCGCCACACCCTGGTGCCGGGCACCCTCCCCGAGGCCGTGGCCCCCTTCCCGTACGACGAGGAGTTCGGCTCGGCCACCACCCACGGAACCCGGCTGCGTGGCTGGAAACGCCCCGTGCTGGCCGCCGCGCTCGTCTTCGGCGTCACCATGGGCGGCATCACCGCCTACGAGCTGGTCTCCGGCGAGGACTTCAGCGGCACCCAGGGCACCACCACCTTCGGCTCCGTGGTCCGCGGCGACGGCGGCGGCCGACAGGACGCCCCCGAACAGCCCGTACAGGAGCGGCAGGGGCAGCAGCCGGAGACGCCCGCGCCGACCGGCTCCGCGAGCCCCGACGCCGAGCCGGACGCGGCCACCCCGTCCACCGGCGCCACCCCCGACCCCGGGACCGGGACGCCGGGCGACGGGGCCACGACGGCCCCGACCCCGGACCCGGACGGCTCCGCCGACGGCGGTACGACCCCGACCGAGGAGCCCGGCGAGCCGACGACCGGGCCGACGGAGCCCGCGACCCCGACCGCGCCCACCGCGCCCACCGCGCCCACCGAGGACCCCGGCGCCGGCCCGGCCTCCGGGGACGCCCCCGCGGCCCCCTCCGGGGACACGGCCGGGTGAGCCCCCGTCAGTCGCCCAGGATCCGCCGCAGATGGTCGTTGGCGAAGCGGCGCTCCGGGTCGAGCCGGTCGCGCAGCGCCGTGAACTCGGCGAAGCGCGGGTAGGCCGCCGCCAGCCGGGCCGCGTCCCGGGTGTGGACCTTGCCCCAGTGCGGCCGGCCGCCGTGCGCGGTCATGATGCGCTCCACCGCGGTGAAGTACCCGCGGTGGGGCGTTCCCTTGTACACGTGCACGGCGATGTAGGCCGTCTCCCGGCCGGAGGCCGTGGAGAGCGCGATGTCGTCGGCGGGGGCGGTGCGCACCTCCACCGGGAAGCTCACCTTCAGCGGCGAACGCTCCACCATCGCCTTCAGCTCGCGCAGCGCCGTCGTCGCGGCCTCCCGCGGCAGCGCGTACTCCATCTCCAGGAAGCGGACCCGGCGCGGGGTCGTGAAGACCTTGTACGGGATGTCGGTGTACGTACGGGCGGACAGGGCGCGGCTGGAGACCCGGGCGATCGAGGGGACGACCGGCGGCACCGCCCGGCCGAGCGCGCAGGCCGCCCGGAAGACGCCGTTGGAGAGGAACTCGTCCTCGAACCAGCCGCCGATGCGCGGCAGCGGCGCGGCGGGGCCGGCGCTGCGGTTGTTGCGCTTGGTGTTGCAGTTGTCCGTGTGGGGGAACCAGTAGAACTCGAAGTGCTCGTTCTCCGCGTGCAGCTGGTCGAACTCGGCGATCACCCGGTCGAAGCGCATCGGCTCCTCCCGCGCGGTCAGCAGGAAGAGCGGCTCCACGGCGAAGGTGATCGCGGTGACCACGCCGAGCGCGCCGAGGCCGATCCGGGCCGCCGCGAACACCTCGGGGTTCTCGTCGGCCGAACAGGTCATCAGGGTCCCGTCGGCCGTCACCAGTTCCAGGGCGCGGATCTGGGCGGCGATCGAGGCGGAGTCCCGGCCGGTGCCGTGGGTGCCGGTCGAGGTGGCCCCGGCGACCGTCTGCTCCATGATGTCGCCCATGTTCGTGAGCGACAGGCCCTCCCGGGCCAGTGCCACGTTGAGCCGCTTCAGCGGGGTGCCGGACTCCACCGTCACCGTCATCGCCGAGCGGTCGATCCGCCGGATCCCGGTGAGCAGGTCGGGGCGGATCAGCACCCCGTCGGTGGCCGCGATCGGGGTGAAGGAGTGGCCGGTGCCGACGGTCTTCACCCGCAGCCCGTCCCGGGCCGCCCGACGGAGCTCGGCGGCCAGCTCCTCGGCCGAGGCCGGGCTCACCTCCCGCACCGGACGGGAGGTGACGTTCCCCGCCCAGTTACGCCACGGGCTGCCCGCCGTCCTGGCGCTGCCCGGTCCCGCTGTCCTCGTGCTCATCTCGCCCCTCCCGGTCCGGCGCCGGCGTACGCAGCCGGCGGTGGCCGAGAAGCGCCACCACGACCGCGAGCGCGCCCGCGACGACGGGCACCACGTACGCCGCCTCCGCCCCCGAGGCATCGACCACCCAGCCGGCCGCGGACGAGCCGAGGGCCACGCCGATCGCGAGGCCGGTGCCCGTCCAGGTCATGCCCTCGGTCAGCTGGGTGTGCGGTACGTGCTTCTCGACGAGGGCCATCGTGGTCACCATCGTCGGCGCGATGGAGAGGCCCGCGACAAAGAGCGCCACGGCCAGCAACGGCAGGTTCCCGGCCAGTAGGAGGGGGATCATACTCACGGCCATCGCGCAGACGCCCAGCAGCCACCGGCGGGACGGCTCGCCCTTGAGGTGCAGCAGCCCGAAGACCGCGCCGGCCAGGCAGGAGCCCAGCGCGTAGACGGCCAGGACCAGACTGGCCGCGGCCTTCTGGCCCCGCTCCTCGGCGAAGGCCACGGTCACCACGTCCACCGCGCCGAAGATCGCGCCGGTCGCCACGAAGGCCAGGGCGAGGACCTGCAGGCCGGGGGAGCGGAGCGCCGAGGGGGCCTTGACGGCGGACTGCGGGTGCGGCTCCGGCTCGGTGGCCCGCTGGGAGGTCAGCCAGAAGACGCCGATCGCCAGGAAGACGCCGGCGAGGAGCGGGCCGGCCTCGGGGAACCAGGTGGTCGACAGGCCGATGGAGATGATCGGGCCGAAGATGAAGCACACCTCGTCGACGATCGACTCCCACGAGTACGCGGTGTGCAACTTGCGCGCGTCGCCCCGGTAGATGCCCGCCCAGCGGGCCCGGGTCATCGCGCCCACGCTGGGCACGACGCCGATCACGGCCGTGAAGGCGAAGAGGGTCCAGTCCGGCGCCCCCTGCTGCACGCAGAGCAGCAGGCCGGCCGCGGCGGCCATGGAGACCAGCGTGACCGGGCGGAGCACCCGGCGCTGGCCGTACCGGTCGACGAGCCGGGAGACCTGGGGGCCGAGCACGGCGGCGGACATCGCGAGCGTCGCCGACAGGGCGCCGGCGAGCCCGTACCGGCCGGTGACCTGGGAGATCATCGTGACGATGCCGATGCCCATCATGGACAGCGGCATCCGGCCGAGGAACCCGGCGACGGAGAACGAGGCGGTACCGGGAGCGGAGAAGATCGCGCGGTAGGGACTGGGCAAGGGGCTCTCCGGCTCTGCGACGCGGCGTGCCGGCCGCGCGTCATGGTCAACACGTGTAATTGAGGTCTAAAGCCTAAGGGTTCGAAGCGATCGGGTCACCCCCGAATTCCGGACGGGCCCCCGAATTCCGGACGGGCCCTCGAATTCCGGACGGGCCGCCGAAACCCGGACGGGCCGCGCCACGGGCCGTCGCCGGCGGGTGGGAGGATCGGTGCCATGTCCGATCAGCACGATCCCGCCCCGTACGACGCCCTGCTGCTGCTCTCCTTCGGCGGCCCCGAGGGCCCGGACGACGTCGTCCCGTTCCTGGAGAACGTGACGCGCGGCCGCGGCATCCCCAAGGAGCGGCTCAAGGAGGTGGGGCAGCACTACTTCCTCTTCGGCGGCGTCAGCCCGATCAACGGCCAGAACCGCGCGCTGCTCGACGCGCTGCGGGCCGACTTCGACGGGGCCGGCCTGCGCCTGCCGGTCTACTGGGGCAACCGCAACTGGGCCCCGTACCTCACCGACACCCTCCGCGAGATGGTCCACGACGGGCGCCGCCACATCGCCGTCCTCACCACCAGCGCGTACGCCTCCTACTCCGGCTGCCGCCAGTACCGCGAGAACCTCGCCGACGCGCTCGCCACCCTGGAGGCCGAGGGCCTGCCGCTGCCCCGCGTCGACAAGCTCCGCCACTACTTCAACCACCCCGGCTTCGTGGAGCCCATGGTGGAGGGCGTGCTCGCCTCCCTCGCCGAGCTCGACGAGGCCGTCCGGGCCGGTGCCCACCTCGCCTTCACCACCCACTCCATCCCGGACTCCGCCGCCGACACCTCGGGCCCCGTCGCCGACCACGGCCCCGGCGGCGCCTACGTGAAGCAGCACCTCGACGTGGCCCGGGTCATCGTCGACGCGGTGCGCGAGCGGACCGGCGCCGACCACCCCTGGCAGCTCGTCTACCAGTCCCGCAGCGGTGCCCCGCACATCCCGTGGCTGGAGCCGGACATCTGCGACCACCTGGAGGAGCTGCACGCCAGCGGCGCCCCCGCCGTCGTCATGGTGCCCATCGGCTTCGTCTCCGACCACATGGAGGTCCTGTACGACCTCGACACCGAGGCCACCGCCAAGGCCGCCGAGCTGGGGCTCCCGGTCCGCCGCTCGGCCACCGTCGGCGCCGACCCCCGCTTCGCCGCCGCCGTCCGCGAACTGGTCCTGGAGCGGGCCGCCGCCGAGCGCGGCACGCGCGCGGAGCGGTGCGCCCTCGGCGCCCTCGGCCCCTCCCACGACCTCTGCCCGATCGGCTGCTGCCCGGCCCGCGCCGAGCGCGCCGCGGCCGCCGGCGCCGACAGCCCCTACGCCTGAGGAGCCACGCCGTGACCCCCGCACCCCCGCCCCCGCTCGACGAACTGCTCGCGCTGGCCCTGGAGGCCGCCCGGCGGGCCGGCGCCCTGCTGCGCGACGGCCGGCCCGACGACCTGACCGTCGCCGCGACCAAGACCAGCGCCATCGACGTCGTCACCGAGATGGACATCGCCGCCGAGAAGCTGATCACCGGCTTCCTCACCGAGCACCGCCCCCAGGACGGCCTCCTCGGCGAGGAGGGCTCCGCCACCCCCGGCACCAGCGGCGTCCGCTGGGTCATCGATCCCCTCGACGGCACCGTGAACTACCTCTACGGCCTGCCGTCCTGGGCCGTCTCCATCGCCGCCGAGTACGAGGGCGAGACCGTCGTCGGCGTCGTCGAGGCCCCGCTGCGCGGCGAGACCTTCCGGGCCGTCCGCGGCGGCGGCGCGTACCTGGGCGAGCGCCGGCTGGCGGTCCGCACCGCGCCCCCCTTCGACCAGGCCCTGCTCGGCACCGGCTTCGGCTACGTGCAGGCGCGCCGCGCCCACCAGGCGGAGGTCCTCCGGGAGGTCCTGCCGCTGGTCAGGGACATCCGGCGCGGCGGCTCGGCCGCCATCGACCTCTGCGACGTGGCGGCCGGCCGGCTCGACGCGTACTACGAGCGCGGGCTCAACCCCTGGGACCACGCGGCGGGGGCCCTGATCGCCCGCGAGGCGGGCGCGCGCACCGGTGGACGCCCGGGGGAGCCCGAGTCCGGCGAACTGGCCGTGGCGGCCCCCGAGGGGCTCTTCGGGCCCCTCCAGGAGCTGCTCGACCGGCTGGGCGCCTGGCACGACTGAGACGGGCCCTCGGGCCCGTCCCGCGCCCCGACACGGCGATGCCCCGGAGCCGGGAAGGCTCCGGGGCATCGCCGTCGGCGCTCCCGGGGGGGAGCGCCGACGCTCAGGCGCTCTGTGCGTAGACCGTCGTGACCTCCACGCCGTGCTCCGCGGCCAGTCGGTGCAGGTCGTCCAGCTCGGCCTGCTCGACCTCCGCGAGGTACTCGTCGCCGGTCTCGCGGGCCCGCGTGAGGTCCGACTGCGTGGTCCTGATGCGGTGCAGCAGTCCTGCGGTGAACGCGTCCATGCGCCCCTCCTCGTGGGTCCGGCGGCACGGGGGTGTGCCGAGGATGGATGGATCACGCTCTGCGACGCTCCCCGGGGGACGGAAGAGCCGTGGGCGTGCCACAGACAGGGCGTGATCGCGGGGTGTGCACTCCTCCTCCCCGGCGCCGTCCGCCGGGAAACCTCAACTGGCCCGTGATTCATGGTGAATTCTCCGTGCGCCGTGGCGAGTCCCCGCCACGCACCCGTCCCGTCCGCGCCGCGTCCCCGTCGCGTCCCCTCCCGTTCGCCGTCCCTTCATCCACACCCCTCCGTGACCCCCGCACCCCCGCCTTACAGCCGGTTTACGCGCGTCCGGGGCAGGATGGACACGCACAGTCAGTGTTCGAGAATCGCCCCCGGTCCGCCCGGACCGGGGTGCGCCGAGGGAAGGAAGAACGACGTGCGCGTACTCGTCGTCGAGGACGAGCAGCTGCTCGCCGATGCGGTGGCCACCGGACTGCGCCGGGAGGCCATGGCCGTCGACGTCGTGTACGACGGCGCCGCCGCCCTGGAGCGCGTCGGGGTCAACGACTACGACGTCGTCGTCCTCGACCGCGACCTGCCCCTGGTCCACGGCGACGACGTCTGCCGCAAGATCGTCGAGCTGGGGATGCCCACCCGCATCCTGATGCTCACCGCCGCCGGCGACGTCAGCGACCGGGTCGAGGGCCTGGAGCTGGGCGCCGACGACTACCTCCCCAAGCCCTTCGCCTTCACCGAGCTCACCGCGCGCGTGCGGGCCCTCGGCCGCCGCACCTCCGTGCCGCTGCCGCCCGTCCTGGAGCGCGCCGGCATCAAGCTCGACCCCAACCGCCGCGAGGTCTTCCGGGACGGCCGGGAGGTCCAGCTGGCCCCCAAGGAGTTCGCCGTCCTGGAGGTGCTGATGCGCTCCGAGGGCGCCGTCGTCTCGGCGGAGCAGCTCCTGGAGAAGGCCTGGGACGAGAACACCGACCCCTTCACCAACGTCGTCCGCGTCACCGTGATGACCCTGCGCCGCAAGCTGGGCGAGCCGCCCGTCATCGTCACCGTGCCCGGCTCCGGCTACCGGATCTGACCCGATGGCCGCGACCCCGGCGCCGCACCCGCAGGCGCCACCGAAGCCCACCTGGGACCCCAGGGACCCGGTGCGACCGCTGCTCCGGCCGACCATCCGGATACGGCTGACGCTGCTGTACGGCGGCATGTTCCTGATCGCCGGGATCCTGCTGCTGTCGATCATCTACCTGTTCACGGCCCAGACCCTCAGCGACAGCGCGGCCCAGCTGCCGTTCAGGATCGTCAAGGGCGAGGTCCTGCCCACCACCTCGTGGTGCGTGCTGCCCGACAAGGGCACGGGCGAGCAGTTCAACGAAGCCGTTTCGATCTGCCTGCGGCACCAGACCGACCTGGCCCTGGACGATCTCCTGCGCCGCTCGCTCTTCGCCCTGCTGGGGCTGAGCATCATCGCCTTCGCCTTCGGCTACGCCATGGCCGGGCGGGTGCTCTCGCCGCTCGGCAGGATCACCCGTACCGCCCGCCAGGTGGCCGGCTCCGACCTGGCCCGGCGGATCGAGCTGGACGGGCCGGACGACGAGCTGAAGGAGCTCGCGGACACCTTCGACGAGATGCTGGAGCGCCTGGAGCGGGCCTTCACCGCCCAGCAGCGCTTCGTCGCCAACGCCTCGCACGAGCTGAGGACCCCGCTGGCGATCAACCGCACGCTCCTGGAGGTCCACCTCTCCGACCCCGGGGCGCCGGTCGAGCTCCAGCAGCTCGGCAAGACCCTGCTGGCCACCAACGAGCGCAGCGAGCAGCTGGTCGAGGGCCTGCTGCTGCTCGCCCGGAGCGACAACCAGATCGTGGAGCGCAAGCCCGTCGACCTCGCCGAGGTCGCCGAGCGGACCGTCGACCAGGTGCACGCCGAGGCCGAGGCGAAGGGCGTGGAGATCCGCGGCGAGCGGGCCCCCGTGGTCGTCCAGGGCAACGGGGTCCTGCTCGAACGGATCGCCCTGAACCTGCTGCAGAACGCCGTGCGGTACAACGTTCCCGAGGACGGCTGGGTGGAGGTCACCACCGAGGCCCAGCACGGCCAGGCGGTGCTCGTGGTGTCCAACACGGGCCCGGTGGTCCCCGCGTACGAGATCGACAACCTCTTCGAGCCGTTCCGCAGACTCCGCCAGGAGCGGACCGGCAGCGACAAGGGCGTCGGCCTCGGACTCTCGATCGCGCGCTCGGTGGCCCGGGCGCACGGCGGACGGATCAGCGCGGAGCCCCGGGAGGGCGGCGGGCTGGTGATGCGTGTCACTCTGCCGATCTGACACACTGCAGGGACGAAGCCCGATGTGTTCGCTTTGAGCGGAATTCGGCGAGTCCCGTCCCGAGACGGTCATGTGTGATCGATCACAAGCACGAGTGCCCGATCGACCGCGCTCCGTGACCGTGAATTCCGGGGGAAAACCCGGAAAAGTCCGGGTTTCCCGGGCGTCGGGCGGCGGAAAGTACACGGGGTGGCGCTCCACGCGGGCGCGGCGAGGACCGTGTACGGTCCGCTTCGCCACTCGTACCGATCACTCGTGAAGAGCCCGGGACGGGTGTCGATTGAGTAACAGACCTTGATGTGAGGCAAAATCTGCGCCTCAGGTCGGGCACAAGTCCGACCTCTCACGCGTTACGTGCGCTGAGACACCCGCAACCACCCAGAGGGGGAGAGCGACATGGCAACGGATTACGACACCCCACGCAAGACCGACGACGACGTCGACTCGGACAGCCTTGAGGAGCTCAAGGCCCGCCGGAACGACAAGTCGACCTCGACCGTCGACGTCGACGAGTTCGAGGCCGCCGAGGGCCTGGAGCTCCCGGGCGCCGATCTCTCGAACGAGGAACTGGCCGTCCGCGTCCTGCCCAAGCAGGCCGACGAGTTCACCTGCATGAGCTGCTTCCTGGTGCACCACCGCAGCCAGCTCGCGCGCGAGAAGAACGGCCAGCCGATCTGCCGCGACTGCGACTGAGCAGGGCGCGGCCGTGGCAGGCGACACACCGTCCCGGAAGCGGCGTCTGAGGCTTCCCGTGAAGCCCCGGGCGTACGAGGGCGGCACAGGCCCGACGGAGGGCGCCCAGGAGGCTCCCGACGCCGAGCGGGCCGCCCCTCTGCCCTCCCTCGGCGTGGCGGACGACGAGCGAGGCCCCACGGCCTCGCTCGAAGCTGCCGCCGCCCCCGGACCGGACCGGGCCTCGCTCCCCGCGGAGCGGGACCCCGAAGGGTCCGCGGACCCCGAGGCGACGGGAGACCGTGACGACCGCAGGCGCGGGAAGCTCGGCGCCGTCAGGCGGCTGGCCGATCCGGCGCGCACCCAGCTCGACCGCATCAGGATCGACGCCTCGCGCATCGACGCCGTCCGCCGCAGCGTGGAGGGCGTCCGACAGGGCGTGAAGCGGAGCGGCGACGGAGCCAAGGCGGGCATCGGCTATCTGGCCGACCGGCTGATCGACCTGGCCCCGCGCGTCCCCGTCCGCGACCTCGCGACCCTGCGCAAGCAGTTCCCCGGGCTCGGCCCCGAGGAGCTGGCCGACAAACTGGTCTTCGGCGCGGCCAACGCGAGCTCGACCGTCGGTGCCGGCATCGGTGCCGCCGCCATGCTCCCCGTGCCGCCGGCCATGCCGGCCGAGCTGGCCGCGGAGATCACCGGCGTCGCCGCCATCGAGCTCAAGCTCATCGCCGAGCTGCACGAGGTCTACGGACTCCGGCCGCCCGGCACCCTGCCCCAGCGCTCGGCCGCCTATCTGACCTCCTGGGCCGAGGAGCGGGGCATCGACCCCACCAAGCCCACGACGATCAACGCGGCCCTCGGCGGGCAGCTCAAGCGCGAACTGCGCCAGCAGATCATGAAGCGCATGGTCCGCAACCTGCCGAACCTCACCCCGTTCATGGTGGGCGCCGCCGTCGGCGCGGTCATGAACCGGCGCGACACCAGGAAGCTCGCCGGGCACATCCGCAAGGACCTCAGGGCCCGCCAGGTGCCCTGGGAGAAGCTGGTGGAGCTGCCCCCGCTGGAACAGCCGGACAACCCCAAGGAACTGGGCTTCTAGCGCTCCGGGCCGTCCAGGGCCGCCACCGGGCGGCCCGCCGTCCCTTCCCGGGCCCAGGGCCGGTCTCCCGGGCTCACGCCTCGCCGCGTACCGCCTCCACGGCGGCCGCCAGGCCCTCCGGGTCACGGCTCGACAGGTACAGGTACGGCGTCGGGTCCGCCGGGTCCGTGACCTCGATCCGCACCGCCCGCGGCACATAGCTCCGCATCAGCATGAAGGCGCGCGGATCGGCCTTGTGCGAGCGCCAGGCGCGCGCCTCCTCCTCGTCGAGCACCTCGACCGCCCCCAGCGCCGACACCGGCACCCGGGCCTCGCCCGCCACCAGCGAACCGGCCACCACACGGATCCGGGCCGAGCCGTACGAGGACGCCGCCACACCGGCCGCCACGCCCGCCACGATCACCCCGCCCAGCATCGGCACCGTCCCCAGCGGGAAGGTGACGAGACCGCCGGAGAGCCCGAGCAGCACGACGATCACCCACCACGAACCGGGCACGGTCAGCCGCTCGTCGAAGCGCGGCGCCGCCGGGGACGCGGAGGACTCGGGGGACGGGGCGGGAGACGGTGCGGAAGGCTGCATGCGTCCAAGCTTGGCACGGCGCGACCCGCCTCCGACCGCGCGGGTAAGGTCTGGGCCTGTGACTGCAACATCTGCCGCCCTCACCCCGCCGGCCGACGCCGTGGCGCCGACCCGCCACCCCGACGCGCCCGCCCCCGGCGAGGCGCTCGGCTCGCACTACGGCCACTGCTTCGGGTGCGGCGACGGACAGCCCCACGGGCTCCACCTGGACGCGCGCGCGGGAGAGGGTGTGACCGTCACCGCGGAGTTCACCGTGACCGCCGACCACCAGGGCGCCCCCGGCCTCGCCCACGGCGGCGTGCTCGCCACCGCGCTCGACGAGACCCTCGGCTCCCTGAACTGGCTGCTCCGCGTCATCGCCGTGACCGGCCGCCTGGAGACCGACTTCCGCCGGCCCGTCCCGGTCGGCACCGTCCTCCACCTCCAGGCCGAGGTCACCGCGGTCCACGGCCGCAAGATCTACTCGACCGCCACCGGCCGGATCGGCGGCCCCGACGGGCCCGTCGCCGTCCGCGCCGACGCCATGTTCGTCGAGGTCAAGGTCGACCACTTCATCGACAACGGCCGGCCGGAGGAGATCCAGGCCGCCATGGCCGATCCCGACCAGCTCCGGCGCGCCCGCGCCTTCGAGGTGAACCCCTGATGCGCCCTCCCGTCGACGTGCTGATCCGCCGGGTGGACCCGGACGTGCCGATCCCGGCCTACGGCCACCCCGGCGACGCCGGCGCCGACCTCGTCACCACCGAGGCCGCCGTCCTCGCCCCCGGGGAGCGCGCCGTGCTGCCCACCGGGGTCTCCATCGCCCTCCCGGACGGCTACGCCGCCTTCGTCCACCCGCGGTCGGGACTGGCCGCGCGCTGCGGAGTCGCGCTCGTGAATGCCCCAGGGACGGTCGATGCCGGGTACCGTGGAGAGATCAAGGTGATCGTGGTCAATCTCGACCCGCGCGAGAGTGTGCGGTTCGAGCGCTTCGACCGGATTGCCCAACTGGTCGTCCAGCAGGTCGAGAAGGTGCGCTTCCACGAGGTGGCGGAGCTTCCCGGCTCGGCGCGGGCCGAGGGGGGCTTCGGGTCCACCGGCGGTCATGCCGCCGTGGACGGCACGACGGGTGGGAATCGATACGCTTCGGTCGTATCCGACCGGGAAGGACAGTGACGTGTTCGGACGTCGCAAGAAGAGCGGTGCCGCCGACACGGCGGGCGAGGCCGAGCAGGTCGTCGACGCCGTGGACGGCGAGGACGCCGCGGACGCGGCCGACCAGCCGCGCAAGGTGAACCTTCCGCCGGCGCCCCGGCCCGACGGTCCCTGGGACATCTCCGAGGTCGCCAAGCCCGAGGAGGGCCGCGTCGACCTCGGCGGGCTCTACGTCCCCGGTGTCGAGGGCATGGAACTCCGCGTGGAGGTGGCGGGCGACGCGATCGTCGCCGCGACCATCGTGCTGCGCGACAGCGCCGTGCAGCTCCAGGCGTTCGCCGCGCCCAAGAAGGAAGGCATCTGGGGCGAGGTCCGCGAGGAGATCGCCACCGGCATCGTCCAGCAGGGCGGTGCGATCGACGAGGTCGAGGGCCCGCTCGGCTGGGAGCTGCGCGCGCAGGTCCCCGTCCAGCTGCCCGACGGCAACCGCGGCGTGCAGATCGTGCGCTTCGTCGGCGTCGACGGCCCGCGCTGGTTCCTGCGCGGTGTCATCTCCGGCCAGGGCGCGGTGCAGCCCGAGGCGGCCGGCCTCCTGGAGCAGATCGTCCGGGACACCGTCGTCGCCCGTGGTGACGGCCCGATGGCCCCGCGCGACCCGATCGTCCTCAAGCTGCCGAACGACGCGCAGATGGTGCCGGACGGCGTCCAGCAGGAGGAGCAGGCCGGGTCGCGCTTCTCCGGCGGCATGGGCCAGCTGCAGCGCGGCCCGGAGATCTCCGAGATCCGCTGACGCGTCCCCCTCGGGACCGGCGCGAACAACCGGTCCGGTGGGCCGTCGCCCGTACGCACGACGTACGGGCGACGGCCCACCGGCGTTTCCGGTGCCTGCCGCGGCCGTTCCCCTACGGGTCCTCCCGCGTCCGCAGTACGGGACGCGGCGTCCGGACTTCGGGGTCGGGTCGGGGTTCCCGGCTCTGGTCCCGGTACGGGCGGCCGACCATACTGGAGCGCAGATGTTCGAGGAGGGGGACGCAGATGAGCGAGAACAGCACGCGGTCCGCGACGGCCGTCGTCGAGGACCCGGCCGGGGGGCCGATGATCCGGGTCGAGGGGCTGCGCCGTACGTTCGGCGAGGGCGAGGCGGCCGTCCACGCCCTCAAGGGCGTCTCCTTCGAGATCCCGCGCGGTGAGCTGGTCGCCCTCAAGGGCCGCTCCGGCTCCGGCAAGACCACCCTGCTCAATCTGGTCGGCGGGCTCGACAGCGCCGACGGCGGCCGGATCGTCATCGACGGCACCGACCTCTCCACCCTCGGCGAGGACGGCCTCCTGGAGCTGCGCCGGGACCGGATCGGCTTCATCTTCCAGTCCTTCGGCCTGCTGCCGATCCTCTCCGCCGCCGAGAACGTCGGCGTCCCGCTGCGGCTGCGGAAGGCGGACCCCGCCGAGCGGGAGAAGCGGGTCTCCCTGCTGCTCGCCCTCGTCGGCCTCGCCGACCACGCCGACCAGCGGCCCGGAGAGCTCTCCGGCGGCCAGCAGCAGCGGGTCGCCATCGCCCGCGCCCTCGCCAACAAGCCGGCCCTCCTCATCGCCGACGAGCCGACCGGCCAGCTCGACGCCGAGACCGGCCTCGCCGTGATGGAGCTGCTGCGGGCCGTGGTCCGCAGCGAGGGCTGCACCGCCCTCGTCGCCACCCACGACCACCAGCTGCTCGGCCTCGCCGACCGGGTGCTCGAACTCCGCGACGGGGAGATAGCCGAGGCCTGAGCCCGCCGGCGGCGCGGCGGGCCGGGCCGGGGTCCGCCGGCCGCGCCGCCCCTCGCGCCGGCGGGCATCAGGATCACGTCAATACCGCATCGGGGTGTTCCTCCGCGTGCGGGATGTCCGATCAGCCGGACGTATGGTCGGTCCATGGGACGTGGCAAGCTTCGGATCTACCTCGGCGCGGCACCCGGCGTCGGCAAGACCTACGCCATGCTCGCCGAGGCCCACCGCAGGGTCGAGCGCGGTACCGACTGCGTCGTCGGCTTCGTCGAGCACCACGGCCGGCCGCGCACCGAGGTGCTGCTGCACGGCCTGGAGCAGCTGCCCCGCCGCGAGCTCGAATACCGCGGCGCCGTCTTCACCGAGATGGACGTCGACGCCGTCCTCGCCCGCCGCCCCGCCGTCGCCCTCGTCGACGAGCTCGCCCACACCAACGTTCCCGGCTCACGGAACTCCAAGCGCTGGCAGGACGTCGCCGAACTGCTCGCCGCCGGCATCGACGTCGTCTCGACCGTGAACATCCAGCACCTGGAGTCGCTCGGGGACGTCGTCGAGTCGATCACCGGCGTCCGGCAGCAGGAGACCGTCCCCGACGAGATCGTCCGCCGCGCCGACCAGATCGAACTGGTCGACATGTCGCCCGAGGCGCTCCGCCGCCGCATGGCGCACGGCAACGTCTACACCCCCGACAAGGTCGACGCCGCCCTCTCCAACTACTTCCGCCCCGGCAACCTCACCGCCCTGCGCGAGCTCGCCCTCCTCTGGACGGCCGACCGGGTCGACGAGTACCTCCGGCGGTACCGGGGCGAGCACAACATCCGCTCCACCTGGCAGGCCCGCGAACGGATCGTCGTCGGCCTCACCGGCGGCCCCGAGGGCCGCACCCTGATACGGCGCGCCACCCGGCTCGCCGAGAAGGGCGCGGGCGGCGAGGTCCTCGCCGTCTACATAGCGCGCAGCGACGGCCTCACCGCCGCCTCGCCGAAGGAGCTGGCCGTCCAGCGCACCCTCGTCGAGGACCTCGGCGGCACTTTCCACCACGTCATCGGCGACGACATACCGACCGCGCTCCTGGAGTTCGCCCGCGGGGTCAACGCCACCCAGATCGTCCTCGGCTCCAGCCGCCGCCGCACCTGGCAGTACGTCCTCGGGCCGGGCGTCGGCCAGACCGTCGCCCGCGAGTCGGGGCCCGACCTGGACGTCCACATCGTCACCCACGGCGAGGTCGCCAAGGGCCGGGGCCTCCCGGTCGCCCGCGGCGCCCGCCTCGGCCGCTCCCGGATCCTCGGCGGCTGGCTCGTCGGCGTGGTCGGCCCGGTGGCGCTCGCCCTGCTCCTCACCCACACCGACGCCGACCTCGGCCTCGCCAACGACATGCTGCTCTTCCTGGCGCTGACCGTCGGCTCCGCCCTGCTCGGCGGCTTCCTGCCGGCGCTCGCCTCGGCGGCCGTCGGCTCCCTGCTCCTGAACTGGTTCTTCACCCCGCCGATCCACCGGATCACCATCGCCGACCCGCTGAACATCGTGGCCATCGCGGTCTTCTTCGGCGTCGCGATGGCCGTCGCCTCCGTCGTCGACCTCGCGGCCCGCCGCACCCACCAGGCCGCCCGGCTGCGCGCCGAGTCCGAGGTGCTCTCCTATCTGGCGGGCAGCGTGCTGCGCGGCGAGACCAGCCTCGACGCCCTCCTGGAACGGGTCCGCGAGACCTTCTCCATGGAGTCCGTCGCCCTGCTCGAACGGGCCGACGGAGCCGAGCCCTGGAACCGGGCCGCCGCCGTCGGACCCCACCCGGCCGCCCGCCCCGAGGACGCCGACGTGGACATGCCGGTCGGCGACCACCTCGCCCTCGCCCTCACCGGCCGGGTGCTGCCCGCCGAGGACCGCCGGGTGCTCGGCGCCTTCGCCGCCCAGGCCGCCGTCGTCCTCGACCGGCAGCGGCTCGTCGGCGAGGCCGAGGAGGCCCGCAAGCTCGCCGAGGGCAACAAGATCCGCACCTCGCTGCTCGCCGCCGTCAGCCACGACCTGCGCACCCCGCTCGCCGGCATCAAGGCCTCCGTCACCTCGCTGCGCTCCGACGACGTCGAGTGGTCCGAGGAGGACCGGGCCGAGCTCCTGGAGGGCATCGAGGCCGGCGCCGACCGCCTCGACCACCTCGTCGGCAACCTCCTCGACATGTCCCGCCTCCAGACCGGCACGGTCACCCCGCTGATCCGCGCCGTCGACCTCGACGAGGTCGTCCCCATGGCCCTGGGCGGCGTCCCGGACGGCAGCGCCGAGGCCGACGTCCCCGAGACCCTGCCGATGGTCGAGATCGACAAGGGCCTGCTGGAACGGGCCGTCGCCAACATCGTCGAGAACGCCGTCAAGTACAGCCCCGAGGGCGTCCCCGTGGCCGTCACCGCCAGCACCCTCGGCGACCGGGTCGAACTCCGGGTCGTCGACCGCGGCCCCGGCGTCCCCGACGAGTCCAAGGACGGCATCTTCGAGCCCTTCCAGCGCTTCGGCGACGCCCCGCGCGGCTCCGGCGTCGGCCTCGGGCTCGCCGTCGCCCGCGGCTTCGTGGAGGCCATGGGCGGCACCCTCAGCGCCGAGGACACCCCGGGCGGCGGCCTCACCATGGTCCTCACCCTGCGGGCCGCCGCCGGCGGGCCTCCGGTGCCCCCGGCCGGCCTGCCGGCCCACGCGGTGACCTGACCCCGCGCCCCCGTTCCCGTACCGGCGGTCCCAGCGGCCCGCACCCACCCCCGTACCGCACAGAGAGAAGGAAGGCCCCCGACATGACCCGGGTCCTCGTGGTCGACGACGAGCCACAGATCGTCCGCGCCCTGGTGATCAACCTCAAGGCGCGGAAGTACGAGGTCGACTCCGCCCCCGACGGCGCCACCGCCCTCAGGCTCGCCGCCGAGCGCCACCCCGACGTCGTCGTCCTCGACCTCGGCCTGCCCGACATCGACGGTGTCGACGTCATCAAGGGGCTGCGCGGCTGGACCCGGGTCCCGGTCATCGTGCTCTCCGCCCGGCACACCTCCGACGAGAAGGTCGAGGCCCTCGACGCCGGCGCCGACGACTACGTCACCAAGCCCTTCGGCATGGACGAGCTCCTCGCCCGGCTGCGCGCCGCCGTCCGCCGCGCCGAGCCCGTCGGCGGCGGCGAGGACGGCGTCGTCGTGGTCGAGACCGAGGACTTCACCGTCGACCTCGCCGCCAAGAAGGTCCACCGCGACGGGCGGGACGTCCGGCTCACCCCCACCGAGTGGCACCTCCTGGAGGTCCTGGTCCGCAACGGCGGCCGCCTCGTCAGCCAGAAGCAGCTCCTCCAGGAGGTCTGGGGCCCCTCCTACGGCACCGAGACCAACTACCTGCGGGTCTACATGGCCCAGCTGCGCCGCAAGCTGGAGACCGACCCCTCGCACCCGCGCCACTTCGTCACCGAGCCGGGGATGGGGTACCGCTTCGAACGTTGAGACGGGCCCGCTCCCGTACCGGCCGCGGCCGGTACGCTTTTGGGTATGAGTGCTGCACCCCGTACCGACAAGCCGGCAGGCCGGTTCCGCCGGATGCTCGACCGGCTCTCCTCCTCGCCGGAGGACCTGGAGTCGGAGGAGCTCCAGGAGGACACGGCCGCCTCGGGCTGCACGCGGATCTCCGACTGCGACGACCGCGAGGTGGTCAAGGTCACTGGTACCTTGCGCACGGTCACGCTGCGCCCCAGGGCCGGTGTCCCTGCCCTGGAGGCCGAGCTGTTCGACGGCACGGCGCCGCTGGACGTCGTCTGGCTGGGCCGGCGCTCCATCGTGGGCATCGAGCCGGGCCGCAAGCTGATCGCCTCCGGCCGGATCTCCATGAGCCACGGCCGGCGGGTCCTCTTCAACCCCAAATACGAGCTCCGACCGCTCGGACAGGAGTAGCCGGTGACGTCCGTCGACAAGCCGACCACCGCACCGCCGCCCCCGGACCAGGACGCCCGGACCGACAGGGCGGTGACCGAGGCCGCGCTCTTCGAGGCGTTCGGCGGCGTCCGCGGCATGGTCGAGACGGTCCTGCCGGGACTGCTCTTCGTCACGATCTACACGATCAACAAGGACCTGAAGAGCTCGGCCGTCGCCGCGCTCGCCGTCTCCCTGCTGCTCGTCGCCGTCCGGCTCGTCCGCCGCGACACCGTCAAGCACGCCTTCAGCGGGGTCTTCGGCGTCGGCTTCGGCGTCGTCTTCGCGATGATGACCGGCAACGCCAAGGACTTCTACCTCCCGGGCATGCTGTACACGCTGGGCCTCGGCCTCGCGTACATCGTCACCACGCTCGCCGGCGTCCCGCTGATCGGCCTCATCCTCGGCCCGGTCTTCAAGGAGAACCTCTCCTGGCGGACCCGGAACCCCGGCCGGAAGAAGGCCTACGCGAAGGCCAGCTGGGCCTGGGGCCTGATCCTGCTCGCCAAGTGCGCGATCCTCTTCCCGCTCTACTGGTGGGCCGACACCACCCAGTTCGGCTGGGTCCTCGTCGCCCTGAAGATCCCGCCCTTCCTGCTCGCGGTCTACCTCACGTGGGTCTTCCTGGCCAAGGCGCCGCCGCCGATCGACGTCTTCGCGGAGATGGAGGCGGAGGAGAAGGCCGAGAAGGAGCGCGAGGCCGCGGCCGCGGCCACCCGCACCCCCGAGGCCTAGCCGCCTCCGGCAGGCCGGGTACGCCGGCCCCGGCCGGGTACGCCGGGTACGGCCGGACAAGCCACGCACGCCACGCACGCCACGTACCCCGGCCCCGGCCGGGTCTCCCGGGGCAGGCCACGTGTGCCGGGCAGGCCACGTGTGCCGGGCAAGTCACGTGTGCCGGGTAAGCCGCCGGACCGACCGTACGCCGAAGGGCCCGGGACCTGTGAGGTCCCGGGCCCTTCCGCGTACCGTGCGGCGCTGCTACTCCGCCGGCTCCCGGCGGACCTGGAGGAGCTCCTCCAGCTGCTCCTCGCGGGCCTGCGCCGCCACGAACAGCAGCTCGTCGCCGGCCTCCAGGGTCTCCTCGGGGCTCGGCGTCAGCACCCGCGAACCGCGGATGATCGTCACGAGCGAGGTGTCCTGCGGCCAGGCGACCTCGCCCACCTGCGTACCGGCCACCGCCGACTCCGGCGGCAGCGTCAGCTCCACCAGGTTGGCGTCGCCGTGGCTGAAGCGCAGCAGCCGGACCAGGTCGCCGACGCTCACCGCCTCCTCCACCAGGGCCGACATCAGACGCGGGGTGGAGACGGCGACGTCCACGCCCCAGGCCTCGTTGAACAGCCACTCGTTCTTCGGGTTGTTCACCCGGGCGACCACCCGGGGGACCCCGTACTCGGTCTTCGCGAGCAGCGAGACGACCAGGTTCACCTTGTCGTCGCCGGTGGCCGCGATGACCACGTTGCAGCGCTGCAGCGCCGCCTCGTCCAGCGAGGTGATCTCACAGGCGTCGGCGAGCAGCCACTCCGCCTGCGGCACCCGCTCCACCGAGATGGCGGTCGGCGCCTTGTCGATGAGCAGGACCTCGTGGCCGTTCTCCAGGAGTTCGCCGGCGATGGAACGGCCCACCGCGCCCGCGCCCGCAATCGCGACCCGCATCAGTGACCGCCCTCCTCGGGACCCTCGGCGAAGGCCGCCTCGACCTTCGCGATCTCGTCCGTGCGCATCATCACGTGCACCAGATCGCCTTCCTGGAGCACCGTCTGCGAGCTCGGGATGACCGCCTCGCCCAGGCGGGTGAGGAAGGCGACCCGCACGCCCGTCTCGTCCTGGAGCCGGCTGATCTTGTGCCCGATCCAGGAGGGGGAGGTGTGCACCTCGGCGAGCTGGACGCCGCCGCTCGGGTCGCTCCACAGCGGCTCCGCGCCCGAGGGCAGCAGCCGGCGCAGCATCTGGTCGGCGGTCCAGCGGACGGTCGCCACCGTCGGGATGCCGAGCCGCTGGTAGACCTCGGCGCGCCGGGGGTCGTAGATGCGCGCGGCGACGTTCTCGATGCCGAACATCTCGCGCGCCACCCGGGCCGCGATGATGTTGGAGTTGTCCCCGCTGCTCACCGCGGCGAAGGCACCGGCCTCCTCGATCCCCGCCTCGCGCAGCGTGTCCTGGTCGAAGCCCACGCCGGTCACGCGGCGGCCTCCGAAGCCGGAGCCCAGACGGCGGAAAGCCGTCGGGTCCTGGTCCACGACGGCGACCGTGTGGCCCTGCTGCTCAAGGGTCTGCGCGAGAGCGGCTCCCACTCGCCCGCAGCCCATGATGACGATGTGCACGTCCCCGTTACCCCGCACTCCTGATCGCCCTGCTGACCTGCGAAAACACCCTGCTCACAACTTTCCTCGCCCGATCGGCCCGGGCCGTGGCGGACAACACCCTGCCGGGTTGCCCGGTCCGAGCTTAAGCGGCAACCCTGGCCCGGACCTCATCCGAGGTGATACTCAGGGAGATTCGGTGCCGATCGGGGGTGCCGGTGCGCTTGGCTCTTTTCGAACGCTTACGATCCTCTGCGTGTCCAAACTGACCGACGTGCCCAAACGGATCCTGATCGGGCGGGCCCTGCGCAGCGACAAGCTGGGCGAGACCCTTCTCTCCAAGCGGATCGCCCTCCCCGTCTTCGCCTCCGACCCCCTCTCGTCGGTGGCGTACGCACCGGGTGAGGTGCTCCTCGTCCTCTCCGTCGCCGGTCTGTCGGCCTACCACTTCAGCCCGTGGATCGCGCTGGCCGTCGTCGTCCTGATGTTCACGGTCGTCGCCTCGTACCGGCAGAACGTGCACGCGTACCCGAGCGGCGGCGGCGACTACGAGGTCGCGACCACCAACCTCGGGCCGAAGGCCGGACTCACCGTCGCGAGCGCCCTGCTCGTCGACTACGTCCTCACCGTCGCCGTGTCGATCTCCTCCGGCATCGAGAACCTCGGCTCCGCCGTCCCCTTCGTCGTCGAGCACAAGGTCGCCTGCGCCGTCGGCGTGATCGTCCTCCTCACCCTGATGAACCTCCGGGGAGTGAAGGAGTCCGGCAGCCTCTTCGCCATCCCGACGTACGTCTTCGTCTTCGGCGTCTTCTGCATGATCGCCTGGGGCGCCTGGCGGGGCATCGTCCTCGACGACACCATGAAGGCCCCGACGGCCGACTTCGAGATCAAGCCCGAGCACCAGGGCCTCGCCGGCTTCGCGCTGGTCTTCCTGCTGCTGCGCGCCTTCTCCTCCGGCTGCGCCGCCCTCACCGGCGTCGAGGCGATCTCCAACGGCGTGCCCGCCTTCCGCAAGCCGAAGTCGAAGAACGCCGCCACCACCCTCGCGCTCATGGGCGGCCTCGCCGTCACCATGTTCTGCGGCATCATCTTCCTGGCCATGGCCACCGACGTCCGGATGGCCGAGAAGCCCGCCGAGGACCTGCTCCACAACGGGGTCCCGGTCGGCGAGGGATACGTCCAGGACCCGGTCATCTCGCAGGTCGCGGCCGCCGTCTTCGGCGACGGAACGTTCTTCTTCGTGCTGCTCGCCGCCGCCACCGCGCTCGTCCTCTTCCTGGCCGCCAACACCGCGTACAACGGCTTCCCGCTCCTCGGCTCGATCCTCGCCCAGGACCGCTACCTGCCGCGCCAGCTGCACACCCGCGGCGACCGGCTCGCCTTCTCCAACGGCATCGTGCTCCTCGCGGGCGCCGCCGCCCTCCTCGTCTGGGTCTACGGCGCGGACTCCACCCGTCTCATCCAGCTGTACATCGTCGGCGTCTTCGTCTCCTTCACGCTCAGCCAGATCGGCATGGTCCGGCACTGGAACCGGCACCTGACGACCGAGCGCGAGCCGGCCAAGCGCCGCCACATGATCCGCTCCCGCGCGATCAACGCCTTCGGCGCCTTCTTCACCGGCCTCGTCCTCGTCGTCGTCCTCGCCACCAAGTTCACCCACGGCGCCTGGGTCGCCCTGCTCGGCATGGTGATCTTCTACGTGACGATGACCGCGATCCGCCGCCACTACGACTCCGTCTCCGAGGAGATCGCCGCCGCCGAGCAGCGCCCCGACGAGTACGTACGCCCCTCCCGGGTCCGCTCCATCGTCCTCGTCTCCAAGCTCCACAAGCCCACCCTCCGGGCCCTCGCCTACGCGAAGCTGCTGCACGCCAACGAGCTGGAGGCGCTGACCGTCAACGTCGACCCGGCGGAGACCAAGGCGCTCAAGGAGGAGTGGGAGCAGCGCGGCATCAACGTGCCGCTGAAGATCCTCGACTCGCCGTACCGCGAGATCACCCGGCCGGTCATCGAGTACGTGAAGAACCTCCGCAAGGAGAGCCCGCGCGACGCCGTCTCGGTCTACATCCCCGAGTACGTCGTCGGCCACTGGTACGAGCACCTGCTCCACAACCAGTCCGCGCTGCGCCTCAAGGGCCGGCTCCTCTTCACCCCCGGCGTCATGGTCACCTCCGTCCCGTACCAGCTCCAGTCCTCCGAGGCCGCCAAGCGCCGGGCCCGGAAGCGGCAGGACTGGAACGCGCCGGGCTCGGTCCGCCGCGGCCCGGTCGAGAAGGCCAAGAGGGAACCGACCGCGAAGAGCAACTAGACTGGTGGGCTGCTGTCCGAACAGCAGCCCACTTCTCTTCTCCCCCTCTGTCTCTGGAGCCCCCGATCATGCAGAACACCCCTGTGAAGTCCCTGATCGGGGAGGAGTACGAGGTCGAGGTCGGCCCGGTGGCCCACGGCGGCCACTGCATCGCGCGTACGGAGGAGGGCCGCGTCCTCTTCGTGCGCCACGCCCTGCCGGGCGAGCGCGTCCGGGCCCGCGTCACCGAGGGCGACGAGAGCAGCCGCTTCCTGCGCGCCGACGCCGTCGACGTCCTCGACGCCTCCAAGGACCGCATCGAGGCCCCGTGCCCCTTCGCCGGCCCCGGCAAGTGCGGCGGCTGCGACTGGCAGCACGCCAAGCCGGGCGCCCAGCGCCGTCTCAAGGGCGAGGTCATCGCCGAGCAGCTGCAGCGGCTCGCCGGCCTCACCCCGGAGGAGGCCGGCTGGGACGGCACGGTCGTCCCCGCGGAGGGCGACAAGCTCCCGGCGGGCGAGGTCCCGCAGTGGCGCACCCGCGTCCAGTACGCCATCGACACCGAGGGCCGCGCGGGCCTGCGCAAGCACCGCTCGCACGAGGTCGAGGTCGTCGACCACTGCATGATCGCGGCGCAGGGCGTCTCGGAGCTCGGCATCGAGGCCCGTACCTGGGAGGGCATGGCCACCGTCGAGGCGATCGCCGCCTCCGGCTCGAACGACCGCCAGGTCATCCTCACCCCCCGCCCCGGCGCCCGCCTCCCGCTCGTCGAGCTCGACAAGCCGGTCTCCGTGATGCGCGTCGACGAGAAGGACGGCGGCGTCCACCGCGTCCACGGCCGCGCCTTCGTCCGCGAGCGCGCCGACGAGCGCACCCACCGCGTCGGCAGCGGCGGCTTCTGGCAGGTCCACCCGAAGGCCGCCGACACCCTCATGAAGGCCGTCATGCAGGGCCTCCTCCCGCGCAAGGGCGACACCGCCCTGGACCTCTACTGCGGCGTCGGCCTCTTCGCCGGCGCCCTCGCCGACCGCGTCGGCGAGCAGGGCGCGGTCCTCGGCATCGAGTCCGGCAAGCGCGCCGTCGAGGACGCCCGCCACAACCTGGCCGGCTTCCCGCGCGTCCGCGTCGAACAGGGCAAGGTCGAGTCGGTCCTCCCGCGCACCGGCATCACCGAGGTCGACCTCATCGTCCTCGACCCCCCGCGCGCCGGCGCCGGCAAGCAGACCGTCCACCACCTCGCCGGCCTCGGCGCCCGCCGCATCGCCTACGTCGCCTGCGACCCCGCCGCCCTCGCCCGGGACATCTCCTACTTCGCCGAACGCGGCTACCGCGTCCGGACGCTGCGCGCCTTCGACCTGTTCCCGATGACGCATCACGTGGAGTGCGTGGCGATTCTGGAGCCGGTGAAGTAGGGCACCTGACCTGGGGTTTTGCGGATGCGCGGTATGCGCGGTGTGGGCGTTACGGGCGATATCTTGACGCTGAGATGACGCTCGTGACGCTCATTTGACGCTCGTTCTGATGGGGCGTCAGTCGATTGTCGGGGAGGGTCGGGCCGCGGCGCGCACCGATGAACAGACGTGCTGCGGCGAAAGCGACGGAGCACGGCGAGCGAGGCTCGTCGGCTCCGTGTCGCTCTTGTGCGCTTGATGAGGAAGCGTTGCCGACCATTGCCTGAGAAGGCAGTGCCTATCGCCTCGACGCGCGGCTAATATCCAGCTTCAGGTACCGGCATGCGTCCGGCCTTTGGCCTGCTGCACGTCTGAAGGAGATCGGAAGCCCGGTGAGCAGTGCTCGTTCTGGTGGGCGGGTGCTGGCTGCCCACCCCGGTGACCCCAAGCGCGTCGGCCCCTACCGGATCATCGGGCGCCTCGGCTCAGGGGGCATGGGCACGGTGTTCGCCGGCCTCGACGCCGCCGGTCTGCGGGTCGCGGTCAAGGTCGTCCACCCTGCCCAGGCGGACGACGCGGAGTTCCGGGCGCGCTTCCGCCGAGAAGTGCAGCTCTCTGCCCGTGTCCAGGGCCCGTGCCTCATACCTCTGATCGCGGCTGACGCCGAAGCACCGTCACCGTGGCTGGCCACTGCCTATGCCCCAGGGCTCACCCTTGATCGGTACATCGCCTCGCACGGGCCGCTGGCCGGTGGAACCCTCTACGCCTTTGCTGCGGGCACAGCCCAGGCCCTCGCGGCCATTCACGCCGCGGGTGTCGTCCACCGGGACGTCAAGCCGCAGAACGTCATCCTGACCCCGGTTGGTCCCCGAGTCCTGGACTTCGGCATCGCTCATGCCGCCGACGGCACATCCGTGACGCGCACCGGCATTCTGACCGGAACCCCAGGATGGATCAGCCCTGAGCACTACCGCACCGGTACAACGGGTCCCGAGGGCGACATGTTCGTCTGGGGCGCCCTCATAGCCTTCGCAGCCACCGGTCGCGCGCCCTTCGGCGGGGGAGCCCCCGACGCGGTCGCCTACCGGGTCATGTCCGAGGATCCTGATCTGCGTGGCGTTCCTGGCGAACTCCATGCCATCGTGAGCAGCGCTCTCGCCAAGGAGCCGGGGGATCGAGCCACCGCGTGCGACGCTGCCGAGACATGTGCCGCTCTCCTCGCATCACAGGTCACACAGGCCGCGCCGACGGGTGTTGAGCCGACACTGGTGGGCGATCTTGTTGCCGCCCAGTGGGACGTTCCCACTCTGGACGACCCGAACTGGAGACGTCCTGCCCGTTCCAGCAGACGACTCGTCGGCATCGCGGCGGTGGTGGGCACCGTCATAGGTGGCCTGGCCGGTGGAGCGCTAGCCCTGCAGCCCGACAAGACGGAGACGACTTCGAAGAGTTCCCGTCCTCCCGCCAGCGTATCCCCCAGCAACACCGCCACCATGCCAGCTTCCGCTTCACCCACAGCAAGCTCCCAGGCTGTGGTGGACGCCGCGTCGACCCCTACTCCTGCGAACGCGGACGAGGCGACGATCGCCACGTGGCGTGCAGCTCGTCGTGCCAAAGGAGAAGCTGAGATCGAGACCGAGGCCGCACTCGGGCACGACCTCAGCTACGGCATGGGCGAGGACTACAACTACAGCGGTCAGTACGACGTGGGCTACGCCCCGGCCCGGAGAGAGCTCTACATAGCCATTAGCGGCCCGGCCGTGGAGTCACGCGTCGTGCAGGGAGTGGCCAAGAACGCCTGCCTCACCTTGCGCATGATGGCGGGCATCTACAAGTCCCTTCCGTATGACGAGTACGTCCTGGTCGACAACACCACGTCCACGGCGCCGGCGATCGTGTGGGAGGACGACTTCCGCGCCAACACCGGCTGCATCACGCAGACCATCGACCGCACTGCCGCCGACCCCGGACAGGAGCCGAGCTGGCACCCCATCGAAGAAGGACTGGCCGCGGCCCAGATCCCCAGCGTCGACAAGCGCGAAATCAGAGTGGCAACCGAGGCGGTCCACCAGCTCTTTGTCGACTGGAACGCCAACTCCCGTCTGTTCGAAGACCCCCGCTACATCAGCGACGAGAACACCAGCATCGGCTTCGCTCCGCACGAAGGCGTGATGTACGTGTGGGCCACGAAGCCCGAGTGGGACCAGAGCACACGAGAGGAATGGGCAGAGGCCGCCGCCGGCGTGGCCTGCCGGACTGTTCTCGCGGAATCTCGCGCGGGGCAAGGATGGGGCTACGCACAGTACGCTGTGGCGGTCCTCGACGGCGCTGGAGGTGCGGAGTTTCTTCGCTGGGGCACGGCCGGCAGCTGCACGAGCTGACCTTCCCTCGGCCCTCCATGGTTGCGTCCGGTCGAGGTCAGCCGAACGCGACGTTTGTAGAAGCCGAACGCAGGACCTTGGGCCTGTCAGCTCAGCGAGTGCACCCCGCTGGGCTGGCATTGAGGTTCGGTGAGGTTCCAATTGGGGTCTTACACGCCTTTGGCGTGCCGCGCAGCTTCGCTGCAGAGTGCTGAGAAGGCACTTGGTGATGGTGGAGGGGGGCGCCTATGACCTGCGGGTGCGCTCTCGAATGCTGGCTGCTGCCGAAAACTTTGGGCCTTTTCGGGACGGTCGAGCTGCCAGCGGTGGGGGCTTGCGTGCGTCGCATGGGGGCGAAGGCGACGCTACTGGCGCACGCGGACAGAGACGTGGCCTCGGCGCGCAGGCCATTGGCGAGCTGGTAAGCGAGTGCACGTCGGCGGTTCGTCCGGGTGCTCCCGGGCTCGGGCAGTCAAGACTTGCTGGCCTTTCGATGCAGTCTGCCCCTGGCTGGACGCGGTGACCGGATGCATGCGCCCTGGCGTCGGGCTGATGTCTCTTGCCCCCTGCCGTCTCAGGCTGTCCCTAGACTGTGATCAGCAACGTGGCAAACGGTACTGGGGGCAGCAGACATGGATGAGACAGAACGCAGGGCCGCGAGAGCAATAGTCAATAGTTGTGGATCAGGTCGTTTCTCTTGATCCGTTTTGGTCACTGCCTGCCTCCAGCTGTCTGCGCAGATGTCTGATCTCTGC
>NZ_JBEZNU010000030.1:0-97609 GCF_040653375.1 Streptomyces sp. NPDC047974
CCCCGGTCCGATCGCCGCGCAACGAATCGCCGCCCCGGTCGTACATCGCGCAACGGTTCGACGGTCGGTCCGCAACGGTCCCGTCTTGTCCCGGCCGAGCCCGGAACCGTACCGTTTTGAACGTCTCCCGTAGACGCCCCTCCCTCCCCTCCGCCCCCATGAGGATCAGCATGCCCACGGTGCGCACCGCCCTGCTCCAGAGCTCCGGACGGCTCGGTGACGTGACCGCCAACCTGCGGATCCTGGACGAGGCCGCCGCCCGGGCCGCGGCCGCGGGCGCGGACGTGCTGCTCGCCCCCGAGCTCTTCCTCACCGGCTACGCGATCGGCGCCGACATCGCCCGCCTCGCCGAGCCGTCCGACGGGCCCTCGGCCCGCGCGGTCGCGGAGATCGCCGCCCGCCACGGCCTCGCCGTCGGCTACGGCTACCCGGAGCGGGACACCGAGCGGCACGGCGTGATCTACAACGCGGCCGCGCTCTTCGGCGCCGACGGCGCCCCCCTCGCGCACTACCGCAAGACCCACCTCTTCGGCGACTTCGAGCTGAAGTGGTTCACCCCGGGCGACGAGCCGCTCGTCCAGGCCCGCATCGGCGACCTCACCGTCGGCCTGATGATCTGCTACGACGTCGAGTTCCCCGAGAACGTACGGGCGCAGGCGCTGGCCGGCACGGACCTCCTCCTCGTGCCGACCGCCCTCATGCACCCCGCCGAGATCGTGCCGCTCTCCGTCGTCCCGGTGCGCGCCTTCGAGAGCCAGATGTACATCGCGTACGCCAACCGCGTCGGCGCCGAGGGCGACTTCGAGTTCGTCGGCCTCTCGGTCCTCGCCGGCCCCGACGGCACCGCCCGGGCCCGCGCGGGCCGCGGCGAGGACCTCGTCCTCGGCGACGTCGACCCCGAGGCCCTGGCGGCCTCCCGCGCCGAGAACCCGTACCTCCGCGACCGCAGGCCGGGCCTGTACGGCTCGCTCGTCTGAGCCGCCACCCCCGCCCCGCCCCCCTCAGCTTCCCGCCCCACCCCCGCGCAAGGAGTCCGTACCCCATGACGTCCACCGTGCCCAACGCCGTCGAGCACGCCGACGAGCAGCAGCCGCCGATCACCATGTTCGGCCCGGACTTCCCGTACGCCTACGACGACTTCCTGGCCCACCCGGCCGGCCTCGGCCAGATACCCGCGACCGAGCACGGCGCCGAGGTCGCGGTCGTCGGCGGCGGCCTGTCCGGCATCATCGCCGCGTACGAGCTGATGAAGATGGGCCTCAAGCCCGTCGTCTACGAGGCCGACCAGATCGGCGGCCGGCTGCGCACGGTGGGCTTCGACGGGCCGGAGACCGAGGGGCTGACGGCGGAGATGGGCGCCATGCGCTTCCCGCCCTCCTCCACCGCCCTCCAGCACTACATCGACCTGGTCGGCCTGGAGACCACGCCGTTCCCGAACCCGCTGGCCGAGGCCACCCCGTCGACCGTCGTCGACCTCAAGGGCGAGTCGCACTACGCCGAGACCGTCGACGACCTGCCGCAGGTCTACCGCGACGTCGCCGCCGCGTGGAACAAGTGCCTGGACGAGGGCGCCGACTTCTCCGACATGAACCGCGCCATGCGCGAGCGTGACGTCCCGCGCATCCGCGAGATCTGGGCGACGCTGGTCGAGAAGCTCGACAACCAGACCTTCTACGGCTTCCTCTGCGAGTCCGAGGCCTTCAAGTCCTTCCGGCACCGCGAGATCTTCGGCCAGGTCGGCTTCGGCACCGGCGGCTGGGACACGGACTTCCCCAACTCCATCCTGGAGATCCTCCGGGTCGTCTACACCGAGGCCGACGACCACCACCGCGGCATCGTCGGCGGCTCGCAGCAGCTGCCGCTGCGCCTGTGGGAGCGCGAGCCGGAGAAGATCGTCCACTGGGCGCAGGGCACCTCGCTGGCCTCGCTGCACGAGGGCGGGCAGCCGAAGCCGGCCGTCACCCGGCTGAACCGCACCGCCGGCAACCGGATCACCGTCACCGACGCCTCCGGCGACATCCGCACCTACCAGGCGGCGATCTTCACCGCCCAGTCCTGGATGCTGCTCTCCAAGATCGCCTGCGACGACTCGCTCTTCCCGATCGACCACTGGACGGCGATCGAGCGCACCCATTACATGGAGTCCTCGAAGCTGTTCGTCCCGGTGGACCGGCCGTTCTGGCTGGACAAGGCCGTCGACGACGAGGGGAACCCGACCGGCCGCGACGTCATGTCGATGACGCTGACCGACCGGATGACCCGCGGCACCTACCTGCTGGACGACGGCCCGGACAAGCCGGCCACCATCTGCCTCTCGTACACGTGGTGCGACGACAGCCTGAAGTGGCTGCCGCTCTCCGCGAACGAGCGGATGGAGGTCATGCTGAAGTCGCTCGGCGAGATCTACCCGAAGGTCGACATCCGGAAGCACATCATCGGCAACCCGGTGACGGTCTCCTGGGAGAACGAGCCCTACTTCATGGGCGCCTTCAAGGCCAACCTGCCGGGCCACTACCGCTACCAGCGGCGCCTGTTCACCCACTTCATGCAGGACCGGCTGCCCGAGGACAAGCGCGGCATCTTCCTCGCCGGCGACGACATCTCGTGGACGGCCGGCTGGGCCGAGGGCGCGGTGCAGACGGCGCTCAACGCGGTGTGGGGCGTGATGCACCACTTCGGCGGCGCCACCGACGGCACCAACCCGGGCCCGGGCGACGTCTACGACGAGATCGCCCCGGTCGAGCTGCCGGAGGACTGAGTCCGGTACGGGTCCGGGTCCGCAGGGTGCCGGGCCCGTACGAGGGCCGGGTCCGCAGGGTGCCGGGCCCGTACGGCGGTCAGGGCCTGGCCAGGGGCGTGAGCAGCATCCGTCCCACCAGGCCGACCGAGCGGTCGAGCCGCTCGGTGAACTCGCCCGCGATCCCGGGCAGCGCCCGCAGCTGCCACAGCGAGCGGGCGGCGAGCCAGGCCCCGTCGCGGGCCCGGTCCAGGCTCCAGCAGCCGAGCAGGTGCGTCAGCGGGTCCGCGATCTCCAGGAGGTCCGGGCCCGGCATCAGTTCCTCGCGGATGCGCTCCTCCAGGAGGACGAGGACGTCGCCGACCCGGTCGAACTCGTCCTCCAGGTCCGCCGGGGCGCACTCCAGGGCGGCGCAGGCGTCGACGACGGCGAGCGCCAGGTCGTGCCCGATGTGGGCGTTGATCCCGGCGAGCGCGAACTGCAGCGGGGTCACGCCGGGGTGGCGGCGGTAGTGGAAGAGGGGCCGCCAGCAGGCGGGCCCCGGGCGGCCCGCCGCGTGGGTCTCGACGGCGGCGAGGTAGCGCTCGGCGAAGAGCACGTCCAGGGTGGCCGCCGCCCGCCGGTCCCCGAAGGCGCCCGCCTCCAGGGCGTGGCCGATCTCCTCGG
This sequence comes from Streptomyces sp. NPDC047974, assembly GCF_040653375.1. NCBI lineage: Bacteria > Bacillati > Actinomycetota > Actinomycetes > Kitasatosporales > Streptomycetaceae > Streptomyces > Streptomyces sp. NPDC047974. The sequence goes on from NZ_JBEZNU010000030.1 coordinate 3,404, forward strand.
TGACCGTCAGGTACACCCGGTTGAAGACGGCGACCCCGTCGCCCGGGTGCCAGGCCGCCCGCAGCGACCGCATCCGGTCCACGACGGGGTCGACCGCCACGAACTGCCCGAGCCGTTCATCCGTCCACTGGGTCTGCGCCATGGGGGCAGACTTCCAGCCGCCGGGCCCGGGAGGGAGCCTCCCGGGCCCGGCTTCGCCGGAACGGGCGAATACCTCAGTTCTTCGCCGTGTCGCCGGAGCCCGTCTCGTACGAGCTGGTGCCCGAGTCCAGGAGCGGTTCCTGGGTCTTCAGATGGGCCGGGGCGAAGGCGCGCAGCACGTGGTAGCCGGTGATGACGACGATCGTGCCGAGCGCGATGCCGCCGAGCTCGAAGGTGTCGGTGAAGGTCAGCTTCACGCCGCCGACGCCGATGATGATGCCGGCGGCGGCCGGGACCAGGTTGAGCGGGTTGCGCAGGTCGACCTTGGCGTTGATCCAGATCTGGGCGCCGAGCAGGCCGATCATGCCGTAGAGGATGACGGTGATGCCGCCGAGGACACCGCCGGGGATGGCGGCGACGACCGCGCCGAACTTGGGGCAGAGGCCGAAGAGGAGCGCGAAGCCGGCGGCGGCCCAGTAGGCGGCCGTGGAGTAGACGCGGGTGGCGGCCATGACGCCGATGTTCTCGGAGTACGTGGTGTTCGGCGGGCCGCCGACCGCGGTCGACAGCATGGACGCGGCGCCGTCCGCCGCGATGGCGGTGCCCAGCTTGTCGTCGAGGTCGTCGCCGGTCATCTCGCCGACGGCCTTGACGTGGCCGGCGTTCTCGGCGATCAGCGCGATGACGACGGGGAGCGCGACGAGGATGGCGGACCACTCGAAGCTGGGGCCGTGCAGGGCGGGCAGGCCGATCCAGTCGGCCTCGCCGACGGCGGAGAGGTCGAGCCGCCAGTGGTCGGTGACCTGGCCGCTCGGGGACATCGAGTGGATCTTGCCGAAGACCAGGTCGAGGACCCAGGACAGGACGTAGCCGAAGATCAGGCCGAGGAAGATCGCGATCCGCGACCAGAAGCCGCGCAGACAGACCACGGCCAGACCGGTGAAGAGCATCACCAGGAGCGCCGTCCACTGGTCCTGCGGCCAGTACGTGGAGGCCGTCACCGGCGCCAGGTTGAAGCCGATCAGCATGACGACGGCGCCGGTGACCACCGGGGGCATCGCCGCGTGGATGATCCGCGCGCCGAACTTCCGCACCGCGAGACCGGCGAGGAAGAGCACCGCGCCGACCACGAAGACGGCGCCGGTCACGGTGGCGCTGCTGCCTCCGGAGGCCCGGATGGCGGCGGCGACGCCCACGAAGGAGAGCGAGCAGCCCAGGTACGAGGGGACGGTGCCGCGCGTCGCGAGCAGGAAGATGACCGTGGCGAAACCGGACATCATGATCGCGAGGTTGGGGTCGAGGCCCATCAGCACCGGGGCGACGAAACTCGCCCCGAACATGGCGACCACGTGCTGTGCGCCGAGACCGACGGTACGGGGCCAGGAGAGCCGCTCGTCGGGGCGGACGACGGCCCCGGGGGCGGGTGTTCTCCCGTCCCCGTGCAGGGTCCAGCGCACGCCGAGTTTCATGAGGTCGCTCCCGTTCTCCGGTTCCGGCGGCCATGTCGGGGCCGCAAAAGATCAGCCACATGGTATGCGCCGGAACCGGCCGGGGAGGGGGCGCCGCCGCGCCCCCGGGCGGGCTCAGCCGACCGGGCCCGCGCTCTTCGCCGCGTCGGTCCCGGCCGGCGCGGCCGAGGCGGCCCGCGGGGCGGTCCGCAGCACGCCCGCGCCCAGGACCAGGCCGAAGGCGAGGGCGGTGACCAGGCCGAACGAGAACACCAGCGAGGTGGCGTCGGCGATGCCGCCGATCGCGGAGGGGGCGATCAGGCCGGAGGTGTACGTGATGGTGGCGACGCCCGCGATGGCCTGGCTCGGGTTCGGGCCGCTGCGCGCGGCGGCGGCGAAGGCGAGCGGCACGACGACCGCGACCCCGAGGCCGACGAGACCGAATCCGGCCATCGCCACGGCGGGGTTCGGGGCGAGGACGACCATGACCCCGCCGAGGGTGGCGGCCACGCCCCCGACCCGTACGGTACGGACCGCGCCGAAGCGGTCCACGACCCGGTCGCCGATCAGCCGGGCCACGGCCATGGTCAGCGCGAAGGCGGTGGTGGAGGCGGCGGCGAGACCGGCGGAGCCGCCCAGCTCGTCGCGGAGGTAGACGGCCGACCAGTCGAGGCTGGCGCCCTCGGCGAAGACCGCGCAGAAGCCGATGGCGCCGATGACCAGGGCGGACTTCGGCGGCAGCGCGAAGCGCGGCGGGGCCTCTTCCTCCTCGGTGGGCGCCGGGTCAAGGACGTACTGGCAGCAGGCGAGGCCGAGGGCGGTGAGCACGAGCGCGGCGATCAGGTGGTGGAGGCGGGCGTCGCCGCCGAGGTGGGCGGCGACGGTGCCGGCCGCCGAGCCGAGCAGGGCGCCCACGCTCCACATGCCGTGCAGGCTGGACATGATCGAGCGGCCGAGCCGGTTCTCGGTCTCGACGCCGAGCGCGTTCATCGCCACGTCGGACATGCCGGCGGTGGCGCCGTAGACGAAGAGCGCGGCGCACAGGCCCCAGATGTTCGGGGCGAGCGAGGGCAGGGTGAGGGCGAGGGTCCACAGGGCGAGCAGTCCGCGCAGGGCGGTGCGGGCGCCGAAGCGGTGGCTGATCCGGCCGGCCAGCGGCATGGCGAGCGAGGCGCCGAGGGCGGGGAACGCGAGCGCGAGGCCGAGCTGGCCGGCGCTCACCCCGGCGTGTTCCTGGATCCAGGGGATCCGGGTCGCGAAGCTGCCGGTCACGGCGCCGTGCACGCAGAAGACGGCGGCGACGGCGAAGCGTGCCCGCCGGAGCCGTTCGGAGCTGAGGACGGTCTCCGCCGCCATGGGTCCTCCCCGGGTCGTTGGTGTGGCCGTAAACTATCAGGAACCCTGCCTGATAAATAGCGGTCCGGAGAGAAGACGGCGGGGAGGCGTCTGAGAGGATCACCGCATGGCCGCATCCCCGAGCACCGCCCGGGCCCTCAACGACCGGCTCGCCCTGCGTCTGCTCCAGGACGAGGGCCCGTTGACGGCAGCCCAGCTCAAGACCCTCACCGGGCTCTCCCGGCCCACCGTCGCCGACCTCGTCGAGCGGCTCAGCGGCTCCGGCCTCGTGCACGTCGTCGGCGAGGCCGGCGCCGAGCGCCGCGGCCCCAACGCCAAGCTGTACGGACTCGTCGCCGACCGCGCCCACCTCGCCGCCCTCGACATCCGCACCCGCTCGGTGACCGTCGCCGTCACCGACCTCCTCGGCACCCCGCTCGCCGAGGCCGCCGCCCCCGTCGGGGAGGACGCCGGCACCGGCCCCGCCGTCGACTTGGCCGTCTCCCTCCTGGAGCGCACCGCCGCGGAGGCCGGCGTCGCGCGGCTCCACTCCGTGGCCGTCGGCGCCCCCGGCCTCATCGACCCGGCCACCGGGGAGCTCCGCGACTCCACCGGGCTGCCCGCGTGGCACCGCCGGCTCGTCGCCGTCCTCCAGGAGCGGCTCCCCGCCCAGGTGCTCGTCGAGAACGAGACCAACCTCGCCGCCGTCGCCGAACTGCGCGAGGGCGCGGCGGTGGACCGCGAGGACTTCGTCCTGCTCTGGCTCGGCCAGGGCATCGGCGCCGCCGTCGTCCTCGGCGGACGGCTGCGCCGCGGGGCGTCCGGCGGCGCCGGCGAGATCGGCTTCCTGCCCGTGCCCGGCACCTCCGGGCTGCCCTCGGCCACCGGCTGCGACGGCGGATTCCACGAGCTGGCCTGCGCGGCGGCCGTCGGGGCCCTCGCCGCCGACCACGGCCTCGACCCGGCCGACGCGCTCACCTCGGGCCACGGCCCCTTCCTCGACGCCCTCGCCCGCCGGCTCGCGGTCGGAGCGGCGGCCGTCGCCGCCGTCCTCGACCCGGGCTGCGTGGTCCTCGCCGGCGAGACCGGCCACCAGGGCGGCCCGGAACTCGCCGCCCGCGTGGAGGCCGGACTCGCGGCCCTCTCCCCGCTCCGCACCGAGGTCCGCGCCACCGCCCTCGGCGACGCGGCCGTGCTCCGCGGCGCCCTGCTCAGGGCGCGGGACGCGGCCCAGGACGAGCTGTTCTCGCAGGCCTAGGGCAGCACCGCCTGGGGCGGGCCGAAGCGCCGGGCGAGGAACTCGTCGAACGTCACCCGGCCCACCGCCCGGTCCGGCGCCAGGTGCCCGCCGCGCCGCAGCTCCCGGTAGACACCGCCCGGCAGCGGCACCTCCACGAGCCGCCGCCGGCGTCCGCTCGCCCGCAGGTAGGCGCGGGCCAGGTCGGGGAAGGGGCGGATCTCGGGGCCGCCCAGGTCCTCCACCCGGCCCGCCGGAGGCCCGGCGGCGAGCTCGGCGAGGCGCGCCGCCGCCTCGGTCACCTCGACCGGCTGGACCCGGACCTCCTTGGGCAGCGGCATCAGCGGCGGCTTGGCGAGGAGCTGCAGCAGCTGGAGGATCAGGTCGTGGAACTGGGTGGCGCGCAGCAGGGTCCAGGGGATGCCGGACGCCTGGATCATGCGCTCCACCGCGTACTTGGTCCGGAAGTACCGGCGCGGTACCCGGTCCACCCCGACGATCGAGATGTACACCAGGTGCGGCACCCCGGCCCGCCCCGCGGCGTCGAGCAGGAGGCGGGCGGCCTCCCCGTCGCCGCGGGGGATGTTGCTGCAGTGGACGACCGCGTCGGTCCCGTCGACCGCCCGGTCCAGCAGCGGTCCGCCCTTGCGCAGGTCGACGGCGTACGGCGGTGAGTGCCGGCTGAGCACCCGCACCTCGTGGCCGTCCGCGCGCAGCCGCTCGCAGACGGGCGTTCCGAGCGTTCCCGTGCCACCGGTCACCAGGATCGTGCTCATGTTTCCAGCGTGGCCTTCCGGGGGCGGGAACGCGACCGCGCCGCGCCCCGGACAGGGGGGCGCGGCGCGGAGGGTGCTGCCCGGCGGCGGCCAAGGGCCGTGAGACCGCCGCCGGGGGTCTTGCGGAGGTGGTGCGTCAGCAGGCGCCGAGGTCCTGCCAGACGCCCCAGTCACCGGTGGTGCCGGGCGCCTCGTTCTGCGTCCACCACTTGGCCTTCCACGTGTGGCCGTTGTGGGAGACCTCGTTGCCCGCGTTGTAGACCTGGCCCGCCACGTACGCCGGGGCGGTGCAGCCCGCGGGCGGCGTCGTCGGCGGGGTGGTCGGGGGAGTGGTCGGCGGGGTCGTCGGCGGCGTGGTGGGCGGGGTGGTCGGCGGGGTGGTGCCCGTGCCGGGCTCCACGACCGTCGTGCCGCGCGCCAGGTCGCCGGCGAGGGCGTACGTGGTGCCGTTGATGTTCACCGTCCAGTTGGAGGGGGTGGACACCGGCAGGTAGTAGTTGAAGGAGAGCTCGACCGTCGCGCCGGGGGCCAGGGTCTGCCAGGCCGGGAGCTTCAGCGAGACCCGGTGGAAGTCGCCCTTCAGGCCGCCCACGTTGGAGCCCGTGTGGTCGCTGCTGATGACCTTGGTGCCGAAGCCGGACTGGTCGGAGGCGTTGGCCGGGGCCGAGGTGCCGTAGTCGAACTGGAACTCCGTGCCGCCGGGCAGCGTGGTGTTCGTCCGGTTGGTGATCTTCACCTTGGGGGTGATGGGGTAGTTCGAGTCGCCCAGCTTGAACTCGGTGAAGGCGGTCTCGATGTTCACGGCCTGGGTCGGCAGCGCCTTGTTCGACGTCTTGGCGCCGTACGGGGTGGCGGCCTTGAACTTGTCGTACATCAGCGAGGTGAGCGTGGAGCCCATCTCGTACTGGCCCTTGGCGGCGTTCCAGGAGTAGTCGCCGGCCATCTCCCAGACCATGGTGCCGCCGATGCCGCGGTCGACCACGTAGTCGGCCTTGGCGGCCACGGACTGCTCGTCCTCGGTGGAGAGGAAGACCTTCTTCTCGGCGTTCCACAGCCACGGCGCGACCAGGGTCGAGTCGTACTTGCGGGCGTAGGTGCCGGTCAGGGTGGTGTTCGCCGGGAAGCCGTACTGGGTGACGTAGTCGCCGACGATCCCCTTCTCCAGGTTCTTGGCGTGCCACATCGGGTTGGAGCCGGCGGGCGACTCCTTGCCCGCGGTGTCCTTGTCGTGCCACAGGTTGTCGATGCCGACGGCGCCGTCACCGCACTTGGTCAGGCCGGCGCCGGCCGGGCAGGTGGCCGCGGTGGCCTTGCCCCAGAGGCCGTCGGTGCCGCCCTGCACGTTCTTGTGGCCGCGGGTGTAGTAGGGCAGGCCGATGTTGATGCGGCCGGCCGGCATGGAGCCGCGGAAGTAGTGGTACGCCCAGTCGGTGTTGAGGTAGCCGATGCCGCCGTACTGGGAGGAGCCGTAGACGTTGGCGGCGGCGAGCTCGCCGTCCTTGCCGTCGTCGAAGAGCGAGGCGTTCGGACCGACGTACTCGTTCCAGGCGCCGTGCAGGTCGTACGACATGATGTTGACGTAGTCCAGGTACTTCTGGACCTGGAAGGTCTCCATGCCGCGCAGCAGGTAGCCGGAGGACGGGGCGGCGACGGTGAGCATGTAGTGCTTGCCGTCGGCGGCGCCGGCCGTGTCCAGCTTCTCGCGCAGGGTCTTCATGAGGGCCGCGTAGCCCTGGACCAGGCCGGCGCGGCGCGCGTTGGCGAGGGTCCAGTCGAGCGGGTTGCCCGCGTCCTTCATGGTGGTCGGGTACTCGTAGTCGATGTCGACGCCGTTGAACCCGTACTTCCGGATGAAGTCGACCGCCGAGGTGGCGAAGGTGTCGATGCCGGCCTGGTTGACCGAGCCGTCGGCGTTGGTCGCCATCGAGTAGAAGCCGCCGGAGTTCACCCGGTCGCCGTTGTCGGCGAAGTAGCCGCCGGTCTCGGCCCAGCCGCCGACGGAGATCAGCGTCTTCACGTCGGGGTGCTGCTTCTTGAACTTGTTCAGCAGGTTGAAGTGGCCCTTGTACGGCAGGGCCGGGTCCATCTCGGCGCCGGCCACGCCGGGCCAGGTCATGCCGGTGGCGGCGTTGTTCGGGCCGTCCGTGCCGACCGAGAGCTTGTTGTCGCCGCCGATGTGGCCGAAGGCGTAGTTGATGTGGGTGATCTTCTCCCACGGGATGTCCTTGGCGAGGTACGCGGGCTCGCCGTTCTTTCCGGTGCGCCAGCCCGTGAAGTAGCCGATGACGCGGCGCTGGTGGTCGGCGCCCATCTTCTCGCGGCCCTCGGTGTCGTACACCGAGCAGTAGGGCACGTCGACGCCGGGCGTCTTGTACAGGCCGTCGGGGCGACAGGACTCGTTGTCGGCGGCGTACGAGACGCCTCCGGCGAGCGAGCTGAGCAGCAGTCCGGCGACGGCGGCACCGGACGCGAGCAGCGACGCTCTCTTGGTCGTGGGGGACAGCACGATCTGGTCCTCCTCGGGGAGGTCAAAAAACACGCAACGAACAAGGGGGTGGTACGTGTTGGGCCCGTGGTGTGCGCACACCGGCGGGCCGTGCCTCGGAGGTGACACGGACATTAAGAGGACTAGACCAGTGCGTCAATAGGTCTGGACCAAATGAACATTCCAGAAGGCCGTTGTGAGTCATCGCACAGAGATCGTGTGCATGACCTTTGGCAAGGCGTGGCACACTGGCCGTGTATCAGCAGCAGCGCACTCCGGGGTCGGTGTAATTCCGAACCGGCGGTATAGTCCGCGACCCGTCCGCAGCCAGCGGCCGGTTGATCAGGTGAAATTCCTGGACCGACGGTGAAAGTCCGGATGGGAGGCAGTGCGCGGCGGGCGACCCCTGACAGGGGTGTGCCGGCCGTACGTCCGCTGGTGGCCGCGTTTCGCGTCGGCGCACCCGTGGACCTCACGGCCGTACCGGCACACCTGCTGCACAGCCGTCGTACCCGCTCTCTGTCGTCATCGACAGGCCCCGGAGTCCGTGCCCGAAGAGGCAGGAGGACCCGGTGGACCGGCAGGCCGACATCACCGCCATGCGACGCGCCGTGGAGCTCGCCGCCCGCGGACTCGGCGCCACCAGCCCCAACCCCGTCGTCGGCTGCGTCGTCACCGACGCCTCCGGACGGGTCGTGGGCGAGGGCTGGCACCAGCGCGCCGGAGGCCCCCACGCCGAGGTCCACGCCCTGCGCGCGGCCGGCGAGGAGGCCCGCGGCGGCACCGCCTACGTCACCCTCGAACCCTGCAACCACACCGGCAGGACCGGCCCCTGCGCCCAGGCCCTGATCGAGGCCGGCACCGCCCGCGTCGTGTACGCCGTCGCCGACCCGAACCCGCAGGCCACCGGTGGTGCGGACACCCTCCGCGCGGCCGGCGTCGAGGTCACGGGCGGCCTTCTGGAGGACGAGGCCGAGGCGGGCAACACCGCCTGGCTCACCTCCGTCCGCACCGGCCGCCCCTTCGTCCGCTGGAAGTACGCGGCCACCCTCGACGGCCGGATCGCCGCCGCCGACGGCACCTCCCGCTGGATCAGCTCCGCCGAGTCCCGCGCCGACGTCCACCGGCTGCGCGCCGAGGCCGACGCCGTCCTGGTCGGCGGCGGGACGCTGCGCGCGGACGACCCGCACCTCGCCGTCCGCGGCGTCGAAGGCGCCGTCCAGCCGCTGCGGGTCGCCCTCGACACCCGCGCCGAACTCCTGCCCACCGCCCGGATCCTCGACGACGCCGCGCCCACGCTGCTGGTCGTCGGCGAGGACGCCGACACCCGGCACCTGCCCGGTGTCGACCTGCTCCGGCTGCCGCTGCACGACGGCCGCGTCGGCGTGCACGAGCTGCTCGCCCACCTGTACGCGCGCGGCATCCGCTCCGTCCTCCTCGAAGGCGGCCCCACCCTCGCGGGCGCCTTCGTCGCCGGGGGGGCCGTCGACCAGGTCGTCGGCTACCTCGCCCCCGTTCTCCTCGGCGCGGGCCCGCACGCCCTCGCCGACGCCGGAATCACCACCCTCACGCGCGCGTGGCGCCTCGACATCACCGAGACCGCACACATCGGATCCGATATCCGCATCACCGCCGTCCCGACCCTCAAGGGAGCCTGACCGTGTTCACCGGAATCGTCGAAGAACTGGGCGAGGTCGTCGCCGTCGAGCAGCTGGAGGACGCCTCCCGCTTCCGGCTCCGCGGTCCCCTGGTCACGGAAGGCGCCCAGCACGGCGACTCCATCGCCGTCAACGGCGTCTGTCTCACGGTCGTCGAGCACGGCGACGGCGAGTTCACCGCCGACGTCATGGCCGAGACCCTCAAGCGGTCCAGCCTCGGCGCCCTCGCCGTCGGCTCCCGGGTCAACCTGGAGCGCCCCATGGCCGTCGGCGGCCGCCTCGGCGGGCACATCGTCCAGGGCCACGTGGACGGCACCGGCACCATCCTGGAGCGGACCCCCTCCGAGCACTGGGAGCTCGTCAAGGTCGGCCTCCCCGCCCCGCTCGCCCGCTACGTCGTCGAGAAGGGCTCCATCACCGTCGACGGCGTCAGCCTCACCGTCGTCCAGGTCGGCGACGACTGGTTCACCATCAGCCTCATCCCGACCACCCTCGACCTCACCACGCTCGGCCTCAAGCAGCCCGGCGCCCCGGTCAACCTCGAAGTGGACGTCATCGCCAAGTACGTCGAGCGGCTGCTCGGCACGGACGCACAGGAGAACGGCAAGTGAACTGGCTCAACTCCGAGGCGTTCACCGTCCTCGACCAGCACATCATCTGGTCGGACATGATCGGCAACACGATCGGCCTCATAGCCCTGGCCCTCGGCTGGCGCCGCTCCATCCTCACCTGGCCGGCCCAGCTCCTCTCCGGCCTGATCCTCGTCGGCGCGTACGCCTCCGCCGACCTCGCCGGCGGCGTCGGCAAGCAGCTCCTCGTCATCGGCGTCGCCGCCTGGGGCTGGTGGCAGTGGAACCGCGGCAAGCAGCAGGCTCAGGACGGCTCCATCGCCGTCCGCTTCGCCACCTGGAAGGAGCGCGGCCTCCTCGCGGGCGGCGCCCTCCTCGGCACCCTCGCCGTCGGCGGCCTCTTCACGCTCTACCCGTCGCTCTCCTGGAGCCCGTGGGCCGACGCGTACATCTTCGTCGGCACCCTCGTCGCGATGGTCGCCCAGGCCCGCGGCCTGGTCGAGTTCTGGTTCGCCTGGCTCCTGGTCGACCTCGTCGGCGTCCCGCTCGCCTTCAGCAGCGGCCTCGCCTTCTCCGGCCTCGTCTACGTCGTCTACTTCGCCCTCGTCCTCTGGGGCATGCGCGACTGGTGGCTCCGGTCCCGCACCCCCGTCCTGGAAGGAGCCCCCGCATGAACCCCTGGGACCTCGATGAGAGCCTCGCCCTCGACCCCGTCGAGCAGGCCATCAGCGACATCGCCGCAGGCCGCCCGGTGGTCGTCGTCGACGACGAGGACCGCGAGAACGAGGGCGACCTCGTCATCGCCGCCGAGAAGGCCACGCCCGAGGTCGTCGCCTTCATGATGAGCGAGTGCCGCGGCCTGATCTGCGCCCCCATGGAGCACGACGAGCTGGAGCGGCTCGACCTCCCGCAGATGGTCGCGCACAACACCGAGTCGATGCGGACCGCCTTCACCGTCTCCGTCGATGCGGGCCCCGAGCACGGCGTCACCACCGGCATCTCCGCCGCCGACCGCGCCACCACCCTCCGGATGCTCGCGAGCGGCCGGCACGAGCCCTCCGACTTCGTCCGCCCCGGCCACATCTTCCCGCTGCGCGCCCGCGAGGGCGGCGTCCTCGCCCGCCCCGGGCACACCGAGGCCGCCGTCGACCTCGCCCGCCTCGCGGGCCTCCGCCCGGCCGGCGCGATCGTCGAGATCGCCGGCGAGGACGGAGTCATGCTCCGCCTGCCCGAGCTGGTCCCCTTCGCCCGCAAGCACGGCCTGACGATCATCTCCATCGAGGACCTGATCGCCTACCGCCGCTCGGCCGAACCCACCGTCCGCCGCGAGGCCGAGGTCCACCTCCCCACCGCCCACGGCGACTTCACCGCCTACGGCTACCGCTCCACCGTCGACGGCGTCGAGCACGTCGCCCTCGTCCACGGCGAGATCGGCGACGGCGAAGACGTCCTCGTCCGGGTCCACTCCGAGTGCCTCACCGGAGACGTCTTCCACTCGCTGCGCTGCGACTGCGGCCCCCAGCTCCAGGCGTCCATGGACCGCATCCAGGAGGCCGGCCGCGGCGTCGTCGTCTACCTCCGCGGCCACGAGGGGCGCGGCATCGGCCTGCTCTCCAAGCTGCGCGCGTACGAGCTCCAGGAGCGCGGCCGCGACACCCTCGACGCCAACCTCGAACTGGGCCTGCCCGCCGACGCCCGCGACTACGCGGCCGGCGCCCGGATCCTCGGCGACCTCGGCGTCCGCAGCCTCCGGCTGATGACCAACAACCCCGACAAGATCGAGGCCCTCACCCGGCACGGCCTCGCCGTCGAGGGCCGCGAGCCGATGCCCGTGACGGCCGGCGAGCACAACCTCCAGTACCTGCGCACCAAGCGGGACCGGATGGGCCACGACCTTCCCTGGCTCGACGGCTCCCCGGCCCCCACCTGCGGCAACCAGTAACCACCCCCGTACGACACCACACCGGCTAGGAGAACCATGAGCGGCAAGGGCGCACCCGTCCTCAGCGTGAAGAACTGCGGCGACCTGCGGGTCGCGGTCGTCGCGGCCCAGTGGCACGAGAAGATCATGGACGGACTGGTGGACGGCGCCCTGCGCGCGCTGTCCGAGCTCGGCATCGACGAGCCCACCCTGCTCCGCGTCCCCGGCAGCTTCGAGCTGCCGGTCGTGGCGAAGGTCCTCGCCGAGCGCGGCTACGACGCGGTCGTCGCCCTCGGCGTGGTCATCCGCGGCGGCACCCCCCACTTCGACTACGTGTGCCAGGGCGTCACCCAGGGCCTGGTGCAGGTCTCGATCGACACCGGAGTCCCCGTCGGCTTCGGCGTGCTGACCTGCGACAACGAGGAGCAGGCGCTGGACCGCGCCGGCCTGGAGGGGTCCAACGAGGACAAGGGCCACGAAGCGGTCACCGCCGCCGTCGCCACCGCCACCATCCTCCGCTCGGTCAGCGAGCCGTGGCGCAAGTCCACGGAGTGAACCCTGGCGACGGGGCCCGCGGATGAACCCGTACCCTAAGGACATCATGGCGAACAAAACCTTCGAAGAGCTCTTCACCGAGCTTCAGCTCAAGGCCGCCAACGGCGACCCCAGCACCTCCCGCACCGCCGAGCTGGTCGGCAAGGGCGTCCATGCCATCGGCAAGAAGGTCGTCGAGGAGGCCGCCGAGGTCTGGATGGCCGCCGAGTACGAGGGCAAGGAAGCCGCCGCCGAGGAGATCTCGCAGCTGCTGTACCACGTCCAGGTGATGATGGTCGCGCGCGGGATCTCCCTCGACGACGTCTACGCCCACCTCTGAGCACGGGCCGTCCCCGAGCGCGGCCCACCCCTGAGCACGCACCCCCACGTCTCCCACCACTCCCAGGCAAAGGAAGCCCACCCCATGCTGCGCATCGCCGTCCCCAACAAGGGTTCCCTCTCCGGACCTGCGTCGGCCATGCTCCATGAGGCCGGCTACCGCCAGCGCAAGGAGTCCAAGGAACTGGTGGTCATCGACCCCGACAACGAGGTCGAGTTCTTCTACCTGCGGCCGAAGGACATCGCCATCTACGTGGCGTCCGGCAAGCTGGACATCGGCATCACCGGCCGTGACCTGCTGCTCGACTCCGGCGCCAGCGCCGAGGAGATCCTGGCGCTGAACTTCGGCCGCTCCACCTTCCGCTACGCCACCCGCCCGGGCACCGCCACGGGCCCGGAGGACTTCGGCGGCATGACGATCGCCACCTCCTACGAGGGCATCGTCGCCAAGCACCTCGCCGACCAGGGCATCGACGCCTCCGTCGTCCACCTGGACGGCGCCGTCGAGACCGCGATCCAGCTGGGCGTCGCCCAGGTCATCGCCGACGTCGTCGAGACCGGCACCAGCCTGCGCAACGCCGGCCTCGAGGTCATCGGCGAGCCGATCCTCAAGTCCGAGGCGATCGTCGTCCGCCGCCACGGCGCCGAGACCGACCACCCGCAGGTCCAGCAGTTCCTGCGCCGCCTCCAGGGCGTCCTCGTCGCCCGCAGCTACGTGATGATGGACTACGACTGCCGCGCCGAGCACCTGGAGCAGGCCGTCGCCCTCACCCCGGGCCTGGAGTCGCCGACCGTCTCCCCGCTGCACAACGAGGGCTGGGTCGCCGTCCGCGCGATGGTCCCCGCCAAGGAGGCGCAGCGGATCATGGACGACCTGTACGAGATCGGCGCCCGCGCGATCCTCACCACCGCGATCCACGCCTGCCGTCTCTGATCCCCGCCGCACCACTCCTGGCACCGAGGTACCCCGATGTCCGAGTCGCCCACGCCCGCCCTTCCGGTCACCTTCCGGCCGGGCCGCACCCGCGCCGTCCTGCTGACCGTGGGCGTCGCAAGTTTCGCGGCGATCACCGCCGTGGCGCTGCTGCTGGAGCGGCTCGGACCGGGGGAGCGGGTGGCCTTCGTCTTCACCGCCGTGCTCTTCCTCGCCGTCCTGGTGATGCTCAGCCGCCCCAAGGTCGTCGCCGACAGCGAGGGCGTCACGGTCGTCAACATCACCCGCACCCGGCGCCTCGCCTGGGCGGAGATCCTCCGCGTCAACCTCCGTCCCGGCGACCCCTGGGTCTTCCTGGACCTCAGCGACGGCACCAGCCTGCCGGCCCTCGGCATCCAGCCCGGTATCGCCAAGGAGTCCGCCATCAGGGACGCCCGCGCCCTGCGGGCCCTCGCGGACAGCCGGGGCGCCGGAGTCGAGGCGGCCTGAGCCCCCCGGTCCGGGCCTCCGGGAGAATCCCGGAGCCGTCCCCCATCCGGGGCGTCCCCCCTGCCACGCGGGGCGTTCGCGTGACTACTCTTGAGGCGGTGGTGCCGAGTGCGCCACCGCCTCGCGTGTGCAGGGCCGCCGCCGGCGGCCGGCGAGGCCACCCTTCGACCCGAGGAGTGACTCCCTCCGGCAATGGACGGATCGTCCGGTAGTACATGCGCCGCCCCCTCGTCCCCCGAGGCGGCGGCATGATCGTCTCCCTGCTGCTCCTTCTGGCAGCCTTCCTCCTCATCCTGGCCAACGGCTTCTTCGTCGCCGCCGAGTTCGGTCTCGTGACCGTCGAGCGCGCGGAGGCCGAGCGGGCCGCGGCCGCCGGTGACCGGCGCGCCCGCACCGTCGTCTCGGCGCTGCGCGAACTCTCCTTCCAGCTCTCCGGCACCCAGCTCGGCATCACCCTCACCTCGCTCGTCGTCGGCATGCTCGCCGAGCCCGCGCTCGCCGGCCTGCTGCACGCCCCGCTGACCGCCACCGGCCTCCCCCCGGGCGCCGTCTCCGGCGTCGCCGTGGTGATCGGCATGCTGCTCGCCTCGGCCGTGCAGATGGTCGTCGGCGAACTGGTGCCCAAGAACTGGGCGGTCTCCCGGCCGCTCCAGGTCGCCCGCTTCGTCGCCGCCCCGCAGCGCCGCTTCTCCGCCGTCTTCCGGCCGGTGATCGCCCTGCTGAACCGGGTGGCGAACGGACTGGTCCGCGCCCTGGGCGTCGAGCCCACCGAGGAGCTCGACTCGGTCCGCACCCCCGGCGAGCTGGAATCCCTCGCCCGGCACTCGGCCCGGGCCGGCGCCCTCGAACAGGACACGGCCGACCTCTTCGTCCGTACGCTGTCCCTGGCCGGCCTCACCGCCGAGCAGGTCATGACCCCGCGGGTGAAGGTCAGCGCCCTCCAGTGGGACGCCACGGCCGCCGACGTCCTCAACCTCACGCGCGCCACCGGCCTCTCGCGCTTCCCGGTCTACCGGGACCGCATCGACGAGGTCGTCGGCATGGTCCACCTCAAGGACGCGCTCGCCGTCGCCCCCGACGCCCGCCCGCGGACCTCGGTCGGACGGATCGCCGTCCCGCCGCTCCTCGTCCCCGAGTCGCTGCCCGTCCAGGCCCTCCTGGAGCGCCTGCGGCGCGAGCAGCCGATCGCCGTCGTCGTCGACGAGTACGGCGGCACGGCCGGCGTGGTCACCCTGGAGGACATCGTCGAGGAGCTCGTCGGCGAGGTCCGCGACGAGCACGACACCGCCGCCGACGCCCGCCCCGAGCTGGCCGCCGCGCCCGCCGAGGACGGCCGCCCCGCCTGGGAGGCCGACGGCTCCTGCCGGGTCCACACCCTGCGCCGGATAGGCCTCGACGTGCCGGACGGCCCGTACGAGACCGTCGCCGGGCTCGTCGCCGACCTCCTCGGCCGGATCCCGGCCCCCGGCGACCGGGCCGAACTGCCCGGCTGGCGGCTCTCGGTCCGCCGGGTCGACCGCTTCCGGGCCGAGCGGGTCCGGATCGTCCGCACCGCCCCGGTGCCGATGGCGGAGGCGGTCCGATGAGCACCCTCCAGCTCCTCCTCGCCCTCTTCCTCGTCCTGGCCAACGGCTTCTTCGTCGGCGCCGAGTTCGCGCTCGTCTCCGTCCGCCGCAGCCAGATCGAGCCGCTCGGCGGGGCCCGCGCCAAGCAGGTGCTGTACGGCCTGGAGAACCTGCCGCGGATGATGGCCGCCGCGCAGTTCGGCATCACCGTCTGCTCCCTCACCCTCGGCGCGGTGGCCGAACCGACCGTCGCCCACCTCCTCGAACCGGCTTTCCGCGCCGTCGGCGTGCCGGCCGGGCTCATCCACCCGCTCGGCTATCTGATCGCCCTCGCCGTGGTCGTCTTCCTCCACCTCGTCATCGGCGAGATGGTCCCGAAGAACCTCGCGATGGCCGCGCCCGAACGGACCGCGCTCCTGCTCGCCCCCGCCCTGGTCGCCTTCGCCCGGCTCTGCCGGCCGGTGACGGCCGCCCTGGGCGCCTGCGCGGCCGTGGTCCTGCGGGCCTTCAAGGTCGAGCCGAAGGACGAGGTGGAGGCCGTCTTCACCAGTGCGCAGCTGGGCCGCCTCGTCGAGGACGCCGGTCAGGCGGGCCTCCTCGACCCGGCCGAGCAGGAGCGCCTGGAGGACGCCCTGGAGCTGGGCAGCCGCCCGGTCACCGACGTCCTCCTCCCGGCCTCGGCGCTCGTCACCGTCCCGCCGTCGGCCACCCCCCGCGAGATCGAGGAGCTGACCGTACGGACCGGCTACTCGCGTTTCCCGGTCCGCGGCGAGGGCCGCCACCAGGACGTCTTCATGGGCTTCGTGCACGTGAAGGACGTGCTGGACCTGGAGGAGCGGGAGCGGGCCGTGCCGCAGCAGCTGTGGCGACCGATGGCGACGCTCCGCGCGGAGCTGCCGCTCGACGACGCCCTCACCGTGATGCGCCGGGCGGCGACCCACCTCGCGCAGGTCGCCGACGCCTCCGGCCGGGTCCTCGGTCTCGTCGCCCTGGAGGACGTCCTGGAGATGCTGGTGGGCGAGGTCCGCGACCCCGCCCACCGGCTGAGCCCCGCGCCCGCGGGCTAGCCCCGGGTCAGAACGGGGGCTCCTGCTGGGGGCCGCGGTCCGCCGGACCGCGGCCCGACAGCACCTCCCCGTACGCCTGCATGAGGTCCCCGAGCCGCAGGGTGGCCAGGTCCTCGCGGGTCAGCGTGCCGGAGTAGCCGGAGAGCCGCAGGTCCCGGTAGGCGCAGGACTTCTCGTACAGGGTGCGCAGGAAGCGGCCGTTGCCCAGCTCGTCGATCCAGCCCTGCTCGACGACGTGGCCGCTGATCGAGCGCAGTTCCTCCAGCGCCTCCTCGTCCCAGCCGTCGCCGTTCGCCGCGGCCAGCACCTCGCCGATCGACGTCAGTTCCTGCGGCCGGTAGGACGGGAAGTCGACCCGCGTGGTGAAGCGGGAGGAGAGCCCGGGGTTGGCGGCGAGCAACCGGTCCATGCCCTCCGGATACCCCGCCAGGATGACGACGAGGTGGTCGCGGTTGTCCTCGGCCCGCTTCAGCAGCACCTGGAGGGCCTCGTCGCCGTACGCGTCCCCCTTGCTGTAGCCGGAGTTGGAGAGCGCGTACGCCTCGTCGACGAAGAGCACCCCGCCGACCGCCGAGTCGATCAGCTCGTTCGCCTTCACCGCCGTCTGGCCCAGGAACTCGCCGACCAGGTCGGCCCGTTGGGCCTCCACGAGATGGTCCCCGCCGAGCAGGCCGAGCGCGTAGAAGACCCGGCCGAGGATCCGGGCGACCGTCGTCTTGCCGGTGCCGGACGGCCCCGAGAAGACGAAGTGCCGCTTCGGCGGCTGCACCGGCAGCCCCTGCCCCGCCCGCAGCCGGGCCATCTCCAACTGCGCCGAGAGCGCCTTGACCTGACGCTTCACCGGTTCCAGCCCGACCATGCCCTCCAGCTCGGCGAGCGCCTCGGCGAGCAGCACCGGATCGGTCGGCCCGGCCGGGAAGCGCGGCGGCACGGGCTGCGCGGGCACCGGAGAGCTGTGCCGTACGACCTCCGGGGGCGCGGCCGGCGCGCCGGGCGGCACCGGGTCGGGGGAGCGGCGCAGCCCGTCGCCGCCGGGGGGCAGGGGCTCCGTCTCGGGGCCGCCGGCGGTGTCGGTGCCGTCCTGCCCGGGGCCCGCGCCGACCGTGCCGAGGACGACGGCGGCGAGACCGGCCTGCTCGTCCATCCCGTCGAGCCCGTCGAAGCCGTCGTACTCGGCGATGGCGGCGAGCCGGGCGGCGGTGTCCATGAACGCCGGGTCGACGCGGTGCACCGCCCGGTAGAGGGGGAGGGCGGCGGCGCTGCGGCCGGTGCCCTCGTGGGCGCGGGCGAGCCAGTAGCGCAGCTCCTTGCGCTGCGGCTGCTCGCTGCGGCAGCGCATCAGGGCCGCCGAGAGCAGCGGCTCGGCCTGCCCGTACATCTCCAGGCGCACCCGGGCCATGCCGCCGAAGAGGCCGGCCTCGATGCCGAGCAGCGGGTCGTCCACGAGCGGTTCGGTGTGCCGGACCAGCTGGTCCCAGTCCTTGACCAGGTAGGAGCGGCAGGCGTGCAGGAAGCGGACCTGCGGGTCGGTGTCGACCGGCGGCAGCTCGGCGAGGGCCCGGTCGAGCTCCGGGACGTGCCGCCCGTCGAGCCAGTGCGAGGTGTGGGCGAGCAGCAGGTCGCGCGGGCTCTCCAGGACCGGCTGCACCCACCAGCCCAGCCAGTACCAGGAGTTGAGGGTGCGGCGGTGCCGGGCGCGCTGTTCGCCGAAGCGCTCGCGGTTGCGGTACATGCGCAGCAGCGCGGTGGTGGTGTCCACCCGGAGGGCGTGCAGCCCCAGCCAGGCGTCCGCCATGCCGGGATCGATCCGCACCGCGGACCGGAACTCCTCCTCGGCCTGCGGATAGGCGCCCATGGTGTAGGCGTCCACTCCGCGCAGCCAGGCGAGTTCGGCGGGGGCCTGTGAGCCCTGCGTGCCGATGTCCATCGGGTCCCCCACAACCGTCGGCGTATGGACGGGATTTGACCGCACCTGCGGGCATCGTACCTGCGCAGGCGGGGTGGGCTTAAGGAGAAGCGCAAGATCCGGAAGCGGTGACCCTGGGTGAGCGCGGGCGGTGGGGGAGGGGCCCGGCCGGGGGTGAGGAGGCGGAACGAAGCCCCCGATCACGGGGGAACAACCGGGGGCTTCGTGTCCGCGGCGGCTGGTGAAAAGCCGCACATTGAGAACGTAAGACCTGTAAGCCCCCGGGGTCAAGCGCCCTTGAGGCACTTGCGGAAGCGGAATTCCGGGGACTCAGTCCACCGCCATCAGGCCGTCACGGTGGGTGATGATCTGGTCCGCGCCCGCCGTCACAGAGGGCCCGGGAAGCCAGGCGTACCCCTCTCCCCGCTCCCGTACCAAGGTGTCGGCGAAGGGCCGCGACGGGTCTTCCGCGAAATGGCGAGTCTCCGCCACCACCCAGCCGTCCCAGAACTCCGCCTGCTCCGGTCCGTCCCGGTGCCGCCCCCGCTCCCAGGAGGCCCCGGCGGGCCGCTCCATCCACAGCAGCCACGCCAGGTGCGGCCGCAGCTCCCGCCGCCCGGAGCCCACGCCCTCCACGAGCACCACCGGCGCCGGGGGCAGCGGGCGGGCGGGGCCGAAGCTCCGCAGATTCCAGTCGTACGGGTGGTAGCGCGCCGTCCCGCCGCGCTCCAGCGGCTCCAGGACCTGGGAGCGCAGCCGGCCGGTCCAGGCGAAGAGCTCCTCGTGGGTGGCGAGGTCGTCGAGCCGGAGCACGGGCGCGCCGCCGAGCGCGGCGGCGAGCCGGCGGGCGAGGGTGGACTTGCCGGAGCCGGCGTGGCCGTCGACCGCGACCAGCCGCACCGGGCCGAGCGAGGGCGGCAGCCGGCGCAGCGCGCGGGCCGCGCGGTCGAGGTCGTCCATGCGGCCCAGGGTAGGCCAGGGCCGCCCGCGCAGGTCAGCGCGGTGCCGCCGTCAGTGGTCTGCACCCATGTCGGTGGCGGCGACGCGGGCCGAAGTGCTGGCGAAGGCCCCGTGGAGCCGGGATAGTGGGCCCGCGCAGCCCCGTCCGATCGCCGTCCCGTCCTCGACTGGGGGTCCTCGCCATGCCCGGATCAGCCTCACGCCGGACCGTCCTCGCCGCGGCGCTCGCGGCCGCCGCGGGCACCGCCGGAGCCGTGCCGGCCGCGGCGGCCGAACCCGGTGACGTGGAGGCGGACACCGCCACCGCGGCCGCCGCGCCCGCCGGGACCGTCGCCCACCGCTTCTGGTCGACCTTCACCGACTGGCGCTCCGGGACCGCCGAGGGCACCCGGGCCGTCGCCGGGCTCCGCCCCGGCCTGGTCCTGGACGCGCCCCTGGGCCGTACCGACTACACCGACCCGCACACCGGGACGACCTCCGCGTGGGAGTACGCCCGCTGGACCTCGCCCGAGCACACCCCGGCGGTGCCCGCCACCGAGGTGATCGCCTCCTGGAACGCCCGCACCCCGGCCGGCACCTGGATCCAGGTGGAGCTCTCCGGCACGTACTCCGACGGCACGCGGACCCCGTGGTTCGTGATGGGCCGCTGGGCCTCGGGCGACACCGACATCAAGCGGACCTCGGTCGACGACCAGACCGACGGCCGGAGCACCGTCTGGACCGACACCTTCGCCGTCGACGACCCGGCGAGCGGCCTCCGCCTCGCCTCGTACCGCCTCCGGCTCACCCTCCACCGCCGCCCGGGCACCGCGCTCACCCCCACCGTGTGGCGGCTCGGCGCGATGGCCTCGGACGTCCCGGACCGCTTCACCGTCCCGGCGTCCGTGCCCGGCCTCGCCCGCGAGCTGACCGTCCCGCGCTACTCGCAGAACACCCACGTCGGCCGGTACCCCGAGTACGACAACGGCGGCGAGGCCTGGTGCAGCCCGACCTCCTCGCAGATGATCGTCGAGTACTGGGGCCGCGCGCCCTCCGCCGCGGACCTGGCCTGGGTGAACCCGGACTACGCCGACCCCCAGGTCTGCCACGCGGCCCGCTCCACCTACGACCACCAGTACTCCGGCTGCGGCAACTGGCCCTTCAACGCCGCCTACGCCGCCGCCTACCCCGACCTGAACGCCGTGGTCACCCGGCTCCGCTCGCTCACCGACCTGGAGACCCTGATCCGCGCCGGCATCCCGGCGATCACCTCCCAGTCCTTCCGCAAGGAGGAACTGACCGGCGCCGGTTACGGCACCGCGGGCCACCTGATGACGGTCATCGGCTTCACCCCCGACGGCGACGTGATCGCGAACGACCCGGCGTCCCCGACCAACGACGCCGTCCGCCGCGTGTACCGCCGCCGCGAGTGGGAGAACATCTGGCTCCGCACCAAGCGCTACGACGCGAACGGCAAGGTCAGGAGTGGTACGGGCGGGGTCTGCTACGTCTACTGGCCGGTCGAGCCGGCACCAGGGCAGCACCGCGCACTGCGGACGCTCGGCCTGGTGTGAGCATGCTCGACCCGACGGCCGTCGGTCGGGCTTCGCGACGAGCCGTGTCGTCGGGCGGTCTCACGGCCGACCGGCGCACCCGGTCGGCGCGTCGGCGACCTGCTCCCGGCTTCGGCCCTGGTCGTTTGCCACACTGATCCACGGTCGAAGCCGGGTCCCCGCGCCCGGGGACGGCGCACGGGGGGCAACGGACGTCATCGCAACCCGAGAGGCCGTCGCTTGCGCATCATGATGGTGGCTCATGCCTTCCCGCCCACCTGGGGCGGGGTCGAGACGCATCTGGCCGATCTGGTGAGGGAGCTCCGCAGACGGGGCCACGAGATCCTGTGCCTGGTGGGCGGGGACGAGTCCGACGAGGTGTGGGAGGGAGTGCCGGTGCACCGGCACCCGCTCCTGCGGCCCGCGGAACTCCTCCGGGTCCACCGTGCCGGATCCGAGGGCCGCGCCGCGCACCTCGGATCGATCGAGAGGATCGTCCGGTCCTTCCTCGACGCCCGGCGGCCCCACGTCGTGCACCTGCACAACGCACACCACTACGGGCCGCAGCTCGCGCACGGCGTCCTGGCCGCCGTGAACGGCGCCGGCGGCACCCGCCCCGTCGTCCTCAACAGCGTCCACGACCACACCGGCGAGCACGTGCTCCACGACGTGATGGACCTGCCGTGGCACCTGCTGCTGTACGTCAGCGACTTTCTGCGCGCCTCCCTTCCGAGCAAGGCCCCGGCTGTGACGCTGCCGCTGGGCATCGACCTGTCGCGCTTCGCGCCGGACGGCGCCCGGCACGAGGCTCTCGCCCGGCTGGAACGGCCGGTGATCTTCCATCCCGCCCGCCCGCTCCCGTGGAAGGGCGTGGACACCGGCCTCGAGGCCTTCGTCGAGGTGCGCAGGCGGCTGGGCCGCGGCACCCTCGTCCTCTGCGCCGGTGACAACATCATCGGCGAGTCGGCGGTCGTCTCCGAGCTCCGACAGCGCCTGATGACCCGCGCGACCGACGCCGGAGTCGCCGAGAACGTCGTCTTCCACGACTTCCCGCCCCTCACCATGGGCGACGCCTACCGCGGTTGCGACCTGGTCTGGTACCCCACGACGGGGGAGGAGCCGTACGGGCTGGTCCCGCTGGAGGCCATGGCCTCCGAGCGGCCCGTGATCGTCGCCGCGTCCGGCGGCCTGGTGGAGACCGTGGCCGACGGGGTCAACGGACTGGTCGTGCCGCGCGGCGACGCTGCCGCCCTGGCGCGGGCCGCGCTGCAGTTGCTCGACGACGACCCGTCAGTGCGTCGCCGGGTCGTCGCCGGAGGACGGGAGTGGGTGCGGCGCTACGGCATCGACACGTACACGTGCCGGCTCGAGGAGATGTACGCGGCGGCCCGCGCAGGCGGCCCCACGGGAACAGCGGCGGACCCGGCCGGCTTTCCGGGGGACGGGGGATGAGCGGTGTTCCGCCCACCCCCGAGGAGATCGACATCACCGAGTTCGAGAACCTCCGAGCGGAGATCAACAACCGCACCAACCTGGCCTACGCCCTCATCACGCTCCAGCTCGCGGCACTCGGCACCGGTCTCTCCGTGATGACCCGGCTCCCGGACGTCCTGCTCGGCCTCGCCGCCGCGTCCAGCTTCCTGTGGCTGTTCTGGGTGGACCACGCCGGACAGGTGTACAAGATCGCCGGCTACATCGCCCTGGAACTCAGTCCGCAGCTCACCGCGGACGTCCGCCGCCCCGTCCTGCGCTGGGAACACTTCCTGCGCAGGATCGACGCAGGCGGCGGGACCACGGCCCGGGCGCTGTACGGCGCGTCCGCACCGCGGGGCCGGGTGTACGTCCAGAGCAGCACGGCTGCCGACGTGTACTCCATGCTGCTGTTCGGCTGCACACCCGTGCTGATGATCTGCGGCTACGTGGTCGTCATGCTGGTCGGCGGGGAGCGGCCGGCCGTCCTCGTCGTGGCGCCGGCCGCCGCCGCGACCGGACTGTGGATGTACACCGTCACCCGCTTCCGCGGCTTCCGGAGGATGGTCGGCACCATCGGGACGGCCATCCGGGCCTCCGACCCGAACGCCGGCGCGGTCACCGGCGCCGCGACCGGTACCGGCAGCCGGCCCGAGCCCGGCACCGGACCCGCTGCGGGACCCGGCCCCGGGGGCACCCCGTGAGCCCGTCGGCGGCCCGCTCCCTCCCCGGGGTGTGGCCCAGCGGCCTGCCCTCCTGGGCGGACCGCGCTCTGCGCGACTGGGTCCGCCGGCGCCCCGACGCCCCCCTCGTGCGCGCTGCCCGCAACGCGGCGTACGGCGCCCTGTCCGTGCTCCACACCGAGGACCACGTCCCGGCCACCAACGGTGAGGAGCGCGTCCTGCGGTGCCTGGCCCAGGCCGGGGGCACGGCACGGCAGGGCTCCGGCGGGCCCACGCTGTTCGACGTCGGCGCCAACCGCGGGACCTGGGCCGTCACCGCGCTCCGCGCCTGCCCCGGCGCCACCGTCCACTGCTTCGAACTGGTCCTGCCCGTACGGCAGCGACTGCGGCGCCGCACGGCCGGCCTGCCGGGCGTCGTCGTCGCCGACGCGGGGCTGGCGGAGCGCTCCGGGACGCGACGCGTGAAGTTCTACCCGACGTGCGACGAACTCAGCTCCCTGTACGACTACCCGCACGACGCACGTTTCGAGTGGCGCGACGAGCCCGTGCTCCGCGGCGACGACTACCTGAACTCGTGCGGCATCCAGACCGTGGACCTGCTCAAGATCGACACGGAGGGGGGCGAACTGGACGTCCTGACCGGATTCCACGACGCCCTGCGCGCCGGCCGCGTGACGGCCGTCCAGTTCGAGTACGGCTACGCCGCGATCCTCTCGGGCTCGCTCCTGTACCGGCTGTACGGCCTGCTGAAGCCCCTGGGCTACGAGGTGGGCCGGATCCTCCCGCAGCGCGTCGACTTCCGCCCGTACACGCTCTTCGACGAGCGGTTCTTCGGCCCGAACTTCGTGGCGGTGCACCGCTCCAGGCCGGACCTGGCAGCCCTGCTCGGTGGGGGGTGAGGGACGCCGTGTCCGGGACGCCGACCGATGCGGGCGCACCCGCCGCCGTCATCCGCCCCGTCGCGCTCGTGACCGGTGTGGGCCGGCGGCGGGGCCTCGGTGCCGCGATCGCCACCCGCCTGGCGGAGACGGGCTGGGACATCGCCTTCACCTACTGGACCCCGTACGACGCGAGGATGCCCTGGGGCCGGGACCGCGGTGCCCCGGAGGAACTGTCCGCCCGGCTCGCCGACGCCGGTGCCGGGGCCGTGGCCCTGGAGGCCGACCTCACGGACCCTGCCGCCGCCGCCGCCGTGCTCGATGGCGCCGGGGCCGCGTTCGGCCGGCCCGTGACCGCCTTGGTCCTGGCCCACGCCGAGTCGGTCGCCTCCGGCCTTCTCGACACCAGCCTCGAGAGCTTCGACCGGCACTTCGCCGTCAACGTCCGGGCGAGTTGGCTCCTCATCCGGGCCTACGCCGAGCGCTTCTCCGGACCGTACGGCAGCGGCCGCGTCATCGCCCTCACCAGCGACCACACCGTCGGGAACCTGCCGTACGGAGCGAGCAAGGGCGCACTGGACCGGATCACCCTGGCCGCGGCCCGCGAACTGGCCGCACTCGGCGTCACGGCGAACGCCGTCAACCCCGGCCCGGTCGACACCGGATGGATGACCGACCGCACCCGGCAGACGCTCGCGCGGGCCACCCCGCTGGGCCGACTGGGCACACCGCGCGAGTGCGCCCACCTCGTGGCCTTCCTCTGCTCCCCCGACGGCGGCTGGATCAACGGTCAGCTGCTGTACAGCAACGGCGGCCTGCAGTACGTCCCCGGCGCCGACGACACCGGGACCGCGCAACGTCCGGGGTGACCCCCGATCAAGGGTTGGTGTCGAAGCGGCGCGGGTCGAGCCCGGCCGGCCGGGCGGCTGTGATGCTCGTCTCCCGCGATGGGGTGATTTGCGACGATGCGTGAGCATCCCTGTTGCGCCGCCATGAACGGAGAAACATTCCGGCAATCCAAGGAAATATTGCCGATCAACCTTCGAATGCGGTGCGTTGCGGCCGTGTGGATCTTTCGATCTAATGTCTGACGTGCGGAGCGGTCACCCCGCCTCCGGCCTGAGCGTGGCAGCGGTATCGGTGGCGGACGCGTCCCGGCGCGATCGAGTCGGGACCCTCTCGCTCCGCGGTGTCGCGTTCTTCGTGCTCCTCGCCGTCACGGCGCCCTGCTCACGCGGGGCCGGGTCGTCCGGACCCGCTTCGTCGCGCCCGACGAGAACGAACCCGCCTGCCCGCCTGCCGTCCCCGTCCGCGAAGAACCCGACGTCGCGAAGAAGAGGAAAGCCCATGACGAACACACCGACCGAGCCCGGATCCACCCCCGCCCCCGAACTCCCCGACAAGCCGACGGGCGGGAGAACGGGGCTCATCACCGGAATCGTCCTCGGCACCGTCGCCGTGGTCGCGGCGGCCGCCGTGCTGATATCCCAAGTCGCGGGCGGTACGTCGGACGCGGGCGCGTCCGGGCGAGTCACCGTGAAGATCGGTACCACCGACGCGAGTTCGGACATGTGGCCCGTCCTGAAGGAGCTCGCCGCCAAGGAGGGCATCGACATCAAGCCGGTCAACTTCACCGACTACACGCAGCCCAACCCGGCACTGTCGCAGAAGCAGACCGATCTGAACCTGTTCCAGCACCTGTTCTACCTGGCGAACTACAACGTGGCGAACCACGACACCCTGACCCCCATCGGGTCGACGGTCGTCGTACCGCTGAGCCTCTACTCCAAGAAGCACACGTCGCTCGCGGAGATCCCGGAGGGCGGCCGGATCGCGATTCCCAACGACGCGGTCAACCAGGCCCGGGCGCTGCTGGTGCTCCAGCAGGCCGGCCTGCTGAAGCTGAAGGGCGGCGGTACGGCGCTGTCGACGCCGGCCGAGGTGGACACCGCGGCGTCGAAGGTCGAGGTGACCCCCGTCGACGCCTCCCAGACCGTGGCCTCTCTGCCCTCCGTCGACGGCGCGGTGGTCAACAACAACTTCGCCCTCGACGCCAAGCTGGACCCGTCGAAGGCCCTCTACGGCGACGCCCCGTCGAAGCCCGCGGCCGAGCCGTACATCAACGTCTTCGTCGCCCGCGCGGCCGACAAGGACAACCCCACCTACCTGAAGATCGCCAAGCTCTACCACGACGCGTCGGTGACCGAGGCGGAGCGTGCCGAGTCCAAGGGGACCGCGGTGATCGTGGACCGGCCGAAGGCCGATCTCGAGCGCATCACCGCCTCCCTGGAGAAGGCGGTACGCGCGGCGCAGTGACATCAGGGCCAGGGGGCGTCCCACCGCGGCGCGCCCCCTCCCGCACCGCAACGCTCGACTCGAAGCAAGGACCCATGGCACCCCTCATAGAATTCCGCAACGTCAGCAAGACCTTCACCTCCGGATCGACCACCGTCTCCGCGCTCGACTCGATCGACCTGGAGATCGACGCGGGAGAGATCTTCGCGATCATCGGGTACTCCGGGGCGGGGAAGAGCACCCTGGTGCGAATGATCAACGCCCTCGAGGGCGCCACATCGGGCACGGTCACCGTCGACGGTGTCGCGATCACCGAACGGAACGAGAAGGAGATCCGGAGGATCCGCTCGGGGATCGGCATGATCTTCCAGCAGTTCAACCTGTTCCGGTCCCGGACGGTGTTCGGCAACGTGGCCTACCCCCTGAAGCTCGCGGGCTGGTCCAAGGAGAGGCAGCGGGCACGGGTGGCCGAACTGCTGGCGTTCGTCGGCCTGACCGACAAGGCCTGGGCGTATCCCGGCCAGCTCAGCGGTGGACAGAAGCAGCGGGTCGGCATCGCGCGAGCGCTGGCCAACAATCCCACGATCCTGCTGGCGGACGAGTCGACCAGTGCGCTGGACCCCGAGACCACCCAGGACGTCCTGCGCCTGCTCAAGCGGGTCAACTCCGAAATGGGCGTGACCGTCGTCGTCGTCACCCACGAGATGGACGTCGTACGGAGCATCGCCGACCGGGTCGCCGTACTGGAATCGGGGAGGCTCATCGAGGTCGGCAGCGTCTTCGACGTCTTCTCCGCGCCCCGGACCGACACCACCCGCCGTTTCGTGGGGACGGTGCTGAGGAACCGCCCTGGCGCCGGTGACGTGACACGGCTCCGTGCGCAGCACGAGGGCTCCCTGGTGTCCGTGACGATCGACGGCGATGCCCCGATCGGCCGGGTCCTGACGGATGCCGTGCGCCGGCACGATCTCCGGTTCGAGCTCGTGCACGGGGGGATCGACGCCCTTCAGGGCCGCTCCTTCGGAAACGTCACCCTCGCGCTCTCCGGAGAGCCGGAGGACATCGAGAAGGCGGTGGCCCGCCTTCGCGCGGTGGCCGCGGTGGAGGTACTCGCATGAACACGGACTGGAGCATCCTCTGGCCGGTGTTCACGGAGTCCATCGGGCAGACCCTGTGGATGGTGGCCGTCACGATGCTGGCTGGGGGCTTCCTCGGTCTGCTGCTGGGCATTCTGCTCTACACGACCCGCCGCGGCGGTCTGCTGGAGAACAGACTCGTCTACACGGCCCTGAACATCCTGGTCAACTTCGTCAGGCCCATCCCGTTCATCGTCTTCATCACCGCCATAGGCCCGCTGACACTGCAGGTGGTGGGTACCACCATCGGTACCGCCGCCGCGACCTTCCCCCTGATCGTCGCCTCCACCTTCGGCATCTCCCGCATCGTCGAGCAGAACCTGGTCACGATCGACAACGGTGTGATCGAGGCGGCCCGGTCCATGGGAGCCGGCCCCGTACGCATCATCACCACCCTGCTCATCCCCGAGGCGCTGGGTCCGCTCATCCTCGGTTACACCTTCGTCTTCGTCTCCGTCGTCGACGCGACGGCCATCGCCGGCGCGGTCGGCGGAGGCGGACTCGGCAACTTCGCCATCGCCTACGGCTACCAGCGCTTCAACTGGACGGTCACCTGGATCGCCGTGCTCGTCATCGTGCTCCTCGTCCAGGTGGCGCAGTTCCTGGGCAACCGGCTGGCGCGCAAGACACTGCGGCAGTGACCCCCTCCCGCCGTGACGCCGTGACGCCGTGACGCCGTGACGCCGTGACGCCGTGACGCCGTGACGGCGGAAGGGTGCCTGCCGGCTCGGAAGACCAGGGGACGCGCGCGGGAAAGTGGCGTCCGGCACAGGCGGGGTCCGCTGCCCGTACTTCCCCGACCGGCCGACTCCCGCCCCGCGCAAGGCGCTTCAGGCCGTGGGCGTGCGCCGAGCCGTCCGGGGGCCGGGCGGGGGTGTGAGGGACGTCTCTGGTGGGGGGAGCGGGGTCTGGCCCATGGTGGTGGGCATGAGCGCCACCACCACCTTCGCGGCCCGTCTGTTCTCGCGCACGCGCACCGGCGGGCCCCAGGACGACCGGGGTCCCGAGCTCCTGGAGCACGTCCTGGGCTGGACCCTCGTCGTCCTGCTCGCCGTCCTCGTCACCCGCGCGGGCCTCATGTGACCCGGCGGGCGGTCAGTGGGCGCCGCCGCCCGGGGCGACCAGGACGCCGCTGACGCGGACGGTCCGGTCGGCCCAGACCGGACCCGCGGCGAGCCGCGCCCACTCGGGGTCACGGCGCCCGGGCAGCGTGCGGCCCTGGCTGGCCCAGAGCGAGTACAGCGCCTGGTAGATCGGCGGGTCGGGGTGGACCTGCACGGGGACCGGTGCGGGCACCGGCACCGGCACCGGCGCCGGCACGGGGGCGGGGGCGGGGGCGACGACCGTGGGGGTCGGGCCGGGCGGGGGCGCCTCCGGTGCCGGCGCGGTGCCGTCGGGGGCGGGGTCCGAGGGGCCCGAGGCCTCCGGGATCCAGTGAAGAACCGATTCTTCACCGGGCGGTTCGGTCTGCCGATGCCGACCGACTCCGCTGGGTGTGGAGTACAGCGTGGTCATGCCCGGACCAACGCGCCCCGGGGCCGCCGGGTCACCGCTCGACGGATTCGAGCGCCAGTTCGCGCCCTACCCGTCGCTTATTCGGCCCTTATGTGCGCCCTCACCGTGCTGCCGTACGCGCCCCCGCCCGTGCCGCCGTACGCGCCCCTCTCCGCGCCACCGTACGAGCCCCGCCCGTGCCGCTGTCCGGAAGCTCGCCCGTGCCGCTGTCCGGGCGCTCGTCCGCGTCGCCGTCCTGGCGCCCGCCCGGCGCACCCGCCGCCGCGCCCCGCGCACACCTCTGGTCCTCGCCGCGATTCCTGACGTACCGTCAGATCCTCTTCGAGGACCAGGAGGTCAGCCGTGGACGACGACCGGCCCGTCGCGCTCGACGAATACCCCGTGCACCAGGCCCCGCTGTCGATGAAGCACCACGTCAGCGGCGACCGGAACGCCTACGACCGCTGCATCTTCCACGTCTTCGACCACGCGGGCCGCGCCCTGCTCATCGCCGGGCTCGGCGTCTACCCCAACACCGGGGTCGTCGACGCCTACGCCACGCTGCGCACCGGCGACCGGCTGCACGCCGTCCGTGCCTCCGACGCGCTGGGCGACGACCGGATGCGCCTGGAGGTCGGCCCGCTGCGGATCACCGTCGACGAACCCCTCCGCCGCTTCACCCTGAGCTGCGCCGCCGACCCCGCCGACCCCGACGGGCTCTCCTTCGACCTCACCTGGACCGGCGACTTCCCGGCCCTCTGGGAGCCCCATCACCTCCAGCGCACCGGCGGCCGGCTCACCCTCGAAGGCCGCCGCTTCGTCCAGGCCGGGCACTGCGCGGGCACGATCACGGCGGGCGGCGAGCGGTTCGAGGTCGCGGCGGGGGAGTGGACCGGGACCCGTGACCGCAGCTGGGGGGTCCGCCCGATCCCCGGAGAAGAGCCCGGCCGGGCCGCGGAGTCGCGCCCCGAGGGCTTCCACTGGCTCTGGATACCCATGCGCTTCGACGACCGCTTCGTCATGGTCGTCGCGCAGGAGGACGCCGACGGCTACCGCACCCTCAACCAGGCGCAGCTCGTCCGCAACGGACAGCGGGACGCCCAACTCGGCTGGCCCCGCACCGAGATCGCCTACCGGTCCGGCACCCGCCACCCCGAGAGCGCCGTCGTCCACCTCACCGAGCCCGCGACCGGCAAGCCCCTGGAGATCGGCGTCGAGATCCTCGCCTCCTCCCCGCTCGCCGTCGGCGCGGGCTACCCGCCCGCCGACGACTGGCAGCACGGCACCTGGCGGGGCCGGGGCTGGACCGACCGGCGCGTCTACGACCTCTCCGACCCGGCCGCACACCCCCTCGCCGCGTACGGCGTCACCGACCACTCCGCCCGCTTCAGCCTCGACGGCCGCACCGGCCACGGCATCTTCGAGCACGGCTCCTTCGGCCGCCACGATCCCAGCGGCTTCGCCGACTTCACCTCCACCGCGCCCTGAGGAGACGCACATGGCCACCGCCCCCCGTCCCCGCACCACCACCCGCGATCCCGAGGAGCTGGCCGCGCGGCTCACCGCGTGGCTCGGCCGCCGGCTGCCCGGGGCCGCCGTCTCCGGGCTCGCCGTGCCCGGTTCCAACGGGATGTCCAGCGAGACGCTGCTCTTCGACCTGGAGCACCCGGACGCCCCGGTACGCGGCTGTGCCCTGCGGCTGGCCGCCGACCCCGCCGCGTACACCGTCTTCCCCGTCTACGACATGGCCCGCCAGCACCGGGTGATGGGGCTGGTCGCCGAGCACACCGACGTGCCCGTGCCGCGCGTGCTGTGGCTGGAGGAGGACCCGGAGCCGCTCGGCGCGCCCTTCTTCGTGATGGCCCGCGCCGAGGGACGCGTCCCGCCGGACGTCATGCCCTACACGTACGAGGGGAACTGGCTGCACGCCGCCACCGACGCCCAGCGGGCCGTGCTGGAGGCGGAGTCGGTGGCGGTCCTGGCCCGGCTCCACGACCGGTTCCCGCCGAAGGAGGCCGAGTTCCTGCTGCCCGCGGGGGAAGGAAGCGCGCTGCGCCGGCACGTCGACGCCCAACGCGCCTACTACGCCTGGGTGGTGGAAGGACTCGCGCCGTCACCGCTCATCGAGGCGGCCTTCGCGCGCCTGGAGGAGCTGTGGCCCGACGACGAGGGTCCGGCGGTGCTCTGCTGGGGCGACGCCCGGATCGGGAACATCGTCTACGACGGCTTCGTCCCCGCCGCCGTCCTGGACTGGGAGATGGCGGCCTGCGCGCCCCGCGAGGTCGACCTCGGCTGGACCGTCTACCTGCACCGCTTCTTCCAGGACCTGACCGTGGGCTTCGGCCAGCCGGGCCTGCCCGGCTTCCTGCGCCGCGAGGCGGTCGAGCGGCGGTACGCCGAACTGACCGGGCACACCCCGCGCGCGATGGAGTTCCACACCCTGTACGCGGCGCTGCGGCACGCGATCGTGATGCTGAGGATCGCGTACCGGCAGGCGTACTTCGGCGAGGTCGAGGTCCCCGCGGACCCCGACCGGCTGATCCTGCACCACGCCACCCTCGCGGCGATGGTGCGGGGAAGCTACTGGACCGACGGGGACTAGGAGCTGTCCTGGCGATCTTGGGCTGTGGGGTTACAGGCCGGTTTTGGTGGTGATCCAGGCGCGGTAGGCGCCCACGTTGGTGTAGACGGTGGGGTAGGTGCCGCTGCAGTTGGCCACACCCCAGCTGATGATGCCGAGGAGGCGGCCGTTCTGGGCGAGCGGGCCGCCGCTGTCGCCGGTGCAGGCGGAGATGCCGGAGCCCTTGTCGTAGGTGCAGAGGTGTTTGGTGTTGATGTTCTGGCCCGGCCAGCGCGCCTGGCAGTCGGTGACGGTCAGGAGGGTGGCAGTGGCCTGCTGGAGGGTGCTCGTCACCTGTCCGTTGCCGCTGGTCCATCCCCAGCCGGTCAGCGTGGTCGTGCCGGTGGGGTACGTGGCGTCGGGCAGCGCGATCGGCTGCACCAGCGGGGTGTAGGTGATCGGGGTGGCGAGTTTCAGCAGGGCGATGTCGTTCGGGTGGCCGGCGGCGTTGTCGTTGTAGGCCTCGTACCCGATCGTCTCCTGGACCAGGTGGAGTGTTCCCCCGGGGAGGGTGTTCGTTCCGACGGCGATCCGCAGCTGGCCGGCGGAGGTGATCAGGCAATGGGCCGCGGTCAGCACCCATCGCTGGTCGATGATCGAGCCGCCGCAGATGGCCTTCCAGCCGCCTGCGTTCTGGGCCTGCAGCGAGACTTGGTAAGGGTAGGCGCCCGGCGGCGCGTCGGTTCCGCCGACCACCGCGTCCGCGGTTCCGGCGGTGCCGATCATCGCGGCTGCCGTCAGCACCGTCCCGAGCAGCCCCGCCAGCGCCCGCCGGAACCCGCGCCGTCCTTGCTTCATCCCCTTGCCCTTCGCCTGCTGCACCCTGTGATCCGGATGCGACCGCTGCGGAGCCTTCCGGGAGCGGGGCGGGGCCCGCAAGCAGGGAACCGGCCGTTCCCGATCAACGGGTACGGCCGGTCCTGTGCTCGGTGCGGCTCAGCGGTCCGCGGGGGTCAGATGGCGACGGCCAGGTGGAAGATCGCGGGGACGCTGGTCCCGTAGGTCAGCAGGGTGGTGGCTCCGAGCAGGGCGAGGGCGGTCGCGGTGCGGCGGGCGGTGTTCACGGGGGAGGGTTCCTCTTCGTGCTGGAGGGCTGGTGGTCAGAGCGGGGTGATGAGGGGGCCGAGGGCGTTGATCGGTCTGACGATCTCGTCGACGAGTGTCATGGGGGTCCTCTTTCAGGGAGCGGGTTGGGGTGTGCGGTCGTGCGTGCAGCGGCAGGGCGGCTGTGCGGCGTGCTGCTCCAGGTGGCGCAGGCGGCGGGAGAGTTCCTGGACGGCGGCGATCAGGACGCCGTTGGCGTCGACGACGTCGATGGTGGTCTCGCGTCGGCCGTAGCCGAAGGCGGCCCGCCAGTCCTGGGCCATGGGGCCGATGTGGAGGGTGTCGGGGTCCCAGTCGTAGCGCCATTCACTGACGGTCAGCTCGTCCAGGATCGCGAGGATCTGGGCGCGGGTGAGGGGCTGGTCCCGCTCGGTGCGGGGCGGCCGGGGCCGCAGGAAGGTCGAGGCCATCCCGCGGATCAGGGCGGCGAGGCGCACGGCTGTTCCGGTCCGTCGCGTCGGGATCAGGAGATCGGCTTGATGTCGTGCTTCACGTCACGGTTGCTGCTGATCAGCGGCACGATGATCGGTTCGAGGGCGGTGACGACCTTGAGGACGGCGTCCAGGAAGTTCACGGGGGCTCCACGGGTCGGAGGGGCAAGTGCCGGTCACCGGTCATTGCACCAGAGCGGCCCGCCGCCGCGCGGGGGAAGATCGAAAATGACCGGCATCCACCGGTCCGGTCAGGACCCACCGGGCCGCGGGCACGCCCTGCGGTCGGCGGGCCCGCCCGCCGCGGACGGCCGGAGCTCCGGGCAGGCTGCCCGATCCATTCGCCGTGTCCGATTGGGCTGCGTTTATCAGCTCTTTAGGACCTATGAAAGTATTCATTCGCCCCTGTTCAGGGGCTCGATCCCCTGCGCGAGGAGTTGCCCCGTGTCCGCCCCACTGTCCCCAGCCCCGTCGTCTCCCGCACCGGCCGGGCGTCGCCTGACCTGGCCGTGGTTCCTGGTCGTGGTCGTCGTCTACCTGGCGATCCTCCAAGGGCTCGGCGCGCTGATCGGCGTCGACCGCGGCGACGGCAACAGCCAGTTCCCCACCACCGAGTCCGTGGTGCGCAACGGCATGATCCCCATCGGCCTGTCGGTCCTGTTCGGCGCCGCCGTGGTGACCTGGCTCGGCTGGTGGCGCGAGGTGCTGCACTACCGGGTGCCGGTGCGCCGCTGGGTGCGCTTCGTCCCCGTGTCGATGCTGGTGGTCGCCGTCCTGGCGGTGAACTACCCCAACCTCGCCGACCAGCCGCTCTCCCTCGTCCTGGCCCTGGTCGCGATGACCGCACTGGTGGGCATCGGTGAGGAGCTGATGTTCCGCGGCATCGGCGTCCAGGTCTTCAAGCGCGCCGGATACAGCGAGGGCAAGGTCGCCCTGTGGTCCTCCATCGTCTTCGGCCTCGTCCACGTCAGCAACGCCTTCGGCGAAGGCGGCGCGGCCGTCTTCCAAGCCGTGATCGTCTCCACCTCCGGCTACTTCTTCTACCTGTGCCTGCGCGTCGGCGGAGTCCTGCTCCTGCCCATGCTCGTGCACGGCCTGTGGGACTTCAGCCTCGTCTCCAACACCGTCGGCCCCGACCCCAAGACCTCCCCCGGCATGATCCTGCCGATCCTCCTCCAGATCGCCCTGATCGTCCTGGTGGTCGTCAAGCGCCGCACCATCGAACCCGCCGCCCCAGCCGGTACTACTGCGGCACCGGCTGCCAAGCACGCGGCCGGCAGCTGACAGCACCATCTCCGGCCGCCGCCGGCCCCGCCGTACGGCGGGGCCGGCGGCGTTCAAGTACCGCTCCCCTCTCACACGCTCCCTGCCAAGGCCCGCGGCACCCCGCACGCTCGCTCACACCCGGAGCCAGACAGCCAGCGCCGCCACCGTGACGGTGCCGAGGAACACGTACGCTCGCTTGTCATACCGGGTGGCGACCGCACGAAAGTTCTTGAGCCTGTTGACGGCCCGCTCGACGGTGTTGCGCTTCTTGTACCGCTCCTCGTCGAAGCCCGGCGGCCGTCCGCCTCGCGGTCCCTTGCGCAGGCGGGCGGCCCGGCTGTCGGTCTTCTCCGGGATCGAGTGCGGGATGCCGCGCCGCCGTAGGTACTGTCGGCAAGGACCGTTGCTGTAGGCCTTGTCGGCCGCGACACTGTCGGGCTTCTTACGGGGCCGGCCCGGCCCGAGCCGGGGGACCCGAATCTTCTCCAGTACCGCAGCGAACTGGGTGCAGTCGGCCCGCTGCCCGGGTGTGACGATCAGGGACAACGGGCGGCAACGGCCGTCCGCGCTCAGGTGGAGCTTGCTGGTGAAACCACCACGCGAACGCCCCAGGCCCTCACCTCCCGCACCACCCCCGCCAATCGGTCGGCACGGCTCCGCCCCGGAACTTCGTCCTGGTGTTCCAGCGCCTGGCCCCCCTTTGAGCCGGTGAACGCCGGCGGAGGATCGAGACGTGCACCGGCCGCGTGCTGGTGAGCACGCACGATGGTCGAGTCCACCGAGACGTCCCAGTCGATCTCGCCGACCGCGTCAGCCGCGGCCTGGGCCTGCTGCAGCAGACGCTCCCAGGTGCCGTCCGCAGACCAGAGCCGATGGCGCTCATAAACGGTCTTCCAAGGACCGAACCGCTCAGGCAGATCGCGCCAGTGAACCCCGGTCCGCACCCGGTGCAGGATCCCGTCGATCACCTGCCGATGGTCCCGCCACCGTCCACAACGCCCGTTACTGACCGGCAGGAGGGGCCGAAGCCGTTCCCACTCGGCATCTGTCAGATCACCCCGCCCCATGCCCGCATCAACGACCAGGACAAGCGACAGTCACATGATCGCCAGGACAGCTCCTAGGACCCGGCCGTCAGGCCGCGCGGCGCAGCTGCGCCGCGCGGATCGGCCGCGAGCCGGGGCCGCCGATGTGCGAGAACGGCTGGGTCCGCCAGTCGAGCCCCTGGGGGAGCGTCAGCAGGAGCGCGGTGTCCTGCTCCTGGACGCCCGCCTCGGCGTCGGCGGAGTCCGCCTCGTCGGCGGCCAGGCCGGTGCCCGGGCAGACCGTCAGGGTGAAGGGATTCCACGGCGTCGGGCAGAGCGCGTGCTCGGGCAGCGCGTCCTCGTCGGCGAGCAGCGCGATCGGCTGATCGCACTCCGGGCACACCACCCGGTACATCTCAAAGGTGTCGTACGCGTCGAACTCGTCGGACGGTTCGACGGAATCAACGGGCTCCTGCATGGAGAATCTCCCCCTCGGACCGGTCGGCCGATACTGTGCGGCCGGGACCACAGCAAGCCCTTCCCATACGGAACTCCGCATAACCGTGAGCGGGACGCGGATGCCCCTGGCAAACCTGTGGCGTTCGTCACATGCCCGTCGCAGGTGCCCCGTGAAGGCCCATAGCGGGCTATAAGGCTCCCTCCCGGCTGGGCCCGGGACCCTTCGGCGCAATAGGGTCGGCGCATGGAGGAGCTGGATCGTCAGATCGTCGAGTTGCTCGTCAAGGACGGGCGCATGAGCTACACCGACCTGGGCAAGGCCACCGGCCTGTCCACGTCGGCCGTGCATCAGCGCGTCCGCCGCCTGGAGCAGCGCGGAGTCATCCGCGGCTATGCCGCCGTCGTCGACCCCGAGGCGGTGGGCCTGCCGCTGACCGCCTTCATCTCGGTCAAACCCTTCGACCCCAGCGCCCCCGACGACACCCCCGACCGGCTCGCCGACATCCCCGAGATCGAGGCCTGCCACAGCGTCGCCGGCGACGAGAACTACATCCTGAAGGTCCGGGTCGCCACGCCCCTGGAGCTGGAGCACCTGCTCAGCCGGATCCGTTCCCAGGCGCACGTCTCCAGCCGCACCACCGTCGTCCTGTCCACCCCGTACGAAGCCAGGCCGCCCCGCATTTAGCCTGGTCGCATGAGCGAAAGCCTGAATCCCGGCGAACACCGCACTGTGCTGCTGCGCGGTGGAGAAGTCCACAGCCCCGCCGACCCCTTCGCCACCGCCATGGTGGTGGAGCGCGGCCACATCGCCTGGGTCGGCGAGGAGGGCGCCGCCGACGCCTTCGCCTCCGGCGTGGACGAGGTGATCGACCTGGAGGGCGCGCTCGTCACCCCGGCCTTCGTGGACGCCCACGTCCACACCACGGCCACCGGATTCGCCCTCACCGGCCTCGACCTCTCCTCTGCCGCCTCGCTCGCCGAGGCGGCGGAGCTGATCCGCGCCCACGCCGCCGCCCGCACCGGGGACCGCATTCTCATCGGGCACGGCTGGGACGCCTCCCGCTGGCCCGAGCGGCGCCCGCTCACCCGCGAGGAGCTCGACGGCCTCACCGGCGGCCGTCCGCTCTACCTCACCCGGATCGACGTCCACTCGGCCGTCGTCACCACCGCGCTGCTCGACCTCGTCCCCGGCGTGCGGGAGCTCGACGGCTTCCACGAGGGGCGCGCGCCCCTCACCGGCGACGCCCACCACGCCGTGCGGGCGGCGGCCTTCGCCGCCGTCTCCCCGGCCCAGCGCGCCGAGGCGCAGCGCGCCGCGCGCGCCCACGCCGCCTCCCTCGGCATCGGCACCCTGCACGAGTGCGGCGGGCCGCAGATCTCCTCCGAGGACGACTTCACGGGCCTCCTGGACCTCGCCCGCGGCGAGCCCGGTCCCCGGGTGGTCGGCTACTGGGCCGATCCGGACATCGAGCGGGCCCGGGCGCTCGGCGCCCTCGGCGCGGCCGGCGACCTCTTCGCCGACGGCTCCCTCGGCTCGCACACCGCCTGCCTCCACGAGCCGTACGCGGACTCCGCCGGTCAGACCGGCGCCGCCCACCTGGACGCCGCCGCGGTCGCCGCGCACGTCGTCGCCTGCACCGAGGCGGGGCTCCAGGCCGGCTTCCACGCCATCGGCGACGCCGCGGTCGGCGCCGTGGTGGACGGCGTCAGGGCCGCCTCCGAGAAGCTCGGCCTGGCCCGCGTCCGGGCCGCCCGGCACCGCGTCGAACACGCCGAGATGCTCACCCCCGAGACGGTCGCCGCCTTCGCCGAGCTCGGTCTGACCGCCTCCGTCCAGCCCGCCTTCGACGCCCTGTGGGGCGGCGAGGACGGCATGTACGCCGAACGGCTCGGCGCCGAGCGGGCCCGCACCCTCAACCCGTACGCGGCCCTGCTGCGGGCCGGCGTGCCGCTGGCCTTCGGCTCGGACAGCCCGGTCACCCCGCTCGACCCGTGGGGGACCGTCCGGGCCGCCGCCTTCCACCGCACCCCCGAGCACCGGATCTCGGTGCGAGCCGCCTTCACCGCCCACACGCGCGGCGGCTGGCGCGCGGTCGGCCGGGACGACGCGGGCATCCTGGTGCCGGGCGCGCCCGCCGACTACGCGGTCTGGCGCACGGGCGACCTGGTCGTCCAGGCGCCCGACGACCGGGTGGCCCGCTGGTCCACCGACCCCAGGTCCGGAACGCCCGGTCTGCCCGATCTGACACCCGGGGTCGACCTCCCCGTCTGCCTGCGGACGGTCGTGTACGGACAGACGGTTTTCGTACGGCCGAACGAGTGATGTGCGGTTGACGGCCACCCGGATGTACGCACCACGGGTCCGTCCCCGACCTGCGGATCTTCCCGCCCGGCCTGTGGCTTCTCGGGAACCCCGCAGGTCAAGCGGGTGTTGACAGCCGACCGTCATGGCCCGGTAGGTTCTCCCGCGTCCACCACAGGACGTCCGACCGGACCACACCTCCTCGCCCGCGCCGACCGCCGCCCGCGCCTCGGCCGCGAGGGAAGGTTTCACCGGCGGAAGGTGCGACCCGGGTGGGGCCCGGACGTTCAGTAGACAACGGCCTCGTGTCGATCCGCAGCCGGCGGGTCCCGGGTCGGACCGAAGGACGTCGGGCCCCGCACCGCACTCCGTGCCGGGGTCGCACGTCTCACACCCCGCAGGACCAGACCACGTCGGAGACCTCGCTAAGGTGGGGGCCTGTGTCTGTATCCGAAGGGGCAGTAGTGAACGACGGTGGCGTGAGGCGTTACGGCCCGCTCGGCAAGGCCTTGGTGATCATTCCGACCTACAACGAGGCGGACAACATCAGGCCGATCGTCGCGCGGGTGCGGGAGGCCGTCCCTGAGGCGCACATCCTCGTCGCCGACGACAACAGCCCCGACGGCACGGGCAAGTTCGCCGACGAGCTCGCGGCCGACGACGACCACGTCCACGTCCTGCACCGCAAGGGAAAGGAGGGGCTGGGCGCCGCCTACCTCGCGGGCTTCCGCTGGGGCATGGAGAACGGCTACGAGGTCCTCGTCGAGATGGACGCCGACGGCTCCCACCAGCCCGAGGAGCTGCCCCGCCTGCTCACCGCGCTCAAGGGCGCCGACCTGGTCCTCGGCTCCCGCTGGGTGCCCGGCGGCCGGATCGTGAACTGGCCGAAGTCCCGCGAGTTCATCTCGCGCGGCGGCAGCCTGTACTCCCGCCTGATGCTCGACGTCCCGATCCGCGACGTCACCGGCGGCTACCGCGCCTTCCGCAAGGAGACCCTGGAGGGCCTCGGCCTGGAGGACGTCGCCTCGGCCGGCTACTGCTTCCAGGTCGACCTCGCCCGCCGCGCCGTCGCCGCCGGCTTCCACGTCGTCGAGGTCCCCATCACCTTCGTCGAGCGCGAGATCGGCGACTCCAAGATGAGCCGGAACATCGTCGTCGAGGCGCTGTGGCGGGTCACCGGCTGGGGCGTCACCGCCCGCGCCGAGAAGCTCTCCAAGGCCCTGGGCCGCAAGAACGCCTGACGTCACGGACGCCCGGCCCCCGCGGGGGCCGGGCTGATCTTTTCCTTACGACGTTTTTCCGGGGTGCCAGGCACACTGGAGCGCATGACGACCGGCGTACCGTCCTCTTCCGCTCCCCGGCGCTCCCGGGCGCGCACCCTGCTGCCGCTGGGCCTAGCCGCCTGGCTGGTCCTGGAGATCTGGCTGCTCACCGTCGTGGCGAACGCGGCGGGCGGGCTGACCGTGCTGCTCCTGCTGATCGGCGGCGCCGTGCTCGGCACCGTGGTGATCAAGCGGGCCGGGCGCCGGGCCTTCGCCAACCTCACCTCCACCTTCCAGCAGGCCCAGGCCGCCGCTCAGAGCGGTACGGCTCCGGCCGCGGCCGACCGCAAGGGCGCCGAGGACCGCAACGGCTTCCTGATGCTCGGCGGGCTGCTCCTGATGATCCCCGGGTTCCTCTCCGACGCCGCCGGACTGCTGCTGCTCGTGCCCCCGGTGCGGACGGCCCTCGGGCGCGCCGCGGAGCGGGTGGTCGAGCGCCGGATGGCCGCGGCACCTCCCGGCAGCCTCCAGGACGCCTTCCAGCAGGCCCGTATGCACCGCCCGGACGGGAAGGTCGTGCAGGGTGAGGTCATCCGTGACGACGCCCCCCAGGGGCCGTACGGCCCCGCGGACGACCGCCGCCCGCCGCTGACGTCCTGACCCGGCGCTCGTACCCACGGGTGCGGGAACGCCGAGGGGCCCGGTACACGGATCGTGTACCGGGCCCCTCGGCGTTTCTCTCGCCGGTCGTCCGTCAGGCGGACTTGCGGCTGTCGCGCGGATGCACCGCGATGTTCATGGCGCCGGAGCGCAGGACGGCCAGCCTCTCGGCGAGGACCTCCTCCAGCTCCTCACGGGTACGCCGCTCCATGAGCATGTCCCAGTGCGTACGCGCCGGCTTGCCCTTCTTCTCCTCGGGTCCGTCGCCGTCCACCAGGAGAGCCTGGATTCCGCAGACCTTGCATTCCCACTCCGGCGGAATTTCCGCCTCCACCGAGAAGGGCATCTCAAAACGATGGCCCTTCTCGCATGCGTACTCCACGGCCTGGCGAGGTGCCAGATCGATGCCGCGGTCGGTCTCGTAGCTGGTCACCACGAGGCGCGTGCCGCGAAGAGCTCGCTCACTCATGAATCGTGCCTCCCGGGCTTGTCGCCCACAGGACAGGTGTCGCTGTCGTCGTCATCCGGTCAACGTCCGGTCGGCGAGAAAGATTCCCGTTCCGGGTAATGCGTCGCCCGTCGTGCCGCCCCTTGTTGTACCCACCAGTGCCCGATTTGTCACATCTGGCGGCAGATGTGACTCGTGGTCTTCACCAAAGCAGCACGCAGTAACGGTCCGCCTGGCAGGCCAAACGCGTACACTACCGGCCTTTCACTTCCGCGTCTAAATTCGCTCGGGTACGACATTCCCCGCCTCCCGTGCCGCCTCACGTACCGGCACCCGCGCGAGGAGGACGAATCCGGCCACGAAGAAGATCACGAGGGAGATGATGGCAGCTCGATAGCTTCCGGTCAGCTGGTTCACGAGCCCGAACACGAGCGGGCCGAGCCAGCTCAGTCCCCGGTCGCTCAGCTCGTACGCCGAGAAGTACTCCGCCTCCTTGCCCTCCGGCACCGTGTGCGAGAACAGCGAGCGCGACAGCGCCTGCGTCCCGCCCATCACCAGGCCGATGGCCGCCGCCAGGCAGTAGAAGAAGACCGGCGCCCCGGCGGGCAGGAAGTACCCGCCCAGCAGGATGAGCGTCCACACGACCAGCGCGCCCAGGATCGTCCGCTTGGCCCCGTGCGTCCGGGCGAGCCGGCCCATCGCGAGCGCCCCGGCCACCGCGAGCACCTGCACGAGCAGGACCGCCGTGATGAGCGTCGTCTGCTCCAGGCCCAGCTCGTTCTTCCCGAAGACCGCCGCCTGCGAGATCACCGTCTGGACCCCGTCGTTGTAGACCAGGTAGGCGAGCAGGAAGGCGAGCGTCTTCGGGTGGTTGCGCATGTCCACGAGCGTCGCCCGCAGCTGGCGCCACCCGGCCCCCACCGCGCCCGTCCCGTCGCCCTCGGCCGCCACCCCGGCGGGCGGCAGCCGCCGGTCGCGCAGCCGCCGCAGCGGGATCAGCGCGAAGGCGCCCCACCAGAGGCCGGCGGAGGCCAGGCAGATCCGGACCGCCTCGCCCGCCGACAGGCCGAAGGACTCGTGGCCCGAGTACAGGACCAGGTTGAGCACCAGGACCAGCGCGCCCGAGGTGTAGCCGAAGGCCCAGCCGCGCGAGGAGACCGCGTCGCGCTCCTCCGGCTCGGAGATCTGCGGCAGGTAGGAGTTGTAGAGCATCATCGACACCGCGAGCGCGGCGTTCGCCACGACCAGCAGCAGGGCGCCGAGCAGATAGCGGTCGTCCTTCAGGAAGAACATGCAGGTCGTCGCGCCGGCGCCGATGTACGCGGCGGCCGCGAGCAGCGGCTTCTTCCGGCCCGAGCGGTCGGCCGCCGCGCTCACCAGCGGCATCGCGACGATGGCCAGCACGAGCGACAGGGACACCGCGTAGGCGAAGAGCGAGTCGACGTGCACCGGGATGCCGAGCGGGTAGACGTGCGTCCCGCCGCCGGCCGCCGACTTCGCCAGCTCGTTCAGGTACGGACCCAGGAACACGGTCACGACGGTGGTCGAGTAGACGGAGCAGGCGAAGTCGTAGAAGTACCAGCCGCGCTGCTCCCGTCTGCGCTCGGCCGGATCGGTGATGGGCCCCTCGGGCCCGGTCGTCTCGGCGGTCACGGCCGCACGCCCCCCTCGTTCGTCCCCGTCCCGGGGACGCCCGCTCGCCCTCAGGTCCATGCCCCGCGGGCGGTGAGGACCGCGCGCAGCGTCTCCAGATGATCGGTCATGATGCCATCGACCCCCAGGTCGAGGAGAGACTCCATGCGCTCCGGATCGTTCACGGTCCACACGTGCACCTGGAGTCCGCGCGCGTGCGCCGCCCGGACGAAACGGCGGTCCACCACGCGCACCCCGCCCTGCGTCTCCGGGACCTGCGCCGCCACCGCGCCGGCCCGCAGCGGGGCCGGCAGGCCGAGCGAGCGCAGCCGCA
Source organism: Streptomyces sp. NPDC047974 (assembly GCF_040653375.1). Taxonomy (NCBI): domain Bacteria; kingdom Bacillati; phylum Actinomycetota; class Actinomycetes; order Kitasatosporales; family Streptomycetaceae; genus Streptomyces; species Streptomyces sp. NPDC047974. Next base: position 45,799 of record NZ_JBEZNU010000030.1, read on the forward strand.
GCGCCGCGACGCCGGTCACGCCGTACGAGGTGGCCAGGCGCGGGCCCGCGAGGCGCTGGGCGCGGGCGATCCGGGCCTCGGTGAAGGAGCTCACCAGGACCCGGTCCCAGGCGTCGCTGCGGGCGATCAGGTCCACCAGGGGGGCCAGCGCCGACTCGGTCTTCAGGTCCACGTTCCAGCGGGCCTCGGGGAACTCCTGGAGGAGGTCCTCGAAGAGGGGCAGCGGCTCCTTGCCGGCCACCCGGGCCTCCCGCACCGCCGCCCACGGCAGGTCCCGGATCCGGCCGGCGGTGTCCGTCACCCGGTCCAGGGTCGGGTCGTGGAAGGCGACGAGGACGCCGTCGGCGGTGGTGTGCACATCGGTCTCGAAATAGCGGTAGCCCGCCGCGGCGGCCCGGCGGAAGGCGGCCGCGGTGTTCTCCAGGCCGTCCGCCGTGCCGCCCCGGTGGGCGAAGGGCAGCGGGTGCGGGTGGTCGAGATAGGGGTGTCGTACGCGAGTCACCGCCGCAGTATGGCGCCTTCCGGTGACCGCGGGGCGACCGCGGCGTCGACGGGGCCCGGCCCGGGGGTGGCCTCCGGCTCCGGGACCGCGAAGAAGCGGAGGAAGAACTGGGCGAGCGGGCCGATCGACAGCGCGTACAGGAGCGTGCCGACGCCGACCGAGCCGCCGAGCAGGAAGCCGGTGGTCACCACCGCCACCTCGATCAGGGTCCTGGTCAGCCGGATCGACCGACCGGTCATCCGGTGCAGCCCCGTCATCAGGCCGTCGCGCGGGCCCGGCCCGAAGCGGGCCGCGATGTACAGCCCCGTCGCCAGGCCGTTCAGCACGATGCCCAGGACCATGAGGGAGATCCGGGCCGCGAGGCCGTGGCCGTCCGGGAGCAGCGCCAGGGTGCCGTCCATCGCCAGGCCGATCACGAAGACGTTCGACACCGTGCCCAGACCCGGACGCTGCCGGATCGGGATCCACAGCAGCAGCACGACGGCGCCCACGATGATCGACACCACCCCGATCGTCAGTCCGGTCAGCCCCGCCAGGCCCTGGTGGAGCACGTTCCACGGCTCCATGCCGAGCCCCGCCCTGACCAGGAGGGCCGAGCTGGCCCCGTACAGCGTGAGGCCGGCGTACAGCTGGACCAGCCGGCGGGTCAGATGCCGGCCTCGGGAGCCGGTGGCGATGGACATGGACGTGCCCCCCTGGGGTGGTGTTCGGCAGTGGATCGCGGCCCGCTGTGGTGTGAGTGGACCGACCCATGACACTCTGTGGCGGGAGAACGGATGCCAACCATGGCCAATTCGAGGAAGGTGGACTGATTTCCATGGCTCAGTGGACTTCAGCCGTCGGGGCCGCCCAGCTCGCCCGGCAGCTCCAGGCGCAGCAGCCCCGTCCCGCGGGCCCCGGCGCCCGGAAGCCGCCCGCCTACCGCGCCCTCGCCGACGGCATCCGCCTGCTCGTCCTGGAGGGCCGGGTGCCGGTCGCCGCCCGGCTGCCCGCCGAGCGGGAGCTCGCGCTCGCCCTCACCGTCAGCCGCACCACCGTCGCCGCCGCCTACGAGGCGCTGCGGACCGAGGGCTTCCTGGAGTCCCGGCGCGGCGCCGGCAGCTGGACGGCCGTCCCGGCCGGCAACCCGCTGCCCGCGCGCGGCCTCGAACCGCTGCCGCCGGAGACCCTCGGCTCCCTCATCGACCTCGGCTGCGCCGCGCTGCCCGCCCCCGAGCCCTGGCTGACCCGCAGCGTCCAGGGCGCCCTGGAGGAGCTGCCGCCCTACGCGCACACCCACGGCGACTACCCCGCCGGGCTGCCCGCGCTGCGCGCCACGCTCGCCGAGCGCTACACCGCCCGGGGCATCCCGACGATGCCCGAGCAGATCATGGTCACCACCGGCGCGATGGGCGCCATCGACGCGATCTGCCACCTCTTCGCCGGGCGCGGCGAGCGGATCGCCGTCGAGTCCCCCTCGTACGCGAACATCCTCCAGCTCATGCGGGAGGCCGGCGCCCGGCTGGTCCCCGTCGCCATGGGCGAGGGGCTCGGCAGCTGGGACCTGGGCCGCTGGCGCCAGGTCATGCGCGAGGCCGCGCCCCGCCTCGCGTACGTGGTCGCCGACTTCCACAACCCGACCGGCGCCCTCGCCGACGAGGACCAGCGCCGCGGGCTCGTGGAGGCCGCCAGGGCCGCCGGCACCGTCCTGGTCGTCGACGAGACCATGACCGAGCTGCACCTCGACGAGGACGTGGAGATGCCCAGGCCGGTCTGCGCCTTCGACCCGGCCGGCTCCACCGTCCTCACCGTGGGATCGGCGAGCAAGGCGTTCTGGGCCGGGATGCGGATCGGCTGGGTCCGGGCCGCGCCCGACGTCATCCGCTCCCTCGTCGCCGCCCGCGCCTACGCCGACCTGGGCACCCCGGTCCTGGAGCAGCTCGGCGTCAACTGGCTGATGCGCACCGGCGGCTGGGAGGAGGCCGTCGACCTGCGCAGGGCGCAGGCGCGCGAGAACCGGGACGCCCTCGTCGCGGCGGTCCGCAGGGAGCTGCCGGAGTGGGAGTTCGAGGTGCCGAAGGGCGGTCTGACGCTCTGGGTGCGCACCGGCGGGCTCTCCGGTTCCCGGGTGGCGGAGGCGGGCGAGCGGGTCGGCGTCCGCGTCCCCTCCGGCCCCCGCTTCGGCGTCGACGGCGCCTTCGAGGGGTACGTCCGGCTGCCGTTCACCGTCGGCGGCCCGGTCGCCGAGGAGGCCGCCGTCCGGCTGGCCGCGGCGGCCCGGCTGGTCGAGTCGGGGCTGGGCGCGGGAGTGGAGCCGCTCAGGACCTTCGTGGCCTGAGCCATGGGCGGGGCCACGCGCGCGTGGAGACGGGGAAGGCCGGTACGGACCTGGGGGTCCGTACCGGCCTTCATCGTCTTCTGGATCCGACCTACTGGATCCGATCTCCGGGATCCAATCTCCCGGATCCAATCTCCGGGATCCAATCTTCTGGATCCAATCTTCTGGATCCGGTGGGGGTCAGCCCTCCGCGGGGACCGGGGTGTGGAGGGGGGAGGGGCCGGGGGTCGGCTCGGCCGCCGCCTCCGGGACCTTCTCCAGGGCCACCGTGGCCGCCGCCCGCCGCTCCGGCAGCAGGTCGAGGACGGCCTGCCGGTCGGTGTCGCCGACGGCGTCGTCGTACGGGTCGGGCGTGGCCGGCACCTGGAGGCGGAGGACCGGGCCGGTGCCGAGGCGGGCGTAGCCGCGGCCCGGCGGGACCTGGGGGGTCGGCGTGGTGTGGGGCGCGGCGCCGAGCACCGCGGCGATCTGCTCGGGGGAGGCGGGGCCGAGGACGACGCGGGCGCGGGTGTGCGCGCGTACCCCGTCGTGGAGCGCGTCGGCGGTGTCGAACTGCTCCGCCACGACCACCGTCACCTGGGCCGTCCGTCCGTGCCGCAGCGGGACCTGGAGCAGCTCCTGGGGGTCGGGCCGGCCCTCGGCGGCGGCCAGGTGGCCGAGGACGCCGGGGCGGTCGAGGAGGATCCACAGCGGGCGGCGGGTGTCCGCGGGGGCGGGGTGCCCGGCCTGCCGGGCGCGGTTCGCGGTGATCAGCCGCCGCTCGGTCTCGTGGGAGGCCCATTCCAGGCTCTCCAGGGCGCCGGACAGCTCGCTCTCCACGCCGAGGACGCCGTCGCGGCCGACCAGGCAGGCGTACTCGCCGGCGCCGGCTCCGTCCACGATCAGCACGTCGCCGTGGGCGAGCGCCTGGAGCGCCAGGGAGCGCAGCAGGGAGGTGGTGCCGCTGCCGGGCTGGCCGACGGCGAGCAGGTGCGGCTCGGTGGAGCGGGGGCCGGTGCGCCAGACGACGGCCGGCGCGTCCTCGGAGCCGTCCGCCGAGAGGACCGGCACGGTCCGCTGCACGGCGTCGGCGTCGGTGAAGCCGAGGACGGTCTCGCCGGGGGCGGTGACGAACCGCTGGGCGGCGATGGTGGTCGGGAGGGCGGGCAGCACGTGCATGACGAGCCGGTTGCCCTCCTCGTCCCAGTCGAAGAGGTACTCGCGGCCGCGCCCCGACTTGGCGTGCAGGAGCTGCTCGATGCGGGCGCGCGAGGCTGCCTCGCCGTCGGTGAAGTACGGCGGGTAGGAGATCCGCAGCCGCGTCAGGCGGCCGCTGTCGTCGAAGGCGTGGTCGCCGAAGGCCCGGGCCCAGTCGCCGCCGTGGGCGAAGAGCGGGTCGGGGTCCTCGGGGACGGAGAAGTACGGCACCAGGGCCTCGTAGAGCCCCTTCAGCCGGGCCACCTCCGCCTCGTCGGGGCCGGTCTTCACGACCGGTTTCTCACGCCCCTTCCACGCGGCGGCGCCCATGAGCGTGACGAGCGCGAGGAGCGGCCCGTACGGCACGAGGGCGACGACCAGGACGCAGGCCGCGACCAGGAACAGCGTGGGACCGCGCCGTTCCTTGGGGGTCGCGGCCCACTTGGCGCGCGCGGTCGCGGCCAGCTTCCGCAGACCACGGGAGACCGTGATCAGCGGGTGGAGCACGTCGGTGGCGCTGTCGGCGGCCGACCGCGCGATCTCTCGGCCGCGCGCGAGCTGCGCGCCGCCGTTGCTCAGAATGCGGGGGAGTGGTCGCCGGGACACGTCGTACTCCTGGAGTGGTGGAAGGGGGTGAGTGGCGTCAGAACTTGATTCCGCCCAGCAGGCCGGCCAGGCTCTGGCCGCCCGCGGTGATGCTCGGTGCGATGGCGGTGCCCGCCAGATAGAAGCCGAAGAGCGCGCAGACGAGGGCGTGCGAGGCCTTGAGGCCGTCCTTCTTGAAGAACAGGAAGCAGATGATGCCGAGCAGGACCACGCCTGAGATGGACAGGATCATTGGGTGTTCTCCTGGTTGAGGGGACAGTCACGATGAGTCCTTCCAGGTTCACGGCAAGTATCTATGTGACTAAAGGTGCATTCGGGTGAATAGTGGGCGTTTTCACTTGACCGGCGGACGGTGATCGCCGTCCCGGGTGGCGAAACCGCCGAAGTGGGGTAAGGGAGCCACGAGAGGCGGAGGTCACGGGGGTGGACGCCGTGATCCTTGCCTCGGCCGGACGCGGTCATGTCACCGCGCGGGCAGTACCCTGTCGATTCACTCGTACGGCCGCGCTTGCCGTGCGCAGGTCAAGGGCAGGCGATACCGGGCGGCACGCGCCCGGTACGCGGTCGGAGCACGGAAGGCGGTTGTGAACATGAGCGAGACCCCGGACCCCGAGGTCGTCGAGCTGGCGTCGAAGGTCTTCGACCTGGCGCGCACCGGTGACGCGGCGGCCCTCGCCGCCTACCTCGACGCGGGCGTCCCCGCGGACCTCACCAACGACCGGGGCGACACCCTCCTCATGCTCGCCGCCTACCACGGCCACGCCGACGCGGTCACCGCCCTCCTGGAGCGCGGAGCCGACGCCGACCGCGCCAACGACCGCGGCCAGACCCCGCTCGCCGGAGCCGTCTTCAAGAGCGCCGACGCCGTCATCCACGCCCTCCTCGCCGGCGGCGCGAATCCGGAGTCCGGCACTCCGTCCGCCCTGGACACCGCCCGCATGTTCGGCAAGACCGAACTCCTGGAGCTCTTCACCACCAGGTGAACGCGGCCTGAACCCCAGGTGGGAACGGGTCCGTAAATGTGGTCGCGACCGTGCGGACGGTCGGTCATCATGACGACAAGCCCGGCCGTCCGACCGGGCCACGGACGAGAGGCAGAGGAAGATGAGCAGCGCGCACAAGCGACGTACGACGGACGGCCCGACCTGTTGTCCCACGGCCTACTAGGCCGGGCTCCGCGCGGACGGGCCCAGCGCCCGACCCCGACCACCCGGTCCACCCGTCGTGACGACAGCTTGATGTGAGGCGTCTTCCCATGTTCGAACCAGCCATAGCGCCGAGCGGCACCCTGCTCGGCCTGCTGCAGAGGGGCCGCGGCGACGGCACCCTGCACGCCCTCGCCGCACCCCGCCCCGAGGCCCTCGCGGCCCTCGACCACTGCGTGCTCGCCGACCCGCGCCACGACTGGCGGGTCGAGAACCGCTCCCTCTACTACGCCCGGCTCTACCTCGACCTCCACGGAGGCCTGGAGGCCATCGAGGCGCACCTCTTCGCGCCCGAGGACCACCTCGACGCCGAGGAGCAGCGCACCGGCCTCGCCCTCGCCGTCCTCGGCCACCTGGCCTCCTACGGCCGCCACGACGCCCTGCTGCTCCTCCGGCGCTACGCGGCCACCGGCTCCAACTGGGCCTGGGCCCTCGACGAGCTCGCCCTGCGCGACGACGACGCCGGACTGCGCTCGCTCGCCGAACCCGTCCTCGCCCGCTTCCCCCAGGACGAGGCCGGCGACACCGCGCTCGCCGGCACCGTCCGCGACGCCTTCGAGCCCCGCCCCTGGCGGCTGTGGGCCGAGGACCAGCGCGACGCCGTCGGCGCCCGCGTCCGCGCCGCCCAGGAACACGGCTCCTTCGACCGCTGGCAGCGGCAGCTGCGCCCCGCCGGGCCCCGCCCCGGCTGGAGCGTCCGCGCCGTCCTCGACTGGGCCCAGGAGGGGTACGAGCGCGGCGCCGACCTCGCCGGACCCGCCGCCCGCTGCCTGGCCGCCGTGGCCGGGGCCGAGGACCGGCCCGAGCTGCTGGCCGCCGCCCGCTCCGGCGCCCCCGGCGCCCGCGCCGCCGCCCTGCACCACCTGGCCGCCACCCGGGACCCCGCCGTCCTCGACCTCGTCGAGGCCGCCGCCGACGCCGTACACCCCCTCGATACGGCCGCCGGCACCGCCCCCGGACAGACCGGGCCGTACGCCGACGTGCCCGGAGCCGTCGACCGCGAGGCGCTCGCCGCCGCCCGGGCCGCCGTCACCGCCTACCTCCGCATGTGCGGCGAGGACGCGGTCGCCCGCGCCCGCGCCTGGATCCACCGCACCGACCCCCTCGGCGCCGCCGCCGGCGAGACCCTCGCCGCGCGCGGCGAGGACCGGGACGCCGGGCTCGTCCTCGGCGCCCTGCGCACCGCCATCCGCACCGGCGGGCCCGACGCGGCCGCCCTCGGCGTCCTCGTCGACGGCGCCGGCCGGCTCGGCATCGCCTGCGCGGCACCCGTGCTGCGCCACGTCTACCGGGAGACGGCCTCCTCCCAGCTGCGCGGCCGCACGGCCCGCGCCCTCGCGGCCACCGACCCCTCCTTCGCCAGCGGCTTCGCCGTCGAGTGCCTCTGGGACTGCGAGGAGACCACCCGCGAGATCGCGGCCCAGCACGCCGAGACCGCCGACGCGCGCGTGGCCGAGCGATTGCGCCGCCTCGCCGCCGACCCGGCCGAAGAGGTCGAGGTCCAGACGGCGGTCCGCAACCGCATCGGCCCCGACCTCCAGGTCTGAGCCGACCCACCACCGCCCCGGCCCGGGGCGGCGCGGCCCCCGGCGAACCCCGCCGAGCGTGGCCCCGCCCCGGGACCGGGAGGCCCGGCCCTGTTCCGGCACCGAGGGGACCGGCCCTGTTCCGGGCTGTTCCTGCCTCGGGCGTGGAGGGGTTCGTCGCCGGTCCCGGGCGGTGTCTGCCCTGGGGGTGGACGGCTTGTCGCCGCTCCTGAGCGGGGCGTCTGCCCCGTGTACGGAGGTTCGGCCGCCGGTCCTGGGCGGCTCCGGCTCCGGCTCCGGGTGCGGTGGGCTTGCCGTCGGTCCGGGGTGGCGTCCGCCCCCGGTGTGAGGAGCTCGCCGCCGCTCCCGGGCGGCTCCGGCTCCGGGGAAGGCCCGCAGCCGTCCAGAGCGGCCCCGGCTCCGGGTATCGGAGTGGCGCCGCGCGGGCCGGGCGGGAAAAGCTCACGGGACGTTCCCCCGGTGTCCAGATCCACGTCGGCGGGGACACGTCGGGCGCGACGAGAACACCCGTATGCGTGTCGTCATCGTCACCGAATCCTTCCCCCCTGACATCAACGGTGTGGCGCACTGCGCCCTGCAGACCGCGCGCCACCTGGTCCGCCGGGGCCATCAGCCCCTCGTGATCGCCCCGGCCGTCCCCGACCCCCATGCCGACGCCGACGCACCGTGCCCGGTGGTCCGCGTCCCCTCCCTGCCCCTCCCCGGCTACGCCCAGGTCCGCGTCGCCCTCCCCAGCCGCCGTGTCGCCGCCGCCCTCGCGGCCCACCGCGCCGACCTCGTCCACCTCGCCGGCCCCTTCGTCCTCGGCGTCCGCGCCATGGCCGCCGCCACCCGTCTCCGGGTGCCCGCCGTCGCCGTCTACCAGACCGACCTCGCCGGATACGCCCGCACCTACGTCGGCACCGGCGAGGGCACCGCCTGGCGCCGGCTCCGCGCCGTCCACGGCGCCGCCGACCGCACCCTCGCCCCCTCCCGGGCCGCCCGCCGCGACCTGGAGGCCCACGGCATCGAGCGGATACGCATCTGGGGCCGGGGCGTCGACACCGACCGTTTCCGCCCCGACCGCCGCGACCCCGGACTGCGCCGGGCCCTCGCCCCCGACGGCGAACTCCTCGTCGGCTACGTCGGCCGGCTCGCCCCCGAGAAGCGGGTGGACCTCCTCGCCGCCACGGACGGGCTCCCCGGCGTCCGGCTCGTCGTCGTCGGCGACGGACCCAGCACGGCCGGCCTGCGCGAACGCCTCCCGCACGCCCACTTCCTCGGCCGCCGCACCGGCGACGACCTCGCCCGGATCTTCGCCTCGCTCGACGTCTTCGCCCACACCGGCCCGTACGAGACCTTCTGCCAGACCGTCCAGGAGGCGATGGCCAGCGGACTGCCGGTGATCGCCCCGGCCGCCGGCGGCCCCCTCGACCTCGTCGCCCACCGCCGCACCGGCCTCCTGGTGCCCCCCGAGGACCCCCTCGCGCTCCGCGAGGCCGTCACCGCCCTCGCCGCCGCGCCCGCTCTGCGCGAGGCCTACGGCCGGGCCGGGCGCGCCGAGGTCGAGGGACGCACCTGGGAGGCGCTCGGCGACGAACTCATCGGCCACTACCTGGAGGTCCTGCGGGAGCGGACGGCGGTGGCGGCGTGAACGGGCGCACCGCCGCGGCGGCCGGTCCCGCGCGGGCGCGCGCGTGCCCCGCCTCGTACGGCCGGGACGGTCTGCGGATCGTACGGCTCGCGAACTTCGTCACCCCCACCTCGGGCGGCCTCCGGACCGCGCTCGACCGGCTCGGCCGGGGCTACCGCGCGGCCGGGCACGAGCCCGTCCTGATCGTCCCCGGGGCCACCGCCGCCGACGAACCGGCCGAGCAGGGCCGGGTGATCACCCTGCCGGGGCCCGAACTCCCCGGCACCGGCGGCTACCGCGTCCTCGCCGACCGGCGCCGGCTCGCCGAGCTCCTCGAACGGCTCGCCCCGGACCGCATCGAGGTCTCCGACCGCACCACCCTGCGCTGGACCGGGGAGTGGGCCCGGCGCGCCCGCGTCCCCTCCGTGATGGTCTCCCACGAGACCGCCGACGGGGTCCTGCGCACCTGGGGCGTCCCCGGGCCGCTCGCGGCCCGGGCGGCGGACCGGCTCAACCGCCGCACCGCCTGGGCCTACGGCCGGATCGTGTGCACCACCGCCTGGGCGGAGGACGAGTTCGTCCGCCTCGGCGCCCGCAACGTCGTACGCGCTCCGCTCGGCGTCGACCTGGAGCACTGCCGGCCCGGGCGGCGCGACCCCGCCGTACGGGCCCGGTACGCGGAGGGCGCCGGGGTCCTGCTGCTGCTCTGCTCCCGCCTCTCCGTGGAGAAGCGGCCCGGCACGGCGGTCGAGGCGCTCGCCGGTCTGCTCGACGCGGGGGTGCCGGCCCGGCTGGTCGTCGCGGGCGACGGGCCGCTGCGCGCGGGCCTGGAGCGGCGCGCCCGGGAGCGGGGCCTGCCGGTGCGGTTCCTCGGTCACGTCACCGACCGGGAGGAGCTCGCCGACCTCCAGGCGGCCGCCGACCTCTGCCTGGCGCCCGGCCCCGCCGAGACCTTCGGGCTCTCCGCCCTGGAAGCGCTCGCCTGCGGCACCCCCGCCGTCGTCAGCGCCTCCTCCGCGCTCCCGGAGGTCGTCGGCACGGCCGGGGCCGCGGCCGCCGACACCCCGGCCGCCTTCGCCGACGCCGTCCGGGGCCTGCTGGCCCTGCCGGAGCCCGTCCGCAGGTCCGCCGCACGCGCGCGTGCGGAGCAGTTCTCCTGGGACCGTTCCGTGGCCGCCTTCCTCCGCGCGCACGAAGCGGCCACCGCGCGGGACGACGTGGCGGCCGCCGTCTCGGATCCAAGGTCCAATGTCCCGGATCCGACATCCACCCTCCCGGATCCGATATCCACCCTCCCGGATCCAGTGGCCACTGTCCCGGATCCGATGTCCGCGCTTGCGGATCCAATCTCCAATGTCTCGGATCCGATATCCACCGGCCCGACGCGGTCCCGGCCCCAGGAGGTCGGCGGATGACCCCGGTCCGGGAGGACCGCGTCCCGGCCCAGGGGCGCGCCCCGGAGTCGGGCCCTGAGCCGGGCCCGACAGGCGCGTCTCCCGCTCTCGCGAGGGACGCGCCGCTGCGGTTCGTCGTGCTCGGGGACTCGTTCAGCGAGGGAGTCGGGGACCGGGTCGACGGGGCGTGGCGCGGATGGGCGGAGCTGCTCGCCGGCGGGCTCGCCGGGCCCGGGCAGCGGGTCGAGTACGTGAACCTCGCCGTCAGCGGCGCGCTCAGCGCGGACGTCGCCGAGAAGCAGGCCCCGCGCGCCGTCGCCCTCCGGCCGCACCTCGCCTCCGTCGTCGTGGGCGTCAACGACACTCTGCGGCACACCTTCGACATCGGGCTGTTCGCCCGCCGCCTGGACCGGGTCCTGGCGGCCCTCGACGCGGCCGGAGCCGTACTCCTGACGGCCTGTCTGCCCGACCCGGGGCGGATGCTCGGGCTCCCCGGGCCGCTGGCGCGGCCGCTCGCCCGCCGCCGTACGTCCGTGAACGCGGTGGTGCACGCGCTGTCGGCCCGGCGCGGCGCCGTCCACGTCCACCTCGCCGACCCCACCTGGACCGAGGACCGGCGGTTGTGGAGCGCCGACCGGCTGCATCCGGGCGAGCGCGGGCACCGCGCGGTCGCAGGGGCCTTCCACCGGGCCCTGGCGGAGCGCGGGCTCGCCCGGGGGCCCGCGCCCTCCCCGGAAGCGTCCGAGCCGCCGCCCACCCGCGCCGAGACCGCCCTGTGGCTCGCCACGGCCGGGACCGGCTGGGTGCTGCGCCGCAGTCGCGACCTGCTGCCGCAGCTGCTGCTGCTCGCCGGGGAGGAAATGCTCCACCGGACGGACGGCGACGGCGGCGGGGTGCTCGACGCGCGCGCCGCGACCGCCCTCGCCGAGGCCCTCGCGGTCACAATGGGGGAATGAGCGGGCGCTGGGAGTTCTGGATCGACCGGGGCGGCACCTTCACCGACGTCGTGGGGCGGCGGCCCGACGGGCGCCTCGTCACCCGCAAGGTCCTCTCCCACGACCCGGCCCGCCGGCAGGACGCCGCCGTGGCCGGGATCCGGCTCCTCATGGGCCTCGCCCCCGGCGAACCCGTCCCCGCCGACCGGGTCGCCGTCGTCAAGATGGGCACCACGGTCGCCACCAACGCCCTCCTGGAGCGGCGCGGGGAGCCGACCCTGCTGCTCATCACGGAAGGCTTCCGCGACGCCCTGCGGATCGCCTACCAGAACCGGCCCCGGCTCTTCGACCGGCACATCGTGCTGCCCGAGGCGGTCTACGCGCGCGTGGCCGAGGTCCCCGAGCGGGTCGACGCCCACGGCGCGGTCGTCCGCCCCCTCGACGAGGACGCGGTGGCCGCCGCGCTCGCCGCCGCCCACCGGGACGGGATCCGCTCCGTCGCCGTCGTCCTGATGCACGGCTACCGCCACCCGGAGCACGAACAGCGCGTCGCGGCCGCCGCCAGGGCGGCCGGTTTCACCCAGGTCAGCTGCTCGCACGAGGTCAGCCCGCTCATCAAGCTCGTCCCGCGCGGCGACACCACCGTCGTCGACGCCTATCTCTCCCCGGTGCTGCGCCGCTACGTCGACGAGGTCGCCGCCGAACTCGCCGGGATCCGCCTGATGTTCATGCAGTCCAACGGCGGACTGCGGGAGGCCGCCCACTTCCGGGGCAAGGACGCCGTCCTCTCCGGCCCCGCCGGCGGCGTCGTCGGCATGGCCCGCACCTCCGCCCAGGCCGGACACGAACGCGTCATCGGCTTCGACATGGGCGGCACGTCCACGGACGTGTCGCACTACGCCGGGACCTTCGAGCGTGAACTCGGTTCACAGGTAGCCGGGGTGAGGATGCGGGCACCCATGATGAGCATCCACACCGTCGCCGCCGGCGGCGGCTCCGTCCTCCACTACGACGGGCGCCGCTACCGCGTCGGACCCGACTCGGCCGGCGCCGTCCCCGGCCCCGCCTGCTACCGGCGCGGCGGCCCCCTCACCGTCACCGACGCCCAGGTGATGCTCGGCCGGATCCAGCCCGGCCACTTCCCGGCCGTCTTCGGCCCGGACGGCGACCGCCCCCTCGACGCCGACGTCGTCCGCGCACGGTTCACCGCCCTCGCCGAGGAGGTCGGCGGCGGCCGCACCCCCGAGGAGGTCGCGGCCGGATTCCTGCGGATCGCCGTCCTCGACATGGCCAACGCCGTCAAGAAGATCTCCGTCCAGCGCGGCCACGACATCACCCGCTACGCCCTCACCTGCTTCGGCGGCGCCGGCGGCCAGCACGCCTGCGCCGTCGCGGACGCCCTCGGCGTCGACACCGTCCTCGTCCCCCCGCTCGCCGGAGTCCTCTCCGCGTACGGCATCGGCCTCGCCGACGCCACCGCCCTGCGCGAACGCTCCGTCGAGGCCCCCCTCGACGACCCCGGCACGCCCGCGCGCGTCACCGGCGTCGCCGCCGAACTCGCCGACCGCACCCGTGCCGAACTCCGCGCCGACGGCCTCCCCGACACCGCGATCACCACCCACGCGCGCGTACTCCTCCGCTACGCCGGCACCGACGCCGGCCTCCCCGTCGACCTCGGCCCCGTCGAGGAGATGGCCGCCGCCTTCACCGCCGACCACCGCGCCCGCTACGCCTTCACCATGGACAAGCCGCTCGTCGCGGAGGCCGTCACCGTCGAGGCCGTCGGCACCGCCGGACCCCACGGCCCCGTCCACGTCCCCGCCGGAGCCCGCACCGGCCCCCTCGTCCCCCGCGCCACCGTCCGCACCCACGACGGCGCCACCGCCTCCGACACCCCGCTCCACCGCCGCGAGGACCTGCGCCCCGGCGACACCGTCGACGGACCCGCGATCCTCGCCGAGGACGACGCCACCACCGTCGTCGACCCCGGCTGGCGCGCCACCGCCTCCGACACCGGCCACCTGCTGCTCACCCGCGCCGTCCCCCGCCCCGCCCGCACCGCCGCAGGCACCGACGTCGACCCGGTCCTCCTGGAGGTCTTCCACAACCTCTTCATGGCCATCGCCGAGCAGATGGGCGTCCGCCTGGAGAACACCGCCCACTCCGTCAACATCAAGGAACGGCTCGACTTCTCCTGCGCCCTCTTCGACGCCGAGGGCAACCTCGTCGCCAACGCCCCCCACATCCCCGTCCACCTCGGCTCCATGGGCGAGACCGTCAAGGAGGTCCTGCGCCGCCGCGCCGGCGACCTGCGCCCCGGCGACGTCTACGCCGTCAACGACCCGTACCACGGCGGCACCCACCTGCCCGACGTCACCGTCGTCACCCCCGTCTTCGACGACCGGGGAGAGGAACTCCTCTTCCTCGTCGCCTCCCGCGGCCACCACGCCGAGATCGGCGGCATCACCCCCGGCTCCATGCCCGCCTTCAGCCGCACCATCGACGAGGAGGGCGTCCGCTTCGACGACTGGCTCCTCGTCCGCGACGGCGGGCTCCGCGAGACCGAGACCCGCGCCCTGCTCACCGGCGCCCCGTACCCCTCCCGCGACCCCGACACCAACCTCGCCGACCTGCGCGCCCAGATCGCCGCCAACGAGAAGGGCATCGAGGAACTCCGCAAGACCGTCGCCGAGTTCGGCCTCGACGCCGTCCAGGCCTACATGGGGCACGTCCGGGCCAACGCCGAGGAGTCCGTCCGCCGCATCGTCGCCCGCCTGGAGGACGGCACCCACCGGTACGAGACCGACTCGGGCGCCGTCATCCGGGTCGCCGTCCGCGTCGACCGCGAACGGCGCTCCGCCGTCCTCGACTTCACCGGCACCTCGCCGCAGCTCCCCGGCAACGCCAACGCCCCCACCGCCGTCGTCATGGCCGCCGTCCTCTACGTCTTCCGCACCCTCGTCGACGAGTCCATCCCCCTCAACAGCGGCTGCCTGGAACCCCTGGAGATCCGCGTCCCGCCCGGCTCCATGCTCGCCCCCGAACCGCCCGCCGCCACCGTCGCCGGGAACGTCGAGACCTCCCAGGCCGTCACCGGTGCCCTCTACGCGGCCCTCGGCGTCCAGGCCGAGGGCTCCGGCACCATGAACAACCTCACCTTCGGCGACGACCGCGTCCAGTACTACGAGACCCTCGCCAGCGGCTCCGGCGCGGGCGACGGCTTCGACGGTGCCGACGCCGTCCAGACCCACATGACCAACTCCCGCCTCACCGACCCGGAGATCCTGGAGTGGCGCCACCCCGTCCGCCTCGACGCCTTCGCCGTGCGCGAGGGCAGCGGCGGCCGGGGCCGGTGGCACGGCGGCGACGGAGTGGAGCGGCGGCTGCGCTTCCTGGAGCCGATGACGGTCGCCCTCCTCACCGGACACCGGCGGGTGCCCCCGTACGGCATGGCCGGCGGGGAACCCGGCGCGCTCGGCGAGAACCTCGTCGAGCGTGCCGACGGCACCGTGGAGCACCTCGACGGCGCCGCGACCACCGAGGTCGCCCCCGGCGACGTGCTGGTCGTCCGCACGCCCGGCGGCGGGGGCTACGGCACCCCGCCGCCGGACGGCCCTACCGGAGCGTGACGAACCGGACCCGGGTCCCCGGCACGGCCTGCGCGGCCGCCCCCAGGTCCGCCTCCCGCACCACCGCCACCACCGGATAGCCGCCGGTCGTCGGATGGTCCGCCAGGAAGACCACGGGCCGCCCGTCCGGCGGCACCTGCACCGCCCCCAGGACCATGCCCTCGCTGGGGAGCTCCCCGGGACGGGCCCGCACCAGGGCGGGCCCGTCGAGCCGCAGCCCGATCCGGTTGCTCGCCGAGGACACCAGGTACGCGCGCGTGGTGAGGGCCCGGAGCGCTCCGGCGGTGAACCAGTCGTCGCGCGGCCCGAGCCGGACCCGCAGGACGAGTTCGTCCGGCGGGCCCGGCCAGGGGGGAGCGTCGACCGACCCCCGTACGGCCGTGGCCGCCCCCAGCGGCAGCACCGCCCCCTCGACCAGCGGCGCCGGGCCGAGCCCGGACAGCAGGTCGGTGGAGCGGCTGCCGAGCACCGGTTCGACGGCGATCCCGCCGCCGAACGCCACGTACGAGCGCAGCCCGCGCACGGCGGACCCGACTTCCAGGAGCGCCCCGGCCGGGACCCGTACCGCCGTGCCCCAGGGCAGCGGCCGGCCGTCCGCCCGGACCGGGCAGGGCGCCCCGCCCACCGCCACGGTCACCGCGCATCGGGGCCGCAGCGCGCAGCCGTCGACGGTGGTCTCCAGGACGGCGGCGTCCTCGGCGTTGCCGACCAGCCGGTTCACCAGCCCGGCGGCGGCCGGGTCCAGGGCCCCCGAACGGGGCACGCCCAGGTGCGCGAAGCCCGGCCGCCCCAGGTCCTGCACGGTGGTGAGGGCGCCGGCCCTGACGACGGCGACGGCACGGTCGTTCATCGGCCGGCCCCCGTCCGCGGCGCGGGCACGAACCGTACGCGCGTGCCCGGCGAGAGCAGCGCCGCCGGCTCCCGCCCGGTGTCCCACAGGACCGCGTCCGTCGACCCGATCAGCTGCCAGCCGCCCGGCGAGGCACGCGGGTACACGCCCGTGTACGGCCCCGCCAGCGCCACGGACCCGGCCGGCACCGCCGTGCGGGGCGTCGCCCGGCGCGGCACCTCGTACCGCGCCCCGAGCCCCGTCAGATAGCCGAAGCCCGGAGCGAAACCGCAGAAGGCGACACGGAACTCGGCCGAGGAGTGGATCCGTACCGCCTCCTCCGGCGACACCCCCCACCGGGCGGCCACCCCGGCCAGGTCCGGCCCGTCGTACCGGACCGGCACCTCCACGACCTCGCCCACGCGCGCGTGCCCCGGCCGCGGCTCCCAGCCGGGCAGTTCGGCCGCGAGCCGCGCGGGCTCGGCGACCCCGTCGAGCAGCACCGTCCGCGCCGCCGGCACGATCTCCCGCACGCCGGGCAGCGTGCCGGCCGCCCGGCGCCGCAGCAGCTCCGCGTGGAGGGCCTCGGCGGCGGTGGCGTCGGCCAGTTCGACCAGGAGGGCGTGCTCGCCCACCCGCAGGACCCTCACGCGAAGGCCCCCACGGTGACCCCCGCCGACTCCAGGCCCGCCCGGACGCGACGGGCCAGCTCCACCGCGCCCGGGGTGTCCCCGTGCAGGCAGAGCGAGCGTGCCCGCACGGTCACGGCCGTCCCGCAGTGCGCGGTGACCGTGCCCGCGCGGACCAGCGCGACCGACCGCTCGACCACCGCGTCCGGATCGTGCACCACGGCCCCCTCCTGCCCCCGTGGCAGCAGGGAACCGTCGGCCCGGTAGGCACGGTCGCCGAAGGCCTCGGCGACCACCGGAAGCCCCGCCCGCCCGGCCGCCTCGTGCAGCCGCGAACCGGGCAGCCCGAGCACCGGCAGCGCGCCGCCCGCGAGCAGCACCCCGTCGACGACCGCGGCCGCCTGCTCCGCGTCCCGCACCACCCGGTTGTAGAGCGCCCCGTGCGGCTTCACGTACGCCACCCGGGAGCCGGCCGCGCGGGCGAAGACCTCCAGGGCGCCGATCTGGTACGCCACCTCGGCGGCCAGCTCCGCGGACGGCACCTCCATCGCCCGCCGCCCGAAACCGGCGAGGTCCCGGTAGGACACCTGGGCCCCGATCCTCACCCCCCGCTCGGCGGCGAGCTCGCACACCCGCCGCATGGTGACCGCGTCCCCCGCGTGGAAGCCGCAGGCCACGTTGGCGCTGGTGACGACGGAGAGCAGCCGCTCGTCGTCGGTCAGCGTCCAGCGGCCGAAGCCCTCCCCGAGATCGGCGTTCAGGTCGATCGAGACCCCGTTCATGATGGTGCTGTTCCTTTCACCGGTGCTGTGGTGCCGTGGTGCCGTGGTGCTGTGGTGCTGTGGTGCTGTGGTGCGGTCGTGCTGCGCCGTGTCGTGCTGTTCGTCCTGACCCTTCGTGCTCAGACGGCGATCTCGCGAGGACCGGGGACCGGCGGTCCCCGGAGGGCGCCGCCGTTCACCCGAGCTCCTTCCCGCGGGTCTCCGGCAGGCCGAGCAGCGCGACGACCGCGATCCCGTACCCCACCGCGCCGAAGACGAGCGCCCCGCCGACGCCCCAGCTCTCCGAGAGGAAGCCGACCAGGGTCGGGAAGATCGCGCCGACCGCGCGGCCGGTGTTGTACGTGAGCCCCTGGCCGGTGCCGCGCACCGGCGTCGGGTACAGCTCGGCGAGGAAGGAGCCGAAGCCGCTGAAGATGGCCGACATGCAGAAGCCGAGCGGGAAGCCGAGGACCAGGAGGAGGGTGTTCGCGCCCGCCGGGATCTGGGTGTACGCGAGCACCGACGCCGCCGACAGGACGGCGAAGAGCGCGATGTTCCGCTTGCGGCCGATCCGGTCCGTCAGATGGCCCCCCGTCAGGTAGCCGATGAACGCGCCGGAGATCAGCAGCGTCAGATAGCCGCCGGTGCCGACGACGGTCAGTCCGCGTTCGGTCTTGAGGAAGGTCGGCACCCAGGTGGCGAGCGTGTAGTAGCCGCCCTGCACGCCCGTGGAGAGCAGGATCGCGAAGAGCGTGGTGCGCAGGAGGCCGGGCCGGAACACCGCCCGCAGGGAGCCCCGTTCCGGGCTCGCCACGCGCGCGGCGGCGGCCTGCGGGGCGTCCTCCACGTGCCGTCGGACCCAGAACACGAGCAGCGCGGGAAGGGCGCCGGTCCAGAACAGGATCCGCCACGCGAGGTCGGCGTCGAAGAACTGGAAGACCAGCGTGTAGACGATCACCGCGAGGGCCCAGCCGGCCGCCCACGCCGACTGCACGGCGCCGAGCGTGCGGCCCCGGTGCCGGGCGGAGGCGTACTCGGCGACCAGGATCGCCCCGACCGCCCACTCGCCGCCGAAGCCGAGGCCCTGGAGCGCCCGGAAGACCAGCAGGGTCTCGTAGTTCGGCGCGAAGCCGCAGAGGACGGTGAAGAGCGCGTACGTGATCACCGTGATCATCAGCGCCTTGACGCGGCCCACCCGGTCGGCGAGGACGCCCGCGAGCGCGCCGCCCACCGCCGAGACCACCAGGGTCACCGTGGTGAGGAGTCCGGTCTGGCCCTTGTCGAGGCCGAAGTAGGCGGCGATCGCCACCATCGACAGGGGGAGCGTGAAGAAGTCGTAGGAGTCGAGGGCGTAGCCGCCGAACGCGCCGCCGAAGGCGCGCCGTCCGCGCGGGCCGAGGGCGCGCAGCCAGCCGAAGGCGCCGGTCGGGCCCGTGCCTTCGGTGGGGTCGGGGGTGTCGTCCTGGGAGTGCTGCCGGGTCTGTGCCGTGCTCATCTGCACCTCGCAGTGGGTGAGGCGTGCCGGAGAGACGTACGAGAGGGCGGTGCGGGGCGGTGCGGGCGGTGCGGGACCACGCGGGGCGGTGCGGGACCACGCGGGGCGGTGCGGGACCACGCGGGGCCGGACGGGCTGTACGGGCGGTGCGGACGGTGCGGTGGCGCCAAGGTAGGGGATTGTTCAACGATCGGACAAGGGGGCTGTTGTCCCGGATCCGTTTCTGCGGTTGACTCGGCGGCCGGACGACGACGGGGCCGACCGCCCCGTGAGGAAGGGGGACCGTGGACGCGAGCGGCACCGGCACGGCCGGGACGGCCGG
Source organism: Streptomyces sp. NPDC047974 (assembly GCF_040653375.1). Taxonomy (NCBI): domain Bacteria; kingdom Bacillati; phylum Actinomycetota; class Actinomycetes; order Kitasatosporales; family Streptomycetaceae; genus Streptomyces; species Streptomyces sp. NPDC047974. The sequence continues at coordinate 64,758 of NZ_JBEZNU010000030.1, forward strand.
GGGACTGGCGGACGACCGGGCGCTGCTCGGCCGCACGAGCACGGCGGAACGGGTCGCGGACATCCTGCGCACCCGCATCGCCGAGGGCTTCTTCCCGCCCGGCACCCGGCTCTCCGAGGAGAGCATCGGCGGCGCCCTCGGGGTCTCCCGCAACACCCTGCGCGAGGCCTTCCGGCTCCTCACCCACGAGCGGCTGCTCGTCCACGAGCTCAACCGCGGGGTCTTCGTCCGCGTCCTCGCCGTGGACGACGTCGAGGACATCTACCGCACCCGCCGGCTCGTCGAATGCGCCGTCGTGCGGAGCCTCGGCGCCCCGCCCTTCCCGGTGGCCGGACTCGCGGCCGCCGTCGCCGAGGGCGAGGCCGCCGCCGAGGACGGCGACTGGCGGGGGGTCTCCACTGCCAACATCCACTTCCACCGCGAGCTCGTCGCCCTCGCCGGCAGCGCCCGTACCGACGAGCTCATGCGCGGCGTCCTCGCCGAACTCCGCCTCGCCTTCCACGTCGTGGACGACCCGCGGGCCCTCCACGAGCCCTACCTCGTCCGCAACAAGGAGATCCTGGAGGCCCTGAGCGCGGGGGAGCGGGCCGGCGCCGAACGCCTCCTCGCCCGCTATCTCGACGACTCCATCGAGCGGGTCGCGGCCGCCTACGCCCGCGCCGTGGACGAGCCCGCGGAGGCGTAGCGACGGGGCGGGGCGGCCGGCCCCAAGAGTCGGGGCGGGACCTCCCCGGCGCCGGGCGCAGGGTACCGCCCGAGCCGGGCCGGGGGCGGTGGTTTCTGCGCCGTTTCGACCCATGTCAGTGCGAGGACCTACTCTGTGCACCGTGACTTCGCCTGCCTCGACGGACCTCGCTCCGCCCCAGCTCAGCGCGGGGCCGCGCCCCGCGCAGGGGCCGGCCGCCGACGAAGGGCTCGCGCGGCGCCTGCGCGCGCTCGCCTGCACGGCGCCGCTGCACGACCTCGACACGCGCAAGGCGAACCTCGCGGGCGAGTACACGGTCTACGCGATGGCCGAGGTCGCCCTCGCCGCGATCGACCTCGTCACCCTCCACATGGACTTCGACACCGGCGCCGACCACGACCAGGTCGTCGCCCGGCTGCTGCCCCGCGTGGCCGCCCAGGCCCCGGAGCGCCCCGCCGCCGAGCACGAGCGCGTGGCCCGCTGGGTCCTGGAGAACCTGATCAACGTCGGCAGCGTCGACCGAGGCTTCCGCGCCGTCTACGGCACCTTCGGCACCGACGGCGTGTACGTCCGCCGGGACTACGACTTCAAGCTCATCGAGGAGGTCCCGGGGTACGGCGGCGCCGTCTGCCTCCGGACCACCGACGAGGCCGTCAACGTGCTGGTCGGCGCACTCGACACCGACGTCACCAGCGCCCAGATCGCCGCCGAGGTGAAGCTGGAGGTCCTCATCAGCCGGGGCCGCCTCGCCGACGCCCAGCTCGCGGCCGAGCAGGCCCGCTACCGCACCGTCCAGTACGCCGAGACCCTCCGCAGGACCCTGGAGGCCACCCGGCGCAACGTGCGCGCGGTCGACTGGCTCAACAGCGTGCCCGACATGATCGCCGAGGCGCTCGACCACGTCGCGGACCGCTACCGCCACGAGAACGCGATCCTCACCAACATCCGCAAGGCCCGGGACGAGGCCGAGGACCCCGAGCACAAGCGCCGGGCCGCGGAGCTGGTCGACATCGTCAAGGACTGCATCCGCCGCCACACCCAGCTCCAGTCCCGCCTCCTGGAGGCGGGCCCGCTCTTCCGCGCCGAGCAGGACCGGCAGGCCTTCGCCGCCCCCACCCGGTACACCGGCCTCGACCTGTACGGGCAGCTGGTCGCGCCCGTGCTGCCGCTCCCCGTCGAGCGCGCCACCCGCGTCACCGACGCCTTCTTCGCGCGCGGCACCGGTCTGCGCACCCCCGCCTCGGTCCGCCTCGGCGACCTCGTGGACCTGCTGCTCACCCCGCCCGTCGAGCGCGAGCACCTCGGCGCGGAGATGCCCGAGCCGGACCTGATCGCCACCCCCGACGACTCCCGCTTCAGCGAGCGCCAGCTCGCCGACGCGCTCGCCCTCCTCGACCTGGAGCATGACGCCCCGCGCCGCCTCTCGGGCCTGCTCGCGGACGCCCGGGCGACCGGCGGCGAGGACCTCGCCTACCTGGTCGCCCTGCTCGCCGTCCACGCGGCCAGCCCGCCGGTCGGCACCGCCTACCGCCAGGGCGAGGAGCGCCTGCTCTTCGCCGTCGACGACGGCACCCCGCTCGACGACCCCGGCTTCGGCGGCGCCGACCTCATCGTCGGAACGGCGCTCCTCGACGCCGTGGGCATGGCCGCCGACCGCTCGGAGGCGACGTGACACACGCCTCCGACACCGACCGTTCCCCGAAGCGCCCCCGCCTCCTCACCCGCGCCACCCGCGCGTGGCTCCCGAAACCGACCGCACCGGAGCACGTGCCGACCGCCACCCCCGGCACGGCACCCACCCCCTCCACGGACGGCTCCGCCGAACCGGACACGGCCCCGACGGCCCCTGCCGAGCAGCCGACGGCCCCGCAGCCCGGCGCCGCCGAGCCGGCAGCCGACCCGACGGCCCCGGCGGCCGACTTCGCCGAGCCCGCAGTCGATCCGGCGGCCCCGGCGGCCCCGGCGGCCCCGACCGACCCGGTGGCCCTGACGGCCCCGGCGGCCCCGACCGCCCCGGCGACCCCGGCGACCCAATTCGACCCGGCGGCCGCTCTGACGGCCCCGACCGCCCCGGCGGCCGCCCTGACGGAGCCCACCGGCCGGCCCGAAGGCCCCGCCCGGCGCCCCGGGCCGGAGGCCCGCACCGGCCCCCGTCTCGTACCCCCTTTCGTGGACCCGCCGTCGATGGCCGCCGCCCCGGCCGGATCCACCGTCCCGGCCGGTTCCGCCGTCCCGGCCGGTTCCGCCGTCCCGGCCGGTTCCGCCGTCCCCGCGCCCACCTCGACCCCGGAGACCGGCACCGAGCCCACCCCGGCGTCCACCGGCACCCCCGCCCCCACCCTCCGCCCCCGCTTCGCCGTCGTCTCCCTGCCGGAGGCGCCGCTCCGGGGCGACGTACGCCGGCGGGCGCTGCCGAGCGTGCGGGCCGTGCGCCTGGGCGGGGTCGTCGAGCCGCCGCCCGGGCCGGGCGGGAGCGCCGTACCGCCCGCCGCCGTCACCCCCGTGCCGCTGCCCCTGCCGAGGGCCGCCGGCACCACCGCCGTACCGAACGAGAGCCGCACCGAGGAGCCCCAGCCGTGAGCGACAACCACGTCGAGTACGCCGAGTACCCGGACGCGTGGAGCGAGCAGGAGTCCCCCCGGCCCCAGGCCACGGCCCCCGCGCACACCGCCGTCACCCCCGCGGACGCCGCCGACGCGGCGCGGCTCGTCTCCTTCGGGCTCCAGCCCAAGCTGCTGCCCGCCCGGGACGCCGAGTACGCCGAGCTGCTCCGCCGCTACCAGGAGGACCCGGCCTTCGCGCGGCTCGCCGACGCCGTCGCGACCGGTCTCGGACTGATCGTCCTGGAGGTCTCCCCGCGCGCGGGCATGGCCGTCACCGCCGGCGAGGACTCCGTCTTCGCCGTCCGCATGGGCGACTACGCGCGCCGCGCCAACACCGACTCCGCCGACCGCTTCCTGCACGGCCTGGCGCACCTCGCCGTCGCCGCGATGGCCTTCCCGCGCCCCGAGGACCTCGCCGACGACGCGTACATCGGCCGCCTCACCGTCAACGGCGTGGACGCCTTCGTCCGCCAGGCCTGCCTCCGCCTGGAGCAGCGCGCCGAGGAGGAGGGCGAGAACACCGACCCGGCCTCCGACGCCCCCGGCCTGGAGGCCGCCTGGCGCGTCTGGTCCCGCCGCTCCACCACCGGCGCCACCAAGGACGCACGCCGCCTCGCGGGCTCCACCACCGGCATCGTCGCCAAGGCCGTCGCCTTCCTCACGGACTCCGGCTTCCTCCAGCGCACCGGCGACGAGAACGGCGGCTCGTACCGCACCACCGCCCGCTACCAGCTGCAGGTCCGCGACATGGCCGGTTCCGCCGCCCTCACCGAACTGCTCGACCTCGGGATCGTCCCGGTCAGCGACGGCACCGCCACCCTCGTCCCGCCGCCCGAGGGCGACGACCTGGACCTCGCCGCCGACGCCGGCCTCCCCTTCCACGCGTAACCCCGCCCACGGCCCCGCCCCCACCCCAGCCACACCCCCGGGCCGCCGCATCCCGCCCCACCGAACTCCCCGAGCACGAGAGCACGAGAGTCCCTCGCCATGTACGAGCTGTCCCGGGTCCGCCTCTACTCCATCGGCCCCGCCGGCGCCCGCTACGCCGACACCGTCCTGGACCTGCGCGGCGTCGGCGCGCCCGTGCCGAACCCGGCACCCACCCAGGCGGAGTTCTTCGAGGAGGAGCCCGTCGGCCCGCCGCGCCGCCCCGCCCCCGCGGGCGTGCTCTTCCTGGAGAACGGCGGCGGCAAGTCCGTCCTCCTCAAGCTGATCTTCTCGGTGATGCTCCCGGGCCACCGCAACACCCTCGGCGGCGCCAGCTCCGGCGTGCTCCGCAAGTTCCTGCTCGCCGACGACTGCGGCCACGTCGCCCTGGAGTGGCAGCACACCCTCACCGGCGAGCTCGTCGTCGTCGGCAAGGTCAGCGAATGGCGCGGCCGCCAGGTCTCCAACGACCCGCGGAAGTTCGCCGAGGCCTGGTACTCCTTCCGCCCCGGCCCCGGCCTCAGCCTGGACAACCTGCCGGTCGCCGAGGCGAACGCGGTCCGTCCCGCCGTCGAGGGCGCCTCCGCCGCCACCGGCCGCCGCCGCACCATGAAGGGCTTCCGCGACGCCCTCACCGAGGCCGGCAAGGCCTACCCCCACCTGGACGTGGTGTGGGAGGAGATCCACGACCGCTGGAACGAGCACCTCGGCGAGCTCGGCCTCGACCCCGAACTCTTCCGCTACCAGCGCGAGATGAACGCCGACGAGGGCGAGGCCGCCGGCCTCTTCGCGGTCAAGAAGGACTCCGACTTCACCGACCTCCTCCTCCGCGCGGTCACCGACACCCGCGACACCGACGGCCTCGCCGACCTCGTCGGCGGCTTCGGCAACAAGCTCGGCCGCCGCGCCGAACTCACCGCCGAACGCGACTTCACCGCCGGCTCCGTCGACCTCCTGGGCCGCATCGTCGACGCCGCAGGAACCCGCTCCCACGCCCGCGAGGTGCACGCCGGAGCCGAGCGCCGCACCCGCACCCTCGCCCGCCGCCTCTCCGGCCGCGCCGCCGGGGAGCGGGCGCGCGCCGCCGAGCTGGCCGAGCGGGTCACCGCCGCCGGCCACGCCGTCGCCGAGGCCGAGACGGCCCGCGAGCGCAGCGCCCTCATCGCCGCCGAACTCGCCTACCGGCACGCCTCCCTGGCGCTCGCCGCCGCCGAGAAGGGCGCCGCCTCCCAGCGCCGCGAGCTGATCGAGGCCCGCACCCTGCACTCGGCCTGGCAGGCCGCCGAGTCGGTGCTCCGCCACCGCGCCGCGGGCGACCGCTCCGCGCGCGTGGCGGCCGCCATCCGCGAGGCCGAGCGCGACGCCGCCCCGGCCCTCGCCGCCCGCGCCGAGGCCGCCGCCGATCTCGTACGGGCCCTGGCCGCGGCCGCCGAGGAGGGCGAGCGGCACGCCGCCGAGGAGGAGGAACGGTCCACCGCCCTCCAGGAGGCCGGCGAGGCCGCCCACCGGGACGCCACCGCCGCCGCCACCGAGGCCCAGCGCGCCCGCAGCGAGGCCGGCCACCTGCGCCAGCGGCTGGCCGAGGTCGAGCAGGAGACCGCCGAGGCCGTCCGGGCCGGTTGGTTCGACGACTCCGCGCCCGACGCCGACCCGGCCCGCGCCGCGCTCGCCGCCGCCGATGCCGAGAAGACCACCGTCGCCGCCTGGGACGCGGCCCGCGAGGCGGCCCGCACCGCGAGCGACCGGGCCCGCGAGACGGCCGCCGCCGAGTCCCGCGCCGAACTCGCCGCCGCCCGCGCCGCCGACGCCGCCGAGGCCGCCGGCAACGCCTACGACGCCGAGCGCCGCGCCGCCGAGGCCCTGGCCTCCGAGGAACGCCTCGCCGAACTCCTCGGCCTGCCCGCCTCCGGCTCCCCGCTCCCCGGCCAGCGCGCCGCCGACACGGACGAGGAGGCCGGCGGGAGGCCCGACGCGACGCAGACCGGGACCCCGCTCTCCGTCACCGACTTCGACCGCTACGCCGAGGAGCTGCGCCGCCTGCTCGACGAGGCCGTCTCCTCCGCCGAGCGCCGCCTCTTCGACCTGCGCACCGCCGCCGCCGACGACTCCCGGATCCTCGGCGCCCTCGGCGACGGCGGCCTGCTGCCGCCGGGCCCGGACGTCCTCGCCACCGTCGAGTTCCTCGGCGAGCACGGCATCCCCGCGCTCCCCGGCTGGCGCTACCTCGCCCAGTCCGTCGACCCCGCCGACCACGCGCGCGTGCTCGCCGCCCGCCCCGAACTCGTCGACGGCGTCGTCATCACCGACCCCGTCTCGTACGGGCGCGCCCGCGAGGCCCTCGGCTCCGCGGCCCTGCTGCCCCGCTCCGCCGTCGCCGTCGGCACCGCCGCCGCCCTCCTCGCCCCCGTACCGGCGCAGGACCCCGGGGACGACACCGGCGTGTTCCTGGTGCCGCCGAACCCGGCCATGCACGACGAACACGCCGCCGACGAGGAGCGCCAGGCGCTCCGCGCGCGTGCCGCCGCCCGCGACGAGGAGATCCGCGCGCTCGCCGCCCGGCTCGCCGGCGACCGCGCCCTCGCCGCCCGCATCGGCGCCTGGCGCGCCGACTGCCCGCCCGGCATGCTCGCCGAGCTCGCGGCCGTCGCCGCCACCGCCCGCGAGACCGCGGAGACGGCCGCCCGCGCCCTGGACGAGGCCCGCGCCCTGCGCGCGGAGGCCGAGGAGACCGCCGCCGAGGCCCTCGCCGTCCGCGACGACCGGCAGGAGGCCGCCCAGCGCGCCCGCCGCGTCGCCGACGCCCTCGCCGGACTCGCGTACCGGCTCCGCGAGCGCTCCGCCTGGCAGGCCAAGCTCCGCGAACTCGCCGACGACGCCACCGAGTCCGAGGCCCGCGCCCAGACCTGCCTGGAACGCGCCCGCGCCGCCGACGAGGACCGCAGGGCCGCCCAGCGCGCCGCCGACGACGCCCACCGCACCGCCCGCGCGCTGCGCGCCGAGCGCGCCGAGATCGCCGGCGCCCCCGAGCAGCTGCCGGAGGAGACCCCGGGCGCCCCCCGCGCCGCGCTCCCCACCCTCCGCGAGGCCTACCGGGCCGCCTCCCAGGTGTACGAGAAGGTCGGCGTCGGCGCCGACCTGCGCGCCGAGCAGGCCCGCGCCGAGAGCGACGAGTCCGCCGCCCTCGCCGAACTGGACCGGCTCACCAACAAGGTCCGCACCCGGGCCGAGCAGCTCCTGGAGTCCACCGACGGCGCCGACGGCCCGTCCCGGCAGGCCGCAGCGGCCCGCGCCGAGTCCCTCGTGCAGATGCTGGAGTCCCGCGCCTCCGAGGCGAGCGAGAAGCTCGGCCGGCTCCGCGGCGAGTCCGAGCGGCTCGCGCCCGAGGACGGCGAGGCCCACACCGAGCTGCCGGAGGAGCTGGTCCCGGCCGACGCCGAACGCGCCCAGGCCCTGCTGCGTACCGCGAGCGGCGAACTCGCCGCCCGCAGCGACGCCCTGGACGCGGCCCGCGCCGCCCACGCCGGGCTGCTGCGCGACCACCGGGCCGCCGAGGACGCCGCCGGCGGCTTCGACGAGACCGCCGCCCTCCTGCGGGACCTGCTGCGCGACCACGCGGAGGAGGAGCAGGAGGAGCAGGAGCCGTACGCCGGCTCCCTGGAGGAGGCCAGGCACGCGGCCGGCGAGGCCCGGCGGGCGCTGCGCGCCTGCACGGCCGAGCTGTCCGCCGCCGACGCCGCCGTCCGCGAGGCGAGCGACATCCTCGTCCGGCACGCCAACTCCACCCGCTACGAACAGGTCCGCACGCCGGCCCGCCTGCAGATCCGCGAACTGCCCGCCTCCGCGCTGCCCGAGCACGCCGCCAAGTGGGCCGAGGCCTTCGCGCCCCGGCTGCGCGTCCTCACCGACGAACTGGCCCAGCTGGAGCGCAACCGCGAGTCGATCGTGGACCGGCTGCGCGGCCTGGTGGAGACCTCGCTCGCCACGCTCCGCTCCGCCCAGCGGCTCTCCCGGCTTCCCGAGGGCCTCGGCGAGTGGTCGGGCCAGGAGTTCCTGCGGATCCGCTTCGAGGAGCCCGACCAGGCCACCCTCACCGAGCGGCTCGGCGAGGTCGTCGACGAGGCGACCCGGGCCGCCGTGAAGAAGAACTCCGACCTGCGCCGCGACGGCATGTCGCTGCTGCTGCGCGGGGTGCAGGCGGCGCTCGAACCCAAGGGCATCGCCGTGGAGATCCTCAAGCCGGACGCGGTGCTCCGCGCCGAGCGGGTGCCCGTCGGGCAGATGGGCGACGTCTTCTCCGGCGGCCAGCTGCTCACCGCGGCCATCGCGCTCTACTGCACGATGGCGGCGCTCCGCTCCAACGACCGGGGCCGCGACAAGCACCGGCACGCGGGCACGCTGTTCCTGGACAATCCGATCGGCCGCGCCAACGCCACGTACCTGCTCGAACTCCAGCGGGCCGTGTCGGACGCGCTCGGCGTCCAGCTGCTGTACACCACGGGCCTGTTCGACACGACGGCCCTCGCCGAGTTCCCGCTGGTGATCCGGCTGCGCAACGACGCGGACCTGCGGGCGGGACTGAAGTACATCAGCGTCGAGGAGCACCTGCGCCCGGGCCTGCCGCAGCCGGCCGGCGAGGGCGAGACGATCCACGGCGAGATCACGGCCACCCGGATGTTCCGCCGCCACCAGGACGAGGAGCCGCCGGCCGCGCCGTAGGCGCGACGGAGGCCCGGCACCTCAGGGGTGCCGGGCCTCCGCTCCGTCCCGGTTCAGGCGGTCCGCTCCTCCGCGACCCGCTCGCGCGCCCGTCCCGGATACGCGCTGCTGCTCGGCTCGGAGACCACGCCGTTGCGCTGCCGCCAGACCTGGCGGGTGATCCAGATGTCCAGCACGCTCCAGGTGGCCACGACGGTCGCGACCACCGCCGCGATCGTCATCGGATAGGCCAGCCAGGAGCTCGTCACGGAGGTCAGGAAGGCGACCACGGCGAGGATGAGGGTCACCGACATGATCATCACCGCCCGCACCGCCGCGTTCCGCACCGGATCCGGCATCCTCTGCCGTCCGCGCTCGTCCTCCACCCACAACTGACGCGCGGCCCGCGTCTCGTCTTCCATCTGTCCTGTCACTCCCCACCGCACGACGCTCCCAGGGGTGGCTGCCCGGATCCGTCCGCTTTACACGGCGCGCACGACCGGCGGCCCCCGGCGCACGGCGGCCCGTCCTCGGACAGGGCGTTCCCCCGTACTTCATGACGCTCCGGACAGGTAAAAGGTTTCCCCGACTCACCCGTGACATCGCCGACACCGCGAGCGGAACGAATGATTCCAGCCATTGCGTCGCAGGCGGAAAAGGACGCATCGTCAAGTGTCCTGCGCCACAGTGCCTCATCCGAACTCCTGGAATACCAGGACATCTCATGATCAACGCTCACTCGACAGGCTGAAAATCGCCCAGACACACCTTCGAGAAGGTCGCGATGCAGTAGTAGGCTCGCGCCGCCGTTTGTTGAAACCGAAGGTTGACCCGCCGTGTTGACGCGGCGACACCGTTCGAGAGACCTCCGTGGCCGCGGGGGCCGTACTGGGGGAGGCCATGCGCTTTCGCGGGAAGTCCATCCGCCGGAAGATCGTGGCGCTGCTCCTCGTACCGCTCGTCTCCCTCACCGGGCTCTGGGTCTTCGCCACCGTCCTCACCGGACGCGAGGCGGACCAGCTCCTGGACGTCGGCTACGTCGTCGACAAGGTCGGCTACCCCATCGAGGACACCGCCCGGGTCATCCAGCTCGAACGCCGCCAGTCCCTCGTCTACCTCGCCGACCCGCGCGGCTCCGAGGCACTCCCGCAGCTCCGCGCCGCCCGCCTCGCCACCGACCGCCAGATCGCCCGCATCCGCGCCAACGCCCAGGACCCCGGCGTCCGCGAGGAGATGCGACCGGTCACCACCCAGCGGCTCAACTCCCTGCTCACCGCCTTCGAGGAGATCACCTCGCTGCGCCGCTCGGTCGAGAAGCGCAGCATCGGCCGCCTCCAGGCCCTGGAGTTCTACAACCGCCTGGTCGACCCCTGCTACAGCTTCCTCGTCACCCTCCACGCCCTGGAGAACGTGGAGATGGACAAGCAGGGCCGCGCCCTCGTCGGCATCACCCGGGCCCGTGAACTCCTCTCCCGCGAGGACGCCCTCGTCCTCTCCGCCCTCGTCGCCGACCGCGTCACCGCCCAGGAGATCCGCGCCGTCTCCGACCTGGTCGCGGGACGCAAGCAGTACTACGAGGTCAACCTCGAACTCCTCCCCGCCGACGAGCGGCAGCGCTACGAGAAGTACTGGCGCAGCGCCGAGACCGCGGCCCTGCGCACCGCCGAGGAGGAGTTCATCAAGGCCGGTCCGACGGAACGGCCGAAAAGCGTCACCCCCGCCTACTGGCAGGACGAGGCCAGCCCCGTCCTCGACGAGCTCGCCCGCGCCAACACCGCCGCCGGCGACCGCTACCAGGAGCGCGTCGAGCCCGCCGCGTACAGCGTCCTGCTGAAGGCGGGCGTCGCGGGCGTCCTCGGCTTCCTCGCCCTCCTCGCCTCCGTCGGCATCTCGGTCCGCGTCGGCCGCTCCCTCGTCCGCGACCTGCGCCGCCTCCAGAAGGAGTCCCAGGAGGTCTCCGGAGTCCGCCTGCCGAGCGTCATGCGCCGCCTGGCCGCCGGCGAGCACGTCGACGTCGAGACCGAGGTGCCCCACCTGCGGTACGGCGAGGACGAGGTCGGCCAGGTCGGGCAGGCCCTGAACACCCTGCAGCGCGCCGCCGTCGAGGCCGCCGTCAAGCAGGCCGACATGCGCCGCGGCGTCGCCGAGGTCTTCGTCAACCTCGCCCGCCGCAACCAGGTCCTGCTCCACCGTCAGCTCACCCTGCTCGACACCATGGAGCGCCGCACCGAGGACACCGAGGAGCTCGCGGACCTCTTCCGCCTCGACCACCTCACCACCCGCATGCGCCGCCACGCCGAGGGCCTGGTGATCCTCTCCGGCGCCGCCCCCTCCCGCCAGTGGCGCAAGCCCGTGCAGCTCATGGACGTGGTCCGGGCCGCCGTCGCCGAGGTCGAGGACTACGAGCGCGTCGAGGTCCGCCGGCTGCCCCGGCTCGGCGTCGGCGGCCCCGCCGTCGCCGACCTCACCCACCTCATCGCCGAACTCCTCGAGAACGCCACCGTGTTCTCGCCCCCGCACACCGCCGTCCAGGTCCTCGGCGAGCGCGTCGCCAACGGCTTCACGCTGGAGATCCACGACCGCGGCCTCGGCATGAGCCCCGAGGTCCTCCTCGACGCCAACCTCCGGCTCGCGGAGACCCCCGAGTTCGAGCTCTCCGACACCGACCGCCTCGGCCTCTTCGTGGTCAGCCGGCTCGCCCAGCGCCAGCACGTCCGCGTCTCGCTCCAGACCTCCCCGTACGGCGGCACCACCGCGGTCGTGTTCATCCCGGCCGCGCTGCTCACCGACGCCCCCGAGACCCAGGGCGCGGGCTTCCGCCTCGACCGCACGTCCCCCGACCCCCGCACGGCCGACGTCGCCCCGCACCAGGCCTCCGGCGGATCCGGTACGACCTCCGGGGCGCCCGCCGGCGCGCTCGGCGACGGACTCCTCCCGCAGCGCCGGCCGGCTCTCGCCCGGGTCCCCGACCTCGCCGACGAGACGGGCCCCGCGGGAGCCAAGACCGGGCCGCTCGCGCGCCCCCTGGACGGCCCCGTCGAGCTGGAGGGGCCCCTGGACACCGAAGACCTCGACGCGCTCCTCGACCGCTCCGCCGACCTCCTGGACAGCGACAGCGAGCGCGGCGGCCTCTTCCGCCCGCAGCGCCGCCGGGGCGGGCTCGTCCCGGCCGCCGAGCAGCACCAGCAGGCCGCCGACCAGACCTCGGGACACGGCGACGACCCGGCGGGCGAGGACGGCGCCCCGGGCGCCCACGGCGCCGTGCCGCTGCCGCGCCGCCGCCCGCCGACGCTCGTCGTCGACCACGGACGCCGGCTCGACGAGCAGGGACGCGCCCACCCGGCCCCCGGCCGGCGCGGTGCCGAGGACGGCCCGGTGCCGGCGCGCCCGGCCGGGCCCACGCTCGTCCCCGTACGCCCGGAGGGCACCGAGTCCCGTACGGCACCGGCGCCCGCGCCCACGCCGCGCGCGGAGGTGCCGGAAGGGCTCGACGGGCTGCCGCGCCGGGTCCGGCAGGCCAGCCTCGTGCCGCAGCTGCGCGAGCCCGACCGGCCGGCCCCGGCCGACGACCGGCCCGCCGAGGGCGGCCGGGCCGAGGACGACTTCGAACGCGACGCCGAGGAAGTGCGGGCCCGCATGGCCGCCATGCAGCGCGGCTGGCAGCGCGGCCGCCGGCACGGCTCGGGACCGGACGACAGCACAGCACACGGAACGACACCCGAGGGGGACGGTCGATGACCGCACCGAACGCCGCAGCAGGCACCAGCAGCACCGTCCACGGCAACGGCGAGCTCAACTGGCTCCTCGACGAGCTGGTCCAGCGCGTCGCCGCCATCCGCAAGGCCCTGATCCTCTCCAGCGACGGCCTGCCCACCGGCGCGTCGAAGGACCTGAGCCGCGAGGACGGCGAGCACCTGGCCGCCGTCGCCTCCGGCTTCCACAGCCTCGCCAAGGGTGTCGGCCGCCACTTCGAGGCGGGCAGGGTCCGCCAGACGGTGGTCGAGCTGGAGGACGCCTTCCTCTTCGTCACCGCCGCCGGCGACGGCAGCTGCCTCGCCGTCCTCGCCGACGCGGACTCCGACGTCGGCCAGGTCGCCTACGAGATGACCCTGATGGTCAAGCGGGTCGGCACCCATCTCGGCACGGCCCCCCGGACCGGTCTGACGACAGGAGGGTGAGCCGCCCCGCATGAGCGACGCAGCCGAGCGCAATCAGCCCGACGGGGACGTCCCAGGCCGGCGGAGCGCCGTCCCCCACCACTGGTACGACGACGAGGCGGGCCCGGTCGTCCGCCCGTACGCGATGACCCGCGGCCGGACGAGCGCCGCGGGCCGGCACCGGCTCGACCTCATCGCCCTGGTGGTGCCCGAGCCGGCCGCCGACGACCCCGGCCGTGACCAGTCGCTCTCCCCGGAACACGTGGAGATCGTCGAACGCTGCTCCGAGCAGCCCCAGTCGATCGCCGAGCTCGCCGCCGGACTCGACCTCCCCGTCGGGGTGGTCCGGGTCCTGGTCGGCGACCTCGTCGACGAGGAACTCGTGCACGTGACCCGCCCCGTTCCGCCGGCCCAGCTGCCGGACGTGAGCATCCTCCGCGAGGTGATCAATGGCCTTCGGGCGCTCTAGCCGCAAGAAGACCCCCGTCGAGCCGGTGACCTTGAAGATCCTGGTGGCGGGTGGTTTCGGAGTCGGCAAGACGACACTGGTCGGCGCGGTCAGCGAGATCCGGCCGCTGCGGACCGAGGAGGTCCTCACCGAGGCCGGCCGTCCCGTGGACGACCTGCACGGCGTCGAGGCCAAGACGACCACCACGGTCGCCATGGACTTCGGCCGGATCACGCTCCGCGAGGACCTCGTCCTGTACCTGTTCGGCACCCCGGGCCAGGACCGCTTCTGGTTCCTCTGGGACGAGCTGGCGCAGGGCGCGCTCGGCGCGGTCGTGCTCGCCGACACCCGCCGCCTGGAGGACAGCTTCGCCGCCATCGACTACTTCGAGCGGCGCGGCATCCCCTTCACGGTGGCCGTCAACTGCTTCGAGGGCGCCCGCCGCTACCCGACGGAGACCGTGCGGGCCGCGCTCGACCTCGACCCCGAGGTCGAGCTGGTGCTGTGCGACGCCCGCGACCGCGAGTCGGTCAAGGCCGTCCTCGTCGCCGTCGTCGAACACGCCCTCGTCCTCGCGGACCGGGGTCAGCAGCCGGTCGCGACCTGATCCGCACGACCTGACCCGCACGACCTGACCGTACGACCTGATCCGCACGGCCCCAAGCCGTACGGATCAGGTCCCGGGTCCGTCCTCCGGGCGGCCTCAGCGGACCGCCACCACCGCCGACCCGTGCCCGAACAGGCCCTGGTTGGCGGTGATCCCGGCCCGCGCCCCCGGCACCTGCCGGTCGCCGGCCGCGCCCCGCAGCTGCCACGTCAGCTCGCAGACCTGGGCGATCGCCTGTGCGGGCACGGCCTCCCCGAAGGAGGCGAGCCCGCCGCTCGTGTTGACGGGCAGCGCGCCGCCGAGCCGGGTCACCCCCTTGCGCAGCAGCTCGGCGCCCTCCCCGGGCCCGCACAGGCCCAGGTCCTCGTACCACTCCAGCTCCAGGGCCGTCGACAGGTCGTACACCTCGGCCAGCGACAGGTCCTCCGGCCCGAGCCCCGCCTCCTCGTAGGCCGCCCGCGCGAGCGAGGCCTTGAAGCCCTGCGGCGGGGGCGCGAGCGCGGTGGTCGCGTCGGTGGCGATGTCGGGCAGGTCGAGGACGGCCCTGGGGTAGGTGGGGGAGACCGTCGACACGGCCCGGATCCGCACCGGTTCGGCGTGCCCGTGCCGCCGGGCGAAGTCCAGGCTGGACAGCACCAGCGCCGCCCCGCCGTCGGAGGTGGCGCAGATGTCGAGCAGCCGCAGCGGATCGGCGACCACCGCCGAGGCGGCGACCTCCTCCGCGGTGACCGTCTTCCGGTAGCGGGCCAGCGGGTTGAGCGCCCCCGCCGCCGCGTTCTTCACCTTGACCCGGGCGAAGTCCTCGACGGTGTCCCCGTACAGCGCCATCCGGCGGCGGGCGTAGAGCGCGAAGTACGCCGGGTTGGTGGCGCCGAGCACCCGGAACCGCAGCCAGTCCGGATCCCCGGGCCGCTCCCCGCCGGCCGGCGCGAAGAACCCCTTCGGGGTCGAGTCGGCGCCCACGACGAGCACCGCGTCGGCGAGCCCGGCGAGGATCTGCGCCCGTGCCGCGCCGATGGCCTGGGCGCCCGAGGCGCACGCCGCGTACACGCTGGTCACCCGCGCGCCCTGCCAGCCGAGGGCCTGTGCGAAGGTCGCCCCGGCCACGTATCCCGGATATCCGCACCGCATGGTGTCGGCCCCGACGATGGATCCAATATCCGACCACTGCACTCCGGCGTCGGCGAGCGCGGCGCGGGCGGCGGCGGTCCCGTACGAGACGAAGCTCCGCCCCCACTTGCCCCAGGGGTGCATCCCGGCCCCGATGACGGCGATGTCGTTCACGCGCGCTCCTCCGTCGCCACGGGCCGCCACCGCCAGGTGGTCCAGATGTGCTCGGCGTCCTCGTTCAGCACCCCGGGCACGACCTCGACCTCCATGCCCACCGCCAGGTCCGCGGTGCGCACACCGGGCGCGGCCTGTCCGAGCACCACCATCCCCTCGGCGGCGAGCTCGACCGCGACGAGGACGTACGGCTCCCAGGGCTCCTGCGGATCGGAGACGTACGGGGCGGGGGGCCGGTAGCGCCCGTCGGTGTACGACCACACCCGCCCGCGCGGCGAGAGCGGCGTCTCGTCGAGCGCGCCCCCGCCCGCGCAGCCCGGGTTGCGGCAGGCGTCGTCCTCGCGCGGGAAGAACACTGCCGCGCAGGCCGAGCACCGGGTGCCCAGCAGCCGGAACTCCCCGTCCGGAACGGTGTCGTCGGTGAACCAGCCGCCCACGACCGGCCTGCGCGTCCGTGCCATCCCCGACCCTCCCGCCCAGATCTGACGCTACGTCAGAATTCTGCGGCCGAGTCTGGCACGCCCGTGGAGGAGGCGGAAGACGTCAGTGCCCGGCCACCGACCTCCGGGCCACGGGGAAGTCGAAGTACGTCGAAGGGAACGGCTCCGGCTTGAACGTGAAGTGCCACCACTCCTCCGGCAGGTTCACGAACCCCTCCGCCTCCAGGAGGCCCTTCAGCAGCTGTCGGTTGGCCCGCTGGACGCCCGTGACCCTCGGGTCCTCGGTGTGCGAGAGCGTGTCGAAGCAGTCGTACCCGGTCCCCATGTCCACCGAGCTGTCCGGGAACCGCTCCTCCCGCGGTCCGGTGCACGAGGTCAGCTCCTCGCCCGGCACGTACGCGCGCGTGCGCGCCGCCGGCAGCCGTACCACCGTCAGGTCCACGGTCGACCCCCGGCTGTGCCCGGACTTCTCCGCGATGTACCCGTCGGCGAAGAGCCGGTCCTTCGCCACCGCCGGATAGAACTCCGCCTTCATCCGCTCGTCCGCCAGGTCCTCCGCCCAGCGCACGAAGTGGTCCACCGCCCGCTGCGGCCGGTAGCAGTCGTAGACCTTCAGCGTGTACCCCTGCGCCAGCAGCCGCGTCTGCGCCCGGTGCAGCGCCTCCGCCGCCGGCCGCGTCAGCACGCACACGGGCTGCCGGTACCCGTCGATCGGCTCGCCCACGAAGTTGTGCGCCGTCGTGTACCGCATCTCCTGAAGGATCGTCCGGTCCACCGAGTCCAGGGCCACGAACTCCCGAGGCGCCTTCGGTTCGGGCGCGCCGACGGCAGGGGAGCCGACACCTCCCCCGCAGACGAGCAGCAAGGCCGCACCCAGGGAACGCGTCATCACACCAAGTCGAGTCATGCGCACCGGGTCTACCAGTTCCGCCCCCACCGGGAAACCCCCTCGCGTACGGTCGACGCCGTGACCAACCCCGTACACGACTCCCATTGCTCGGCCTGCGGAGCCCCCTACCCGGCCGGCACCACGCCCTGGCCCCGCACGTGCGGCTCCTGCGGCACCACCGCCTACCGCAACCCCCTCCCGGTGGCCGTCGCCCTCCTTCCGGTCACCGACTCGACGGGCACCGGCCTCCTCGCCATCACCCGCGCCATCCACCCCGGCCACGGCGGCACCGCCCTCCCCGGCGGCTTCATCGACCACGGCGAGGACTGGCGCACCGCCGTCACCCGCGAACTCCGCGAGGAGACCGGCATCGTGGCCGCCGCCGAGGCCGTCCGCCTCGCCGATGTCCTCTCCTCCGCCGACCACCTCCTCGTCTTCGGCCTCCTCCCGGCCGTCGAGGCGGCCGCCCTGCCCGCCTTCACCCCAACCTCGGAGACCTCCGCCCGCCTCGTCCTCCCGGAACCGCGCGAACTGGTCTTCCCGCTCCACACGGAGGCGGCCGGGAAGTGGTTCGGGGGCGTGTACGGCTGAGGCGGATGTCGGATCCAACATCCGGGATCCAACATCCAGCATCCTGGATCCAAAATCTGGGATCCGATATCCAGGGTCCTGGATCCGACCTCTTGGATCCGACCTCCGTGATCCATGATCCTGGATCCGATATCCAAGATCCGCTCTTCAGGATCCAGTCAGCCCCGACCGCACGCGGTCAACGCCACCACCCCCTGCCCCGAGACCGCGGTGTGCGGCCCCAGCGCACCGGGGTTCACCGACAGCCGCGCGGCGATGTCGTCGGCGTAGCAGGTGTCCGGAATGCCGAGCTCCCGCTTGAGCCGGTTGTGGAGGGCGGTGAACGCCGCCGAGTCGCTGACGTCCACGTCGTCGAAGGCGTCCTCCGGGAACCCGTCCTCGTGCGGCAGCAGGTATCCGGCCTCCGCCGGGTGCCGCGGCCCGTCGTCGCCGTTCTCCTCCGCGTCGAAGGCGTCGTAGTGGCGCAGCACCTCGCCGTTCTCGGCGACGCACCAGGCGGTCCACCCGTCGCCGCAGCTCATCCCGTACCAGTGCGCGGCGCCGAACCGCCGGCTGAGCGCCACGCACCGCTCCCGCACCACCGGGGCGAGCGCCGCCTCCGGGTCGTCCGCGTCCTCGACGCGGTGATGGTCCAGGGAGGACGAGCCGAAGATCAGCGTCCAGCCGTCCAGGACGGGGCTGACGAAGACCCGGGAGCAGGCCGCGTGGGCGTCGTCGGCGTCCCAGGCGTGCTGGTCCAGGTTCCAGATCTCCGCGCCGGCGCGCAGGGACACCACCTGTTCCTCGCCCAGGTCGAAGGCGTCGAGCACCGAGCCCTGGTCCGCGGTCGGCACGGCGTACCAGAACCCGCAGAGGTGCACGGGACCAGGCACTTCGTTCGTGTGGTCGGTCATGCCGCACACCGTAGGAGAGGCCACCGACAAGGTCGTTCCGCAGGCCCGGTCACAGACCCCGCACCCGCACCGGCAACTCCGCCGCCGCGCACCCCTCCTCCGTCACCCGCTCGACCACGACCCGCCCGTCCACGAGCCGCGACTGGTACCGCTCGATCTCCGCCGGCTCCCAGCCGTCGCCGCTGTCGCGGACGACGAGCCCGCCGCCCGTCCGGCCGGCCGCGGGCGCCCACACCTCCAGCGTCGGCTCCCCGTCCGCGCCCCGCACCGGAAGGACGGCGCCCGCGCGCGCGAGGACCGGCACGCGCGCGAGGGGCGCGTCGAGCAGCACCTGCCCGGGGCCCTCGTACGCCTCCCCGGTCGCCGTGTCGTACCAGCGGCCGCGCGGCAGCCGTACCGCCCGCCGGTCCTGGCCCCGCTGCAGGACCGGCGCGACCAGCAGACCGTCGCCCAGCAGGAAGGCGTCCTCGCACTCCCGCAGCGCCCGGTCCTCCGGCGTCCCCCACCACACCGGCCGCACGTAGGGCGCGCCCGTCATCCGGGCGAGCCGGGAAAGGGTCACGAAGTACGGCTGGAGCCGCTCGCGTTCGGCCAGTGCCACGCGCGCGTGCTCCAGCACCTCGGGACCGAACTCCCACGGCTCCCGCCGCCCCGCGTCCAGCGCCGCGTGCGTCCGGAACAGCGGCAGCCACGCCCCCAGCTGGTACCAGCGCAGGAACAGCTCGGGCGACGGGCTCCCGTCGAAGCCGCCGACGTCCGGCCCCGAGTACGGCACCCCGCACAGCCCGAGCCCGAGCACCAGCGCGAGCGAGGCCCGAAGCCCCGGCCAGCCGGTCGCGACGTCGCCGGACCAGGTGCCCCCGTACCGCTGCATCCCCGCCCACCCCGCGCGCGTGAACAGGAACGGCCGCTCCCCGGGCCGCAGCCGCCGCAGCCCGTCGTAGCCGGCCCGGGCCATCAGCAGCCCGTACACGTTGTGCGCCTCCCGGTGGTCGCCCCCGCGCCCGTCCAGGTGGTGCCGGGCCGACCGGGGGAGCGTCGGATCGCCGAAGGCCGCGAACGACACCGGCTCGTTCATGTCGTGCCACACCCCGGAGAAGCCCTGCCGCAACCGCTCCTCGTACAGCCCGCCCCACCACTTCCGCACGTCCGGATCCGTGAAGTCCGGGAAGGCGCACTCCCCGGGCCACACCACCCCCCGCACCTCCTCGCCCCGCGCGTCCCGCACGAACGCCCCGGCCGCCCGCCCCTCCTCGTACAGCACGTTCCCCGGCTCCGCCGCGACCGCCGGATCGACGATCGACACCAGCCGCACCCCCTGCCCCCGAAGCTCCTCCGCGAGCCCGGGAAGGTCGGGGAACCGCTCCCGGTCCACCGTGAACACCCGGTGGCCGTCGTAGTGGTCGATGTCCAGATGGACCGCCGCCAGCGGCAGCCCCCGCTCCCGGTAGCCAGCCACCACCCGCCGTACCTCCGCCGCGCTCCCGAACCCCCAGCGCGCGTGCTGCGGCCCCAGCGCCCACGCCGGAGGCAGCGCCGGCGCGCCCGTCAGCGCCGCCCAGCCGTGGAGCACGCGCGCGGGGGGCCCGACGATCACCCAGCACCGCAGCGGACCGCCCTCCATCCGCACCTCGCTCGTGCCCGGCCGGTCGTGCCCCGACCCCGCCCCCTCCTCGCCCTCCGCGAGGGTCACCCGCCCGTCCCACGTGTTGTCGTGGAACGCCAGATGCGTCCCCGCGTCCGCGACCACGAACTGCACCGGCATCGTGATGTACAGCGGATCGTCCCCCGGCCCGAACCGCCCCTTGGGGTCCGTGTTCCACAGCCGGTACGCCCCGTCCCGCAGCCGCGGCCCCGCCGACCGCCCGCCGAGGCCGAAGAACCGCGCGTCCGCCGGTACCTCCGCCCGCTGCGCCCACCGCGCCGGCCCCCCGCCCACCGGCTCCCACCAGCGCGGCGGCAGGTCCCGCCGCAGCATCACCCCGCCCGGCGTGCGGATCTCCACCGCCCCGTGCCGCGAGACGGCCACCGTCACCCGCTCCGACACCACCCGCCAGCCGCCGTCCGTGTCCGGCTCCAGGACCGCCCGGGGATCCGGCTCGGGCGCCGCCCCCACGAGCGCGTACGAGGGCTCGGGGGCCGCCCCGTCCCAGCCCCAGAACACCGTGCCGCCCGCCGACACGCACACCCGCAGCGACGACCGGGCGAACCGCACCGTCCCGCCGCCCGGAGCCGGCTCCGCGCCCTCCGCGAGCCCCGGCACCCTGGCCCGCTCCGCCCCCCGAGGCGGAAGCGCCGCCGCGTCCGCCCGCCGCTGCCGCCACGCCGCCCGTACCGTCCTGAGCCCCCGCACCGAACCGAACACCCTCACCGAACGCACCAGTCCACGACCGTCCATGAGGGCCACCCTGCCACCCACCAGCGGCGATACGAGCCTCGTTCAGCTGCCGTTCACCCGTGGTGGGAGCACATGTTCAACTCACCGACCATGTGCGGGCGGCCCTGGTGCGAACGCCGCTCCCATGGCATCGTCCTGTCAGCCGCGTCACGCGCACACCCCCGCACGTGCGCGCGACACACGCCGACCCGCGTACAGCCAGGGAGCCACCCGATGACAACTGCGCCGACCGAGCCGACCGAGCCGCTCTGGCAGCCGGACGAGGAGCGCATCGCCCACGCCGCCGTCACCCGTTTCCAGGCGTGGGCCGCCGAACACCACGGCGCCCCCGCCGGCGGCGGATACCCGGCCCTGCACCGCTGGTCCGTCGAGGAGCTGGAGACCTTCTGGGGGGCCGTCGCCGAATGGTTCGACGTCCGCTTCACCACCCCCTACGCGCGCGTACTGGGCGACCGCTCGATGCCCGGCGCCGACTGGTTCCCGGGAGCCACCCTCAACTACGCCGAGCACGCCCTGCGCGCCGCCACGGAGCGCCCCCGGGACACGGCCCTCCTCCACGTGGACGAGACCCACGAGCCGACCCCGATCACCTGGGGCGAACTCCGCCGCCAGGTCGGCTCGCTCGCCGCCGAACTGCGTGCCCTCGGCGTCCGCCCCGGCGACCGCGTCAGCGGCTACCTGCCGAACGTCCCCCAGGCCGTCGTCGCCCTCCTCGCCACCGCCGCCGTCGGCGGCGTCTGGACCTCCTGCGCCCCCGACTTCGGCGCCCGCTCCGTCCTCGACCGCTTCCAGCAGGTCGAGCCGGTCGTCCTCTTCACCGTCGACGGCTACCGCTACGGCGGCAAGGAGCACGACCGCCGCGAGACGGTCGCCGAGCTCCGCGCCGAGCTCCCCACCCTCCGCGCCGTCGTCCACATCCCGCTCCTCGGCACCCCGGCCACCGAAGGCGCCCTCGAATGGGCCGACCTCGTCGCCGCCGACACGGACCCCGTCTTCGAGCAGGTCCCGTTCGCCCACCCCCTGTGGGTCCTGTACTCCTCCGGCACCACCGGCCTGCCGAAGGCGATCGTCCAGTCCCAGGGCGGCATCCTGATCGAGCACCTCAAGCAGCTCGGCCTCCACTGCGACCTCGGCCCCGAGGACGTCTTCTTCTGGTACACCTCCACCGGCTGGATGATGTGGAACTTCCTCGTCTCCGGCCTCCTCACCGGCACCACCGTGGTCCTGTACGACGGCAGCCCCGGCTACCCGGACACCGGCGCCCAGTGGCGCGTCGCCGAGCGCACCGGCGCCACCCTGTACGGCACCTCCGCCGCCTACGTCATGGCCTGCGCCAAGGCCGACGTCCACCCCGGCCGCGACTTCGACCTCTCCGCCGTGAAGTGCGTCGCCACCACCGGCTCCCCGCTGCCGCCCGACGGCTTCCGCTGGCTCCACGACGAGGTCCGCGAGGACCTGTGGATCGCCAGCGTCAGCGGCGGCACCGACGTCTGCTCCTGCTTCGCGGGAGCCGTCCCCACGCTCCCCGTGCACATCGGGGAGCTCCAGGCGGCCGGCCTCGGCACCGACCTCCAGTCCTGGGACCCCTCCGGCAAGCCCGTCGTCGGGGAGGTCGGCGAACTCGTCGTCACCAACCCCATGCCGTCCATGCCGATCCACTTCTGGAACGACCCCGACGGCAGCCGCTACCACGACAGCTACTTCGAGATGTTCCCCGGTGTGTGGCGCCACGGCGACTGGATCACGATCACCGACCACGGCTCGGTCGTCATCCACGGCCGCTCCGACTCCACCCTCAACCGCCAGGGCGTGCGCATGGGAAGCGCCGACATCTACGAGGCGGTCGAGCGGCTTCCCGAGATCCGCGAATCCCTCGTCATCGGCCTGGAGGAACCGGATGGTGGATATTGGATGCCACTCTTCGTCCACCTTGCCGAGGGCGCGGCCCTCGACGACGACCTGATCGCCCGGATCAAGAGCACGATCCGCACCGAACTCTCGCCGCGCCACGTCCCCGACGAGATCATCGAGGTCCCGGGCGTCCCGCACACCCTCACCGGCAAGCGCATCGAGGTCCCCGTCAAGCGCCTCCTCCAGGGCACCCCCCTGGAGAAGGCCGTCAACGCGGGCTCCGTCGACAACCTCGACCTCCTGCGCTTCTACGCGTCCCTCGCGGCGACCCGCCGAGGCTGACGCGCGAAGGGGCGCCCCACGCGGGGCGCCCCTTCCCGTCACCTACCGGTTCGGCCGGGCACCTGCCCGACCCGTGCCACCGCCGCCTTCCTGAGCACAGCGGTCTCGCTCAGCACCGTCCCGGCCGCACCGGCGGCCGAGGCCGAGACGAGCACGGTCCGCTCCCCGAGGAAGGCGGAGGTCGACCGGTCGAAGACCCACTGGGTCCGCTCCGCCCCGGAGGTACGGGCCACGGCCACGCCCTCCCGGCCGGCCGCGTCCCGCGCCGACTGCACCACCACGACACCGGGGATCCGCCCGGCCGCCTCGAACAGCGCGGCCGTCACCTTCGGCGGCGCCCAGGTCTCGGCGAGCAGCGTCCCGATCGCGGCGAACGCCCGCTGGTCCGCGTCCCCGCCACCGGTACGGGTCTGCTCCCGTACCAGCCGCAGGAGCGCCTCCGGCTCGGTGGGCAGCCCCTCCACGAACGCGTGCGTCGGCTCGGTCACCGACGGTTCGCCCGACTCCAGATACGTCCGCCGGGGCTCGGCACCG
The DNA here is from genome assembly GCF_040653375.1 of Streptomyces sp. NPDC047974. Classification (NCBI taxonomy): domain Bacteria; kingdom Bacillati; phylum Actinomycetota; class Actinomycetes; order Kitasatosporales; family Streptomycetaceae; genus Streptomyces; species Streptomyces sp. NPDC047974. The sequence continues at coordinate 88,102 of NZ_JBEZNU010000030.1, forward strand.
GGCCGGTCCAGCTCGTACGCGGGCAGCCGGGGCGACAGCTCGGAATCCGCGGCCCCCTCCTCCCGCAGCAGCCCGGCCCGGCTGCCGTCGGCCGACAGCCACACCTGCCGCCGGTGTACGGGTTCCACGACGGCCGCCCCACCTCCCGCCGGAAGCCCGGCCCGCGACACCAGGCTCTCCACGTACACGAACTCCTCCGGCCGCGCGTCCGGCGCGGGCGCCGAGGCGGCGGCGAGCGCGGCCCGCGACAGCAGCACGGCGGCGCCCTCCGCCCGGATCGCGGGCCGCGGCTCGCGCGGCTCCGGGGGAGCGGCGACGAGCACCGCACCCGCCGCGATGCCGCACACCACCGCCGGCACGGCGAACCGCACGGCCCTCCTCGTCCACCACCCCGCCGGCCGCGAGGGCCGCACCGAGGCCATCAGCTCGCGTCGCAGCTCCCGCTGCCGATCCGGCGCGAACTCCGGTACGGCGGGCGGAGGCAACAGCTCGCTCAAGTCACCGAGCAGCGGATCCCGGTCGGAACGGGTCAGGGAACGGGGATCGATGTCGTTCATACCGGCTTCTCCGGGGAGGTTCGGGGGACGAGGACGGTACGGCCGTCACTCACGGACAGGGAAGGACCGCCGGCCACGGCACCGGCACCGGCACCGGGACCGGATCCGGCACCGCGCCGACCGGCGCGCAGTTCGGCCTCGGCGAGGGCCCGCAGCCGCTCCCGGGCCCGCGAGAGCCGGGAGCGCACCGTACCGACGGGCACGCCCAACGCCTCGCCCGCCGTCGCGTAGTCGAGTCCGGCCCACACCACGAGCCCGAACACCTCCCGCTCACGGCGCCGCAGCCGGCCGAGGGCCACCCGCGCGGCCCGCAGCCGCTCCTCGTCGGCGAGCCGCGAGTCCACCGCGTCACTGAAGTCCGGCAACACCCCCCGGTCCGGCATCCGCGCCAGCGCCGCGTCCCGCCGCCGCGCCTCCCGCGCGGCCCCGCGCAGCACATTGGTGGCGATCCCGAGCAGCCACGGCCGCAGACTCCCGCCCTCGGCATGGACCTTGCCCCGGCAGCGCCACGCCTCCAGGAAGGTCGCGGACACGACGTCCTCGGCCGAGGCCCGGTCCCCGCACATCCGGTACGCGTACTGGAACAGCACCCGTGCGTGCTCGTCGTACGCCTCACCGAGCGCCGCGGGATCCCCGGCCCGGAAACGTTCTCTCATCTCTGGTTCCACACTGGGTACTGCTCACCGGTTCGCCCGGGTTCCCGTGACCCGCACCACACTCCCGGTCCACCCCGCGCCGCATGTGGCCCAGGTCACGGGAACTCCGGCCGCGCGGCGCCCAGTTCCCTGCATGAACGAAACACCGACGCAGCGCACCACGCCCCAGACGTCTGGATCCAACATCCAGGGCATTGGATCCAAGATCCACAACACTGGATCCCGTACCCAGAACATCGGATCCAGTCTCCAGAACGTTGGATCCGGAACCCAGGGCATCGGATCCAACATCCAGAACCTTGGATCCAGGATCCCGGACACACCCTCCGCGATCCGCCCCAGGAAGGGATCCAGGATCCGCCCGGCCCTTCCCGCCCTCGCTCTCGCCGCCGCCCTCACGGCCACGGCCTTCACGGTCCCGCCCGCCACCGCCCAGAGCGAGACGTTCATTCTGACCCTCCGCCACCTCGACCGCGAGGGCGCGCCGACCGACTCCTACTCGACCCGCGTCGTCGGCGTCTCCGGCGCGGGCGAGGCCGTCGAGGAGAAGCCTCACGACGCCTCCGGCACCGTCACCCTGCGGCTGCCCAAGGGCCGCTACCTCCTCGACTCGCAGCTGCTCCCCGCGTCCGAGGGCGCCGGCGTCGACTGGCTCGTCCAGCCCCGCCTCGACCTCGACCACGACACGACGGTCACCCTGGACGCCCGAACCACGTCGCCGGTCGACGTGCGCCCGCCCGAGGCAGGCGCCCGTCCCGAGCACGCCATGTCGTTCGTCGAGGTCCACCACGACGGACGGACCCGCTCCGCGAACCTGATGTCCTCGGCGGACGGGCTGCGCGTGGCGCACCTCGGTCCCGCCGCCGAACCCGGCTCGGTGACGGCCTCGTTCGACGCCTACTGGATCGGCGAGCGGTCCGACTACGGCCTCGGCTACCGCTTCACCTCCGGCCGCGCCCTGACCGGCTTCGCCCGCAGGCCCGCCGCCGGCGATCTGGCCACGCTCAAGGTCCGCGCGGCCGACCGCGACGCCACCGGCGGCGTCGGCTCCGCCGCGATCCTGCCGTCCGAGGGCACCACCGTCGGACTCGGCGCCCGGTTCGCCCGCCCCGGCACCGCGACCTTCCACGTCACTCCCGAGCGCGGCGCATGGGACCTTTCGTACACCACACCCGGCACGCCCGAGACGCCGCCCAACCGGTACGAGGCGCCGGACCTGCCGGTCCGCGCCGGTGCGACCACCACCCACACCTTCGACAACGCCGTCCTCGGCCCCGCCCTCGACCCGACCCCCGGCGCGGCGCCCGCCGGCGTCCGCGACGGCGACCGGCTCGCCCTCGACGTGCCGCTGCTCGCCGACGGCGAGGGGCACACCCCCTCCGCCCCGGTCTTCCGCTCGGCGGCCACGACCCTCCACCGCGACGGCGTCCTCGTCGGCACCCACCGCGGTGACCCGGGCCGGGCCTCCTTCACCCTCGGCACCGCCGCGCAGGCCCGCTACCGGCTCACCGCCACCGCCCTCCACGGCACCGGCACGCGCGCGGGGAGCACGACCGCCGTCTGGACCTTCGACTCCGCCGCGACCACCACCCCGACCGCACTGCCCCTGAGCGTCGTCCGCTTCACCCCGACGCTCGCCCTCGACGGCACCGCCACCGCCGGCGCGGAACTCCGCGTCCCCGTCACGGTCCAGGGCCCGGCCGCCGGCGCGGGCACCCGGTCGCTGCGCGTCCGGACCTCCGTCGACGGCGGCGGCACCTGGACCGAGGCGCCCGTCGTGAACGGCGCCGTCGTGGTCCGCAACCCCTCCGCCGGCGGCACGGTCTCGTTCCGCGCCACGCTCACCGACTCCCAGGGCAACACCCTGGACCAGACCCTCGGCAACGCCTACCGCACCCGCTGACCACCCGCCACGCGCGCGTGAGCCCGCCGCCCGACCGTCTCCCGGTCCGGGCGGCGGGCTCACGCCACGTCAGCCCCCGTACGTCGCCTGGGTGTCCCCGAGCACCCGCGCGAAGTCCGACGCCAGCCGCTCGGCGGCCTCCGGCAGGAGCACGGAAGCGGTGATCCGTACGGCGGGAGGCGCGGCGATCCGGAAGCGGGCGCCCGCGGCCACCCACCATCCGTACGTCCGCAGTCCGTTGACGACCGCCGACTCGTCCCGCACCGGTACCCACACGTTCAGGCCGGCGGCCCCGACCGCGCGGATGCCGCGGGTGCCGAGGGCGTCGACCAGCGCCCGCCGGCGCTCGGCGTACGCGGTCTCCCCGCGCGCCACGAGCCGTGCCGTCTCCGGGTCGGAGAAGAGCCCGACGACGGTCTCCTGGAGCACATGACTGACCCAGCCGGAGGTCATCACCATCCGGCCGTCGTGCCGGGCGAGCGTCACCGCGTCTCCCGTCACCCCGGCCCACCGCAGGTCGACGCCCAGCCGCTTCGAGACCGTGCGCACCTGGGCCCAGCGGGCGGGCGCCAGCGCGCTCACCGTCGGCGCCGCGGGCCCGTCGAGCTCGGCGAAGTAGTCGTCCTCGATCACCAGGACCTCGGGGAACTCCCGGAACAGCGCCCCCAGCTCGTCCCGCCGCGCGGGGGAGAGGGACGCCCCGGTGGGGCACTGCGCGCGCGGGCTGAGGACGACGGCCCGTACGCCGGCCCGCAGCGCCGCCCGCAGCGCGTCCGGCGTGAGCCCCTCGCCGTCGACGGCCACCGGCACCATCCGCAGTCCCAGCGCGGGCACCAGGTCGAGGAGGTGGTGGAAGCCGGGGTCCTCGACGGCCACCGCGTCACCGGGCCGGAGCTCCACCGAGAGCAGCCGGGCGACGCAGTCGAGCGCCCCGTGCGCGAAGGTCACCCGCTCCGCGGGCACCCCGTCCCGCCGGAACCACGCCCGGGTCAGCTCCTCCAGGGCGGCGAGCCGCGGTGCCGCCCGGTGCGAGCCGTAGACGGGCCGTACGTCGCGGGGCGGGTGGAGCACCGGCAGGAAGGCGGGATCGGGCAGACCGCTCGCGAGGTCCGTCAGCCCCTCCGGCATGCGCGGCGGACGCCGGGACGCCACCGACGGCGCCTCCGCCACGACCGTGCCGCCCCGCCCGCGGGTCACCACGAGCCCCCGTCCGCGCAGTTCCTTGTACGCGGTCGCCACCGTGCCCGGACTGACCCCCAGGTCGTCCGCGAGCTTCCGCACGGGGGGCAGCGCGTCGCCCGGGGCGAGTTCCCCCTCGGCCACCCCGCGTTCGACGGACGCGGCGATCCCCTTGGCTGTCGTCCCCTGAATCCCATATTGTGTTGCCACATTCAAAATTATGTATCAATACATAAGTCGGGTCAAGGGGGAACCACGTGAGTCGGCCGTCGTCATGGCACCGCACCGCGCTCGACCGCATCCCGGGAGGCCGCGACGGCCGCCGCATGCTCGTCGTCAGCATCGTCGACAAGACGGGCACCGGCCTCTGGGCCGGCTGCACCGCCCTCTACTTCACCTACGTCTCAGGGCTGAGTCTCGGTCAGGTCGGCCTGCTCATGACCGTCTCCGGCGGCGTCGGCATAGCCGGAGCCCCCCTCGCCGGCCTCCTCGCCGACCGCTTCCCCCTCGTCCGCGTCATCGCCGCCACCCAGCTCATGCGCGGAGCCACCCTCCTCGCCCTCCTCACCACCGACCACTTCCTCCTCCTCACCCTCTACTCCGCCCTCGGAGCCCTCCCCGACCGCGCCGGCAGCGTCCTCATCAAGCTGTACGCGGCCCGCCAGGCCGGTACCGAACGCGCCCGCTACCAGGCCATCCAGCGCACCACCGTCAACATCGGCTGGTCCATCGGCGGCCTCGGCGCCGCGGCCGCCCTCGCCACCGGATCCACCCAGGCCTACACCTGGCTCCTCGTCGGCAACGTCCTCACCTACCTCGCCATCACCGTCCTCACCCTCCGCTGCGCCGAACCGGCGTCCGCCGGCCGCACCGTCTCCCCGGCCTCCGCCACCCCGCGCGACACCGTCCGGGACAAGCCCGCCGGACCCTGGCGCGACCGCACCTTCCTCGGCTACACCGCCACCGACGCCGCCCTCTTCCTCGACGACACGATCCTCCAGGTCGCCGTCCCCCTCTGGATCGTCCACGCCACCGAGGCCCCCGTCGGCCTCGTCCCGCTCCTCCTCGTCCTCAACACCGTCCTCGTCGTCCTCTTCCAGGTCCCCCTCGCCCGCTTCGGAGCCACCCCCGAGGCCGCCCGCCGCCTCCTCGTCCCCCTCTCCGCCCTCTTTCTCGTCGGCACGCTCGCCCTCGCCGCCTCCGCCGCCGGCGGCCGCGCCTTCGCCGTCTCCGCGCTCGTCGTGGCCGTCGTCGCCCTCACCTTCGCCGAGATCGTCCACGCCACCGCCTCGTGGGAACTCTCCGTCGCCCTGGCCCCCGCCGACGCCCAGGGCGCCTACCTGGGCGCCCACGGCACCGCCCAGTCGAGCCAGCGCTTCGCCGGACCCCTCCTCGTCACCGCCGTCATGACCGCCGGCCCCCTGGCCTGGCCCCTCCTCGGCCTCGCGCTCGCCGGCGCGGGCGCCGCCCAGCACCGCCTCATCCGCGACCGCGTCACCCGACCCACCAATCCGTCACTGTCAGTGCCGACGGTTACGGTAAGTGAGCATTGATCGCCGTGATCAGACCGCCACGACCGAGGGGGACCCATGACGACCACCACCACGACCCGCCTCCGCCGCGCCCTGCGCCGCGAGATCCCCAGCACCGTCGGACTCCTCGCCGACGAGCAGGACTTCGCCGCCATGCGCCGCTACCGCACCTTCGCCTTCGACGACCACGGCACCTACCTCAAGGAGATCGAAGCCCTCCTCAAATCCCTCGCCCGCCAGGGCACCCACACCACCGTGGCCCTCTTCGACCCCGACGAATACGTCTCCTACTGCGCCGAGACCGGCCTGGACCCCGACCACCCCACCAGCCGCAGCCGCTTCACCGACCACCTGGCCGCCACCGGCGCCCGCGTCACCTACACCGGACAGCCCCTCACCACCCTCCTCCCCGAACTCGTCGACACCGCCGTCCGCCGCGCCACCTGGGAATACGCCACCACCGTCCTCGCCACCGCCGGAGACTGCCCCGACTGCGACCTGGACCTCGGCCGCGACGCCTTCGACCACGCCACCCGCCTGCTCCTCGCCCTCCTCGACGGCGCGGGAACCGGCACCCACCACCTCGTCTGCAGCGTCCCCGCCGCCGACGACCACCTGCTCGCCGTCCTCCACACCGCCCGCGACGACCAGGGAACCAACCACCACGACCCCACCGCCGCCACCGAGTTCGCCGCCGTCCTCGCCGCCGGGCTCGTCCTCGCCGCCCCGGGCGGACTCGTCCTGCGCGCCACCCGCCCCGGGCGCCCCGACCGCCTCCACGGCTGGCGGCTCGCCGCCGGCACCCTCGCCCCGCTGACCGAGGCCGAGGTCTTCGCCGCCTACTGCACCGACGCCCGCACCGGCGAACCCCTTCCCCCGGAGCACGGCGTCGACCACCGCGCCGGTTTCCCTCTCGCCCCCGACCCCGGCACCCACCGCCACCCCTGACCCCGGACACGACGAAGGGGCTCCCCGCCACCAGGTGACGGGAAGCCCCTCCGAACCACGCGCTACGACTCCGGGGTCACTCCCCGGACAGCACCGCCTGCGCGGCCAGCCGCGCCTCGTGCGCCGTGTCCGCGGCCCGAGCCGCGGCCGCCGCACGCTCGCACTGCGCCAGCGTGTACTTCGCCAGCGTCGCCCGCACGTACGGGATCGACGCCGCGCCCATCGACAGGGAGGTGACACCCAGACCGGTCAGCACACACGCGAGCAGCGGATCCGAGGCGGCCTCGCCACAGACACCACAGCTCTTGCCCTCGGCCTTGGCCGCCTCGGCGGACATCGCCACCAGGTCGAGCAGCGCGGGCTGCCACGGGTCCTGCAGCCGGGACACCGCGCCCACCTGACGGTCGGCGGCGAAGGTGTACTGGGCCAGGTCGTTCGTACCCAGCGACAGGAACTCGACCTCCTGGAGGATCGAGCGGGCCCGGAGCGCGGCGGACGGGATCTCCACCATCGCGCCGAACTTCGCCCGGAGCCCCGCCTCACGGCACGCGTCGGCGAACGCCTTCGCGTCCGTCCGGTCGGCCACCATCGGCGCCATGACCTCCAGGTACACGGGCAGACCCTCGGCGGCCTTCGCCAGCGCGGTCAGCTGCGTCCGCAGCACCTCCGGGTGGTCGAGCAGCGACCGCAGCCCGCGCACGCCGAGCGCCGGGTTGGGCTCGTCCGTGGGCGTCAGGAAGTCGAGCGGCTTGTCGGCGCCGGCGTCGAGCACCCGCACCACCACACGGCCCTCGGGGAAGGCCTCCAGGACCCTCCGGTACGCCTCGATCTGCTTCTCCTCGGACGGGGCCTTCTGGCTGTCGTCCAGGAAGAGGAACTCGGTACGGAACAGACCGACGCCCTCGGCGCCCGCCTCCACCGCGGCCGGCACGTCCGCCGGGCCACCGACGTTGGCGAGCAGCGGCACCTTGTGCCCGTCCGAGGTGGCACCCGGGCCACTGGACGCGGACAGCGCGGCCTTCCGCTCCTCGGCGGCCTTGGTCAGCGCCGCCTTCTTCTCCTCGCTCGGGTCCACGAAGATCTCGCCGGTGGAACCGTCCACCGCGATCTCCGTGCCCTCCGCCAGCTCACCGGCACCGGGCAGCGCCACCACGGCCGGCACACCCAGGGCACGCGCCAGGATGGCGCTGTGGCTGGTCGGCCCGCCCTCCTCGGTCACGAACCCGAGCACGAGCGCCGGGTCGAGCAGCGCCGTGTCGGCCGGCGCCAGGTCCCGCGCGATGAGCACGTACGGCTCGTCGCTGTCCGGAACACCCGGCATCGGCACCCCGAGCAGCCGCGCCACGATCCGGTTCCGTACGTCGTCCAGGTCGGCGACCCGACCCGCCATGTACTCACCGGCACCCGCAAGCAGCTCGCGGTAGTGCGAGAAGGCGTCGTAGATACCGCGCTCGGCCGTGCTCCCGACCGCGATCCTGCGGTCGACGTCGGCGATGAGCTCCGGGTCCTGGGCGATCATCGCCTGGGCCTCCAGCACCGCCTGGGCCTCGCCGCCGGCCAGGTTGCCACGCGCGATCAGATCAGCGGCAACGGCCTCCACCGCCTGGCGGGCGCGCCCCTGTTCGCGCTCCGCGTCCTCGGCGGGAATCTGCTTGGCGGGCGGTTCGAGAACCGCCGTACCCATGTGCCGGACCTGGCCGATCGCCACACCGTGGCTGACGCCGACGCCTCGCAGCGTTGTCTCCATCTCACCCGTCTCCGATTGAGCGGCGGCCGAAGCCACCGCGTTGAATGTCGTACTCGCGGCCGTCCGGACGACGGACCGGACTCAGCTCCAGTCGAAGAGCTGGTCGCCGGCCTTCACGTCGCCGTCCTCACGGACGCCGGACAGCGAGTCGGCCGTGGCCTCGAGGGCGACGACGGGACAGATGGGCGACTTGCCGGCGGCCTCGACGACGGCGGGGTTCCACCGCACGACGGCCTGCCCGCGCGCCACGGTGTCCCCCTTGTTGACGAGCAGCTCGAAGCCCTCGCCGTTGAGCTGGACGGTGTCGATGCCGAGGTGCGTCAGCACCCCGTGTCCCTCGCTGTCCACGACGACGAAGGCGTGCGGGTGCATGGAGACGACGACCCCGTCGATGGGGGAGACCGCCTCGGAGGGCTCACGTACGGGATCGATGGCGGTGCCGGGCCCGACCATGGCACCGGAGAAGACCGGGTCGGGAACGTTGGCGAGACCGATGGCGCGTCCAGCGAGTGGCGACGTCACGGTTGACATGGGAAGCCTCCCAGGGGCGGAGATCGTGTGGCGCCGCCACACCTGTCCTGGGCGGCGCGTACTGTTCAGAAGCGTAAGTCATAAGAAGTCCCGGTTCCGCACGAGACGTACCAGTTGGCGGACCTAGGGACTACCGGAAACGATTTGCCTCTACTGACGGTGGGATGTACTGTCGTACTCCTGCCTGACCCCAACGCGGCTTTGAGTCGCGGTCGGCAGCACCGATCAAGCCAGATCCTAACCCCAGTGGTCTACACCTCTGCCTGCCCCGGTTCATCCGGTGAACGCGGAGGGGTGGTCAGGGGGACGGAGAAAGCCTGGTAATGTTTGACCCCGCCGGAAGGTCCCGAGAAATTCAATTCGGGACCGGAAAGCACCGAGGAAATCGGATCGGAAAGATCTGATAGAGTCGGAAACGAAGGAAGCGCCCGGAGGGCCTGGAAACAGGAACGAAG